>CAZFPR010000106.1:0-3322 GCA_964521045.1 uncultured Hyphomicrobiales bacterium
GCCGTCTTCGCCACGACTGGCGTGATCCTGTCTGCGGCATACGCGCTCTGGCTCTACCGGCGTGTCGTATTCGGCGTGATCGAAAAAGACAGCCTGAAAGGCATCACCGATCTCGACCGGCGCGAAATTGCTATCCTCGCGCCACTTGTCATCCTCACGCTTCTGTTCGGGTTCTATCCGGCGCCGGTGCTCGACATGAGTGCCGCGGCGGTTGGAAATCTCGTCGCGCAGTCCAAGGCGGCGCTCATGCCCGCCAAAGCCGCGCTGCTCGGAGTGCAATAGCCGCCATGACGCTAGCTTCTCTCATGCCGGTTCTGCCCGAACTCATCGTCGTGATCGGCGCGATGGCGCTTCTTATGCTCGGCGTATTCAAGGGCGACAACTCGACGCCGCTCGTCGAATTCGGCGCGCTCGTCGTGCTTGCGGCGGCGCTGGTTGCGGTCCTGTTGCAGCCGACGGCACCCGCCAGTCTCTTCGGCGGCAGCATTGTGGTCGATGCCTTCGCGCGCTTCTTCAAGGTGCTGATCATGATCGGCGCGGCCGCGGCACTCATCATGTCCGCGCCGTTCTGGCGCAATAACAAGCTCAACCGCTTCGAATTTTCAGTCATCGTGCTGCTTTCGGTCGCCGGCATGATGGTGATGGTATCGGCAAGGGATTTAATCTCGCTCTATCTCGGCATCGAACTGATGTCGCTATCGCTCTACGTGATCGCGGCAATCGACCGCGACAACGTGCGCTCGACCGAAGCGGGCCTGAAATATTTCGTGCTCGGTGCGCTTTCATCCGGCATGCTCTTGTACGGTTCGTCGCTGATCTACGGGTTCACCGGCACGGTTTCGTTCGCGGGCATCGCGGCTGCGGCGAAGACGCCGTCCATCGGCCTGATCTTCGGCATCGTGTTTCTGTTCGCGGGCCTCGCATTCAAAGTGTCCGCCGTGCCGTTCCATATGTGGACGCCGGACGTCTATGAAGGTGCGCCGACGCCAGTCACAGCATTCTTCGCGGCGGCGCCGAAGGTGGCCGCCATCGCGCTGTTCTGCCGTGTCGCGGTAACTTCTTTCCCGGCGATCGCGTCGCAGTGGCAGCAGATCGTCGTCTTCGTCGCGATTGCGTCCATGGTGCTCGGGGCGTTTGCCGCCATCGGCCAGAAGAACATCAAACGCCTGATGGCGTATTCTTCCATCGGCCATGTCGGTTATGCGCTGGTCGGCCTTGCGCCGGGAACCGAGGCCGGCGTGTCCAGCGTGCTGATCTATATGTCGATCTATCTTGCGATGACGCTCGGGACGTTTGCCTGCATTATCGCGATGCGCCGCGACGGCGGGCAGGTCGAGGAGATCAGCGAGCTTTCGGGCCTTGCGCGCACGCAGCCGGTGATGGCGTTTATTCTCGCTGCCCTGATGTTCTCGCTTGCGGGCATTCCGCCGCTCGCAGGCTTCTTTGCGAAGTTCTACGTCTTCCTCGCCGCCATCCAGGGCAAGTTCTACGTGCTTGCCGTGATCGGCGTGTTGGCGAGCGTGGTCGGCGCTTATTACTACCTGCGTATCGTGAAGCTCATGTACATTGACGAGCCGGTGCAGCGCTTCCTGCCGATTTCTAAGCCGGTCGGGGCCGTAATGTTGCTCGCGGGCGCCTTTACAATCCTGTTCTTCGTCTATCCGGCACCGCTGGTCGCGGCAGCCAACGCGGCTGCGAAGTCGCTGTTCTGAGATGACGGGATTTCCGGCTGTCGCAGGCGGACTTGCCGTAGCTCATTTCGCGGAAATCGGCTCTACCAATGCCGAAGCGCTTGCGCGTGCGGCTTCCGGCGCGCCGGAGCAATGGATCGTCGCGGAAAAACAGATCGCGGGACGGGGACGCCGCGGACGCCACTGGATTTCCGAACCGGGCAATCTCTATTCGTCGCTCTTGCTCTACGATCCCGCGCCGCCTGCGCTTACGCCGCAGATCTGTTTCGTCGCGGCACTCGCGGTTCATGATGCTGTTCGGGATGCGGTTCCTGCACTCGATCCGGCACGCCTGCGGCTGAAATGGCCGAACGACGTGCTGCTCGACGGAAAGAAGCTCGTCGGCATTCTCGTCGAAGGTGCGATTGCAGGATCGAAGCAGGCTGTCGTCACGGGCATCGGCATCAACTGCGCGCATCATCCGGCAAACATGGCTTACCCCGTGACTGATCTGGCGAACGAGGGCTTTCGTGTAGCGCCCACGGCGCTGTTCGAGCGTCTCGCCGTCCGTATGCTGGATCGTCTTGCACAGTGGAAGCGCGGCAGCGCATTTGCAGCCACGAGGCAGGCGTGGCTCGAGCGCGCATACGAGCTGGGCCGCGAGATCGAGGTGAAGCTGCCGGAGCGGACGCTCGGCGGGCGTTTCGAGGAAATCGATGGCGAGGGCGCGCTTGTCTTGGCGCTCGCGAACGGCCATCGTGAATTTATCAGAGATCGGCATGAATCTCGCGCTCTATGGTCTCGCGACGGGCAACCGGCGCGAGTGGCTCTGCGTCGATATGGGTGTTTCCTTCGGCGACAGCGACACGCCGGGGATCGATCTCGTGATGGCGGATATCGGGTTTGCCGAGGAGCAGCGCCGCGACATCAAGGGGATCGTGATCACGCACGGTCATGAAGATCATGTTGGCGCGTTGTTCGACCTCTGGCCGAAGCTGCGCGTGCCGGTTTACGCCACACCCTTCACCGCGACGTTGATCGCCTCGAAGAAGGTGATGGAGCCGAATGCGCCGGAAGTGCCGGTGACTGTGGTGCCGGTCGGCGGGCGGGTGACGATCGGCTCGTTCGATGTCGAGTTCGTGCCGGTCGCGCATTCCATTCCGGAAAGCCATTCGCTCGCCATCCGCACGCCGGCGGGA
Organism: uncultured Hyphomicrobiales bacterium; assembly: GCA_964521045.1. Classification (GTDB taxonomy): domain Bacteria; phylum Pseudomonadota; class Alphaproteobacteria; order Rhizobiales; family Xanthobacteraceae. The sequence goes on from CAZFPR010000106.1 coordinate 2,870, forward strand.
CTCGTCGTGCACAGCGGCGACTGGAAGCTCGATGCAAGTCCCGGCGTCGGCGAAATTACGGACGAACGGAAATTCCGCGCGATCGGCGAAGAGGGCGTGCGCGCGCTGGTTTGTGACTCTACGAACGCCGTGCGCGACGGAATATCGCCGTCCGAGAGTGATGTCGCGGAGAACCTGAAGAAGATCATCGAGCGCGCCAAGGGCCGTGTCGCGATGACGACGTTTGCCTCGAATGTCGCGCGGCTGCGTTCGGCGGCACTTGCAGCGCATGCCTGCGGGCGACAGGTGATCGTAGCCGGCCGTGCGATGGAGCGCGTGATCGGGGTCGCGCGCGAACTCGGTTATCTCGACGGCGTTCCGCCGTTTCGGGGAGTGGACGCCTACCAGACTTTGCCGCCGGACAAGGCGCTCGTGCTGCTCACGGGTAGCCAGGGCGAGCCGCGCGCGGCGCTG
>CAZFPR010000106.1:3332-5527 GCA_964521045.1 uncultured Hyphomicrobiales bacterium
CAATCGAACTTTCTCCGGGCGATACGCTCATTCTCTCGTCCCGCACGATCCCGGGTAACGAAAAGCCCGTAAACCGCATCCTCAATGCCATGATCAACAAGGGCATTGAGGTCATCACCGACCGCACCGAACTCGTGCACGTGTCCGGACATCCACGGCGCGGCGAACTCAAGAAAATGTACGAGTGGCTGAAGCCTGAACTCGTGGTGCCGGTGCACGGCGAAGCGCTGCATCTGCACGAGAACGCGACGGTCGCACGCGAGGCGGGCATCCGCGAAATCGTTTCCTGCCGGAACGGCGACATCGTGCGGCTGACTTCGTCCGCGGGTGTGATCGACCAGTTTCAGTCCGGGCGGCTTTACAAGGACGGTTCGCTCCTGATTTCGGCGAACGACGATGTCGTGAAGGACCGCAAGCGGCTCTCGTTCTCGGGCGTGATCTCGATTGCGGTCGCGTTGCAGGGCCGTGGCGAAATGGCGGACGAACCCGTGGTGGAGTTCGCGGGGATTCCCGAACAGGCGGGCAGCGAGGGTTCGATGTTCGACCTGATCGTGGAAGCGGTCTACAGCGGATTCGAGGGCCTGCCTCGGGCACGCAGACGCGATGCCGACGTGGTCGGCGAGGCCATCCGCAGGAGCGTGCGGGGCGCGGTGAATGCCGCATGGGGCAAGAAGCCCACCTGCCATGTGCTCGTGCTAGAGATATAGAAGTTCGAGAGGTGCATCATGATCGGACGGCTCAACCACGTTGCGATTGCCGTGAAAGACATCAAGGCGGCGTCGGAAGTCTACAAGAAGAAGCTCGGCGCGGAAGTGTCCGCAATCGTGGCGCAGCCGGATCACGGCGTATCGACGGTGTTCATCACGCTGCCGAACACCAAGATCGAGCTGTTGGAGCCGCTCGGCAACAACTCTCCGATTGCGAAGTTTCTCGAGCGTAACCCGGACGGCGGCGTGCACCACGTATGCTACGAGGTGGACGATATTCTCGCGGCCCGCGATCAGCTGAAAGCGACCGGCGCGCGCGTACTCGGCGACGGCAATCCCAAGATCGGCGCACACGGCAAACCCGTGCTGTTCCTGCATCCGAAGGATTTTCTCGGAACGCTTACGGAGATCGAGCAGGCCTGATCCATGAACATCATGCTGGCAGCCGCGATCTATTTCATTGTGTGGTGGACGGTGCTGTTCGCCATCCTGCCGTGGGGCGTGCGTTCGCAGCACGAGGCGGGTGTTGCGCGTGAAGAGGGAACCGATCCCGGCGCGCCGGTGATGCCGCAGCTTTTCAGGAAAGTGATTGCCACCACGATCGTTTCGACAATCCTGTTCTTCGGCGGCTACGCGATGTGGAAGGCGGGCTGGATTTCGCTCGACCGCCTGCCGATGCCGTTCAAGGACGTCGTGCTTTAGCGCGCTTCTCCCCAAAGGCAGGTCATGGTAGTTTTCTACCGCCTCGGGGGAGGATCGAATGTTCTTCAAGAAGCGCTATTTTCTGCTGTATGTTTTTGCTGCGTTTATTGCCTGCCTGATCGCAACACCTTCCTTCGCGCAAATCGGACTTTGCAGATATCCGAAGGACAATCAGGACGCGATCGAGAAATGCACGATCGCGATCGATTCAAAAAAATATCAGGGCGCAGAGCTTGCTGAAGTCTATGGCAAGCGTGCAGCCGCATACGCCGAAGACGATTGGGCGAAGGCACTCGCGGACTACAGCGAGGCTGCGAAACTGGCTCCGGATGATCTGGTTTATCGGCTGAATCGTGGCGTACTGCGTGGCAGGGCCAAGGAATATGACGCGGCACTAGAGGACCTGAATTATGTCCTGGAGCGCGATCCCAAGAATGCCAAAGCTTACGACAGCCGCAGTGAGATCAAGCGAACGAAGGGCGACGGCCGCGCTGCGTTGGTGGATTCCAACAATGCGGTCAATCTGGAGCCGCTAAACGCTGACTACCGTTTGACCCGCGCGTTCGCTTCCGAGCAGGCCGGTGAACTGGCTTTGGCAATTGCAGATCTGACAACGGCGCTCGAACTGGCGAGCAAGCATTATCGAACGTTCAGGTACCAGCAGACACATTGGCGGCGCGCGCAACTCTATTCCAGGACAGGCGAATTCGTGCGGGCGCTCGCCGACGTAAACGAGCTGTTCGCCTACGAAAGATACAACGCTTCATACTTCGCGGAGCGCTGCTG
>CAZFPR010000106.1:5537-9506 GCA_964521045.1 uncultured Hyphomicrobiales bacterium
GATCGGCAATCCCCAAAACCTGAGAAACGCACAAGCCGACTGCGATTTCGCGGTCAAGCGCGAGCCGTTTTCAGCGAATTCGCTGAAGAAGAGAGCCTTCCTCCACTTTCGGTCCGGCCGGCATAAGGAAGCGTTGAGCGCTTATGGCGCTGCTCTCGAGGCGGATCACGGCTATGTTCTCTGGCTGTATGGACGCGGACTGGCGCTACAGAAGTCGGGAGAGACCAGTAAAGCCGAGAGAGATCTCGCGCTCGCGCGAATGATCGAACCCGATATCGCCAACAGGTTCGACAAGTATTTCGGGGTAAAGCCGGTTCCGCAATCTCCGCTTGCGCAACCCCCACGCCCGAAAGACATGAACAAAAAGCACGTTTACAGAAAACATGTTGTTGAGACGCCTACCGGGATACAGATGTTTTCGGACGAGGGCCGCGCTTGTCAAAGTCATCAGATGAGCGCTGCCACCAGGATCGAGAATTGCACTGTGTTGCTCAGGAACCCACAGGTCGTGGGGTCATATAGAGGTTCAATCTTCCATTCGCGTGGCTTGGTTTACTTCAGCATACAACAATACGATGCCGCGATCGCAGACTTTATCGAGAGTGGAAAGATCTACGGCAAACGTTTTACGCTCGCGTGGTCAGCAATGGTCAGACTAGGGGAGTTTGAAAAGGCTCTACAGCACGCTTATGCGGGTATCGAGGAAGATTCGTATAATGGACAGCAACCGCTGAAGGCCCGCGCCCGCATTTATCTCATGCTTCGACGCCATGATTTCGCAATTGCTGATTTGACAGAAGCAATTCGTGTGGAGCCTCGATCCAACGAGCTATTCACGAATATGGATAAGAAAGCATTCGAAGATATGACCAAGAGATCGCTTGCGGAGCTTCATGCATTGCGCGGACGAGCGTTTCTACAGCGGAAGGATTTCGCGAGCGCGATTGCCGATTTGGTCGAGTCCGTGAAGTACGGGTCGTCTGAAGCGGAATCCGAATCCGAAGTACGCTCGGATTTGTGCCGCGCTCTAGTCGGTGCAGGACGCTTCGCCGAAGCGGAAAAAGGCTGTGACGAAGCCTTGGCGATGGACCCAGCGAACTCGCAAGCCTTGAATACGCGTGCGTTCCTCCGGATGCGTCAGGGCAGGCATGCTGACGCCCTGAAGGACTACGCGCTCGCGGAACCGAAGACCGATGAGATCAAGGATCATGAACTCTACGGGCGGGGGCTCGCGAAGTTGAGGCTCAAAGACCAAACCGGGCAGGACGACATCGCTGCGGCGAAGGCCCTGAATCCGGATATCGATAAAATTTACGAGCGCGCCGGCATAAAACCTTAGCAACTCACGAGACAGCGAAGCAGAAGATATCTTGCTCGCTATCGTGTCCGACAATGCAACGCATCTAAGGAATTGGCATATGAACGTAGGCGAAGACTATTTTCAGAGCAAAATGGATTCATGGCCGAAACAGGAGGGTGTTGCGCTGGATATCGGCGCCAACTACGGCTACTACACGAAATGCCTGACCGAGAAATTCACGCAGGTGTTTGCGTTCGAGCCGCACCCGGACAATCTCGTGGAATTGAACAAGCTAAAGGCTCCCAATCTTGAGATCGTGCCGCGCGCAGTGTCGGACAAGCCGGGCAAGGTGAAACTATATAAGAACAGCCTGAACGTCGGCGGTCACACCATATTCGACAAGGTGGCGGAGGAAGAGATCTGGGGCCACAACATTGCCGATTACATGGAAGTGGACGCCGTTACGCTCGACGATTTCTGCAAGGGCCGCCCGATCAAAGCGATCAAGATGGATATCGAGGGTGCCGAAGATTTTGTATGGAACGGCGCGGTCGAGACGTTACGAAACAACAAGATCGACATCTTGCTGGAGACGCACTCCAGCGTCGATTGTGGCAAGCTGCTCATTTTCTTCAACAGGCTCGGATACAAGGTCTATGAGAACGATGTCCCTGTGACCGAGATGCGGATTGATACGCATTACCTTGTGACGAATAAGGACTAAGCGGGGTCGCCCGGAAAAGATAACGGGCGAGCTTTGAAGGCTCGCCCGCTTCCGGTGTCCGCTTGCCGGCCGTCGCGTGATCGCGCCTGGACGATGCGGTTTCTCTTCCTCCCGAGACCTGGGCCCGGCTTGACGCCGTTTCCCAATCGGTCTGGGAACGTAGAACACCTTGATCCTGCTTGTCATTCTTGCGCCGCAACATAGCGGCAGAAGGTTTGGGTATCAACGATCTCCCCGGGTTTCCGGGGCTTGTCATTCCGCCGCGTTATGCGTTCATGCCCCGACTTCCAGCCCATTTCTGAGTCGAAAGCCCTGCCTCCATGCGCCTTTCCCGATACTTCCTGCCTATCCTCCGCGACACGCCCAAGGACGCAGAGATCGTCTCGCACCGGCTGATGCTGCGCGCGGGCATGATCCGGCAAGAGGCGGCCGGAATCTACGCCTGGCTGCCGCTCGGACACCGGGTGCTCACCAAGGTCTGCAACATCATCCGCGAGGAGCAGAACCGCTCCGGCGCGATCGAGATGCTGATGCCGACGATCCAGTCGGCGGACCTCTGGCGCGAGAGCGGCCGCTACGACGACTACGGTAAGGAAATGCTCCGCATCCAGGACCGGCACGAGCGGGAAATGCTCTATGGGCCTACTAACGAAGAAATGATCACGGAGATCTTCCGGGCCTACGTGAAGTCATACAAAAACCTTCCGCTCAATCTCTATCATCTGCAATGGAAATTCCGCGACGAGGTGCGCCCGCGCTTCGGGGTCTACCGCTCGCGCGAATTCCTGATGAAGGATGCCTACAGCTTCGATTTGGACGCGTCGGGGGCGAAACATTCCTACAATAAGATGTTCGTCGCCTATCTCAGGACGTTTGCGCGCATGGGCCTGAAAGCGATCCCCATGGTGGCCGACACCGGCCCGATCGGCGGCAATCTCTCGCATGAGTTCATCATTCTCGCTTCCACCGGCGAAAGCGAAGTCTTCTGTCACAAGGACTATCTCGGCTTCGATGTGCCGCCCGACAACGTGAACTTCGACAATGTGAACGAACTCGAAAAGCATGTCGGCAAGTGGACCTCGCTCTATGCCGCGACCTCCGAAAAGCACGACGCTGCCGCGTTCGGGAAAATTCCCGGCGACAAGCAGATGTCGGCGCGCGGGATCGAGGTCGGGCATATTTTCTACTTCGGAACGAAATATACCGAGCCGATGAAGGCCGCGGTGCAGACGCCGGAAGGCAAGAACGAACTCGTGCACATGGGCTCTTACGGCATCGGGCCGACGCGACTCGTCGCTGCGATCGTCGAAGCAAGCCATGACGAGAACGGGATCATCTGGCCGGAGGCGATTGCGCCGTTCAAGGCCGGCATTCTGAACCTGAAGCAGAGTGACGCCACGACCGACGGCGCCTGCGAGAAGCTCTACGCGGAGCTGACCGCGCGCGGCGTCGATGTGCTGTACGACGACACCGACGATCGCGCCGGAGCGAAATTTGCGACCGCGGACCTGATCGGCGTGCCGTACCAGATTCTGGTCGGGCCGAAGGGGCTTGCGGAAGGCAAGGTCGAATTGAAGCAGCGTGCGGGCGGCGCGCGCGAAATGATTACGCCTGAGGATGCGGTGAAGCGTCTCGCTGCTTGATTGCTGCGGGAGGATCGGGAGGGATCATGGCAGCGAAGGGCGGAACGATGCCGTTCTCGCGGTACGAATGGATGCTGGCGGGGCGTTACCTCCGCTCGCGCCGCAAGGAAGGATTCATCTCCGTCATCGCCGGGTTCTCTTTCGTAGGGATCATGCTCGGCGTCGCGACGCTCATCATCGTCATGGCGGTGATGAACGGCTTTCGCTTCGAGTTGCTGAACAAGATTCTCGGCCTCAACGGCCACATGCTGGTGCAGCCCATCGGTACGCCGCTGAAGGACTATGACGAGGTCGTGCAGCGG
>CAZFPR010000107.1:0-9500 GCA_964521045.1 uncultured Hyphomicrobiales bacterium
ATGAGCCGGAAAGAGCGCGTGACAAACCTTCCGAACGACGCCCGCGCGGTCGCGGGCTTTGTGCTCGAACATTCCCGCGCGGTGAAGGGCGCCGCCGAATGACCGTCCGCGTCGATAAACTCCCGAACGGAATTACGGTCGCGACCGACACCATGCCGGACGTGAAAACCGCTTCGCTTGGAATCTGGGTTGCGGCGGGCGCACGCTACGAAGACGGCGACGAGCACGGCATCTCGCATCTTCTGGAACACATGGCGTTCAAAGGGACGAAGACGCGCTCGGCGCTACAGCTCAGCGAAGAGATCGAAAACGTCGGCGGCGAGCTGAATGCGATGACCGGGATCGAGGTCACGTCTTATTACGCGCGGCTGCTCGGCAAGGATCTTCCGCTCGCAATCGATATCCTCTCCGATATTCTCACGAATTCGACGTTCGAGCTGAGCGAGCTTGGCCGCGAACAGGGCGTGATCGTGCAGGAGATCGGCGGCGCTGCCGACGATCCCGACGACATCGTTTTCGACATGTTCCAGGAGACCGCGTTCCCCGGACAGGCGATCGGGCGGCCGATTCTCGGCACACCCGAGAGCGTGCGTTCGTTTACGCCGGAAAAGCTCCGCGCCTACATGGCGAAGCGCTATCGCGGCACGCGCATGATCGTCGCTGCGGCAGGTGCCGTGGATCATGATCAATTGCTCGCCGCATCCGGAGCGGAGCTCGCCTCGGTTCCGGGCGGCGATGCCGCAGGCGTTGCGCAGGCGGATTATGCGGGCGGGGTGAAGATCAAGCCGCGCAAGCTCGAACAGTCGCACCTCGTGCTTGGCCTCGAAGGCGCGTCCTATCACGCGCCGGAGCGTTTCTCGTTGCAGGCTTTCGTGAACATCGTGGGCGGCGGAAGTTCGTCGCGGCTGTTTCAGGAAGTGCGCGAGCGCCGCGGGCTCTGCTATTCGATTCATGCGTTTCACTCGGCCTATCAGGACGCGGGCTTGTTCGGCGTGTCCGCCGGTGCGGATACCGGCGACACGGAAGAACTCACCCGCGTCGTGATCGCCGAACTTCATGAGGCCGCCGAGAAAGCGACGCAGATTGAGGTCGATCGTGCCAAGGCGCAGATGAAGGTGGGCCTGCTGTCCGCGCTGGAGAGCGCCTCCGCGCGGGCCGACCAGCTTGGCGCGCGGTTGCTTGCCTTCGGCCGCGCGATCCCCTTCGAGGAGATCGTGCGCAGGATCGACGAGATCGCGCTTGAAAGCGTGCGAGCTGCCGGCCGCAAGCTGGTGGGCGGCGGGCGTCCGACTTTCGCGGGCGTCGGCGAGGCAAAAGGGCTGGAGCGGGCCGGGGCCGCAACGGAAGCGTTGCAGCGCAAAGCGGCCTGAAACAGACTGCGGGAATGGCGTTCTTCAAATCGCTAGGCTTCGCTGCAAGCGCGCCGGTCATCGAAGGCAACGGCGTATTCATGCGCGTCCCGCGCATGGCCGACTTCGAGGAGTGGGTGACTTTGCGCGGAGCGAGTCGCAACTTCCTCGCGGCGTGGGAGCCGGTCTGGCCCGACGACGATCTCACGCGCGGGTCATTCCGCCGCCGCATCCGGCGCTATGAGCGCGATCTTCATGAAGAGAGCGGCTATGCCTTTCTCGTCTTCCGCAAGAGCGATCGCGTGATGCTTGGCGGCGCGACTCTCACGAACCTGCGGCGGGGTGCGGCACAGGCCGCAAGCCTCGGCTACTGGATGGGCGAGCGTCACGCCGGAAAGGGCTACATGAGTGCCGCGATTGCGGCGCTGGTGCCGTTTACGCATTCTGCGCTGCGGATACGCCGTATCGAGGCTGCGTGCCTTCAGTCGAACGCCGCATCGATGCGTTTACTCGAGAAGATGAACTTCACGCGCGAGGGAGTAGCGCGGCAGTATCTATCGATTGCCGGAAGCTGGCAGGATCATCTGCTCTATGCGCGGCTAGCGAGCGACCCGTTGCCTTCGGTCGGGGCGCCGAAGGACTAGAACGCGCAGACGCAGGTCTTTTTCTGCGCTTCCGTGATTCCCGTAATCGAGTTCTCGATCAGGTCGGAAAGTTTTTTCGAACGCAACGCTTGCGCCTCGATCCAGGCGACCGATTCCACGAGGGAAAGATTGTCGATCTGTTCGGCGGTCGGTTTCGCGCCCTTGAGCAGGTCGCGCGCCGTCTCGAGGATCTTGAACACGCCGGCCGGAGGATTGTCGATCTTGGCGCCCGCCGCCTCGGCGGCACGCAAGGCGATCTTGCTGAGGTCGTCGCTTTCGCCTGCATTCAGGACTTTGCGGATCTGCTCCATCGCCCGGGCATAGGCCTTCTGCGGCGGCTCGATCCGTGCGGTCACATAATTGATCGTCTTGCGGATGCCTTCGATCATTTCGTTATTCACCGCGCAGATGCCCGGATTCACTTCCTGACCGGCGAAGGCCTTCAGCTCGTCGGACCAGCGCCGCGCCGTATAGCGCATGCCCTCGCGCAGAAATTCGTAGTCCGCGAGCAGGCGCCCCTGATAACCGGCGGCGAGGCGGTCGAGCACGGCGAGATCGTTGCTCTTGCGCATGCCGGGACGGAAGAAGCGGATGCGCGGAAGGGTCGTATCGGGCTTGCGCATGTTTTCCGCCGCGGGCCAGATCTCGGAGATGGTGGAAATCCGCAGCTTCGTAAGCTCGGCCTGGAACGCGCTCGCGCAATCGCCGATCGCAAGCTTGATCGAGGCGTTGACCGAAGCTTCCCCCGTCTTTGCTTCGATCGCCATCGCGGCCTGACGGCCCGGCGGCAGCGGCGCCATCTCGACGCGAAGGGTAAGGCGTTGCGTGACCTCTTCGCTCGGATTGATGGACGCGATTTTCAGCACGGCGTTTTCGCCATCGGCGGTCCAGCCGTTCTCCGGCACGAGTTTCAATCCGTCGAGTTTTGCCGTCACCGTCACATCGGATAGCGGGGCTGCCGTCTCGTTCTTCAGCGTAACGTCGACGCCGACGGTTGCGGCGGCAGGAATCATCTTTTCGCCCGCAGCGATGCCGGCAGGCTTCACCGCAAGATGAAGTTTCGGTGCGGTCTGTGCCTGCGCCGGACTTAGAGTCAGGGCCGCAGCCAGCAAAGCTGCGAGGGCGGCGCGAGACCGAAGGGCATTGCGAAATTGCATGATGAATTCCAGCAGGAAGGACGTCACTCGGGAACGGATCGGATTTCAGCTTGTCGCCGAAAGCGATTCACCGCAAGTGAAGAAGGCCGCGAAAATTCAGCGCGTTTGCAGCGGCTGCAATGCAGGCGTGAGAACTGGCGAAATGGAATGCTGGTCTGCATTGGCTGGCAGTTCGATATAGGGGTTGGCCGGCAGTTCCCCATAGGACCGCAGTCCGGTGATGATCTCGATCGCATTGCGCATGGCTTCGCGCGCGGCCCGGCTTCTGACGGCATCGAGCAGCGGTGCCGCGGCGCCGGAGTGGCGGATCAGCGCATCCGGGTCCGGCAGCAAATAGGGGCTGTCCCAATTGCCGGTGATGACGAAGGGCAGGTCGAAAGCGATCGGCTCGCTGCCTTGCTGCGCGGTCCGCACCAGGCTTGCGACGCCGCGCAGGTCGAAGTCGCGGCGCGGTATAGAGGTCTCGCCCTTCAGGCTGACCTTGAGGATCGGGCTTTCGATCTCGAAGCTGGAAATTCTGGCGACGCCGTTCTCGAGTTCGACGTGGCCGGTGAGCCGCTCGAAAGCGGTTCTCCCGCCACGCAGACCGGTGGTGCCGGAAAGCGGCCGGCGTTCGAGGCGCCGCAGAACCGCTTCCGCGTTGATGCCGGCAAGCGCGCCCTGCTGCATCGAGAGTTCCGCCTTGCCGGAGAGTGCGGCCGCGATGTCGCGCGCGGAGCCGCCGCGCGAAGTGATCGCGAGCCGCAATGATCCTTTGCCTTCCAGATTGCGGAATCCGGAGATCGCGCCCAGTCCGCGTTCCAGGTCGAAGTTTGCAAAATTGGCGTCGAGCCGCAGCGAAGGTTTTTCTTCCGCTGCGTTCCACGTGACGTTGCCGCGTAACGTGCCGCCATAGAACTGGGAGTCGCCGATCGCGGCGGTGAAGAGGCGGTTCTTCGCGGAGACGGTAACCGCAACTTTTCCGATCTCGAGTTTTCCGGCGACGAGCTTGCCGCAGGACAGCCGAAGATCGAGATCGAAATCCCTCAACTGCGACGTTTGAACCGGAACCGGATTCCACTCGCGGCCGTTCGACGAAGTCAGCCGGAGCGTGCCCTGGTAAACGGAAAGGTCGGTGACCTCGCTCGCAAGCGTAGCCTGGAGGATGGGGCGGGTGGTGTCGCGCTTCCAGATCAGCCCGCCTTCGGCGCGGTTGCCGTCGAGCTCGATGGAAAGATTCGGAAATGCGAGAGCGATCGGCGTGAGCGAGACTTTCGATCTGGCCGAAAACCGTCCGAGGCCGTTCGGTACCGGCGCGGCTACGCCGAACATCGCGAGCGTCTCGCGGAGCGACGGGCCGTCGGCGCTGAAAGAGCCTTCGCCCTGCAACCCGGCTTCTTGCAGCGCAATCGAGCCTTCGTAGGCGAGGCGTCCGGGTGCGGTTTCGAAGCGGAGGCGCAAGCTGCTGGGCTGTCCTTTTCCGAGCGCCGCCGTATCGGCGATCACGAGCGATCCGTTTGCGGGCCTGGTCCCGATCAGGAAACTGCCGGTCGCGGTCAGCGAAGCGCCTGACCAGTTCAGCGATGCGTTCACGCCGGATACGATTTCGTCGCGGTCGCGCCCGCGGATGCGGATCAGTATCGAGCTGTTCGCGAGACGAAGTTCGGGAACGTCTTCTTCGGCGGCGATCTTCGGACTGATCGGGAGTCCGCCGATCAGCCGGCCTTCGGGAGAAAATTCTATGGCGATGCGCAGGCGCTCGAGCGAAAGCGTTGCCACTTTCAGGTTGCCGAACAGGAGCGGCCAGAATTGCAGGCTCGCCTGCAACGATCCTACGGCCGGGCCACTCGGGGAGCCGTCGTTGAGCGAAATTTCCTGAATCTGGATCGCGGGCCGCGGCAGCAGCACGAGCCGCACCGGGCCGTCGATGCGCGGAACGATGCCGGTTGCGGTCAGGATCGCACGGCTTGCGACGCCGCGGATCTGCTGTCCGGAAACGAGGTAAGGCAGAGCAAGCAGCGCCGTCGCAACAATTGCCACGACCGCGACCGAGCCGACGGCAATACGCTTCATACGAGACGGGACGCTCACGACGATTTCCGGCGCTGGGTGGTTCGCTGGGCAGCCGAATGGCCGGCCGGAGCGAAGTCTAGTCTATTTCGAGGGGCTATGTGTCCCTTTCATGACCCTGACAGGGGCGGTCGGGCGCGCTATGAACCCCGGAAACACAAGCACTTACGTCAGGGAATACGCCGCCAATGATCGAAAGTACCGCCCCGCTCTGGACGCCCACTCCGGAGGCCATTCGCGCGAGCGAAATGACCCGTTTCATGGAGGAGGCCAATCGCCGCTACGGGCTGTCGCTCTCCGATTACCGTCAGTTGCACCGCTGGTCGGTCGAGAACCTGCCGGCATTCTGGGAACTGGTCTGGGACTTCTGCGGCGTCATCGGAGAGAAGGGCGCGCCTTTGCTCTTGGACGGCGAGCGCATGCCGGGCGCGAAATTCTTTCCCGGCGCGAAATTGAGCTTTGCCGAGAACATGCTGCGCAAGACCGGCGCCGGACCTGCGATGATTTTCCGCGGCGAGGACAAGAAGAGCTACCGGTTTACCTTTGACGAGCTTCATGCGCTGGTCTCGCGGTTGCAGCAGGCCATGAAAGCCGCCGGCGTCGGCAAGGGCGACCGCATCGCCGCGATGCTCCCGAACCTGCCGGAGAGCGTCGCGATCATGCTGGCGGCAAGCTCGCTCGGCGCGATCTTCTCGTCATGCTCTCCCGATTTCGGCGAGCGCGGCGTGATCGATCGTTTCGGACAGATCCAGCCGAAGCTGTTCTTTGCCTGCGACGGCTACTGGTATGCCGGAAAAAAGATTCCGATCGCCGACAAGCTCGACGTCGTGGTGAAAAATCTCCTGTCTGCGGAGAAAGTCATCGTCGTGCCGTATCTCGGCGAGGCGAAGGAAACGGCCGCGAAACTTCCGCGGGCGGCCGATCTGGACAGCTTCATCGCGCCCTTCGCCGCGAAGAAGGTTGAGTTCGAACGTCTGGCCTTCGATCATCCGCTCTACATTCTGTTCTCGTCGGGAACGACCGGCGTGCCGAAGTGCATCGTGCACTGTCAGGGCGGGGTCCTCTTGCAGCATCTGAAGGAGCATAAGCTCCATTGCGGCATCAAACCCGGCGACCGCATGTTCTGGTTCACGACCATGGGCTGGATGATGTGGAACTGGCTCGTGACCGGCCTCGCGGCGGAAGCGACGCTGATGCTCTACGACGGCTCGCCGTTTCATCCGAAGAACAACGTCATGTTCGACTATGCCGCCGAGGAGAAGATCGATTTCTTCGGCACCTCCGCGAAGTTCATCGACGCCGCGAAGAAGGCGGGACTGCGCCCGAAGGACACGCACGATCTTTCGAAAATGCGTGTGCTCGCCTCGACCGGATCGCCGCTGGTGCCGGAGAGTTTCGATTACGTTTACGACGCGGTGAAGTCGGATGTGCACCTCGCATCCGTTTCAGGCGGCACCGATCTCGCGGCCTGTTTCGTCTGCGCCGATCCGACCGCGCCGGTGTGGAAGGGAGAGATTCAGGCGCCTGCGCTCGGCATGGCTGTCGAAGTGTGGGACGACGGCGGCAGACCGGTTGCGCGCGAACGCGGCGAACTCGTATGCACCAAGCCGTTTCCTTCGATGCCGGTGATGTTCTGGAACGATCCGGACGGCAAGAAATATCACAACGCCTATTTCGACCGCTTCCGGAATATCTGGTGCCACGGCGATTTCGCGGAATGGACCGGACACGGCGGCATGATCATTCACGGCCGCTCGGATGCGACCCTCAATCCGCAGGGCGTTCGCATCGGCACAGCGGAGATTTACGCGCAGGTCGAGCAGATCGCGGAAGTCGTGGAATCCATCGCGATCGGACAGGAGTGGGAAGGCGACACACGCATCGTGCTGTTCGTCCGTCTTCGTGACGGGATCACGCTCGACGAGGCGCTGATGTCGAAGATCAGGCAGCAGATCCGCGCAGGCGCGAGCCCGCGCCATGTGCCCGCAAAGATCGTGCAGATCGCCGATATTCCGCGTACGCGCTCCGGAAAGATCACCGAGCTTGCGGTGCGCGATGTCGTGCATGGCAGGCCGGTGAAGAACACAGAAGCGCTCGCCAATCCCGAGGCGCTCGATCTCTTTCGCAATCTTCCCGCGCTGAAGAGCTAGACGGAGATCGTGCTCGGCGTGACCGCGGGCCTGCTCACGCGCGCGAGCATGAGCACGGGGACCAGTCCCGCGAGTACGATCAGGATCGCGGCGACTGAACCGTCTTCGTAGGTTCCGCGTACCGCTTCGGCATAGATGTGGGTTGCGAGCGTTTCGACGCCGAACGGCCGCAGCATGAGCGTGGCAGGCAGTTCTTTCATGCAATCGACGAAGACGAGAATGGCGGCGGCTCCAAGCGCGGGCCGCAGCATCGGCAGATGAATTCTCCTGAGCGTGCCGAACGCGCTTTCGCCCAGGCTGCGGGCGGCGTGATCCACGTTGCCGGAAATCTTCGCGTAGCCTGCCTCGACGCCGTTGATCGACATGGCGAGGAAGCGGATCGTGTAGGCGAGCACGAGTGCCGCGCCGGAACCCGAGAGCAGAAGGCCGGTCGAAAACCCGAACCATTCGCGCATGGCGGCGTCGATCGAGTTGTCGAAGGCAGCGAGCGGCCACAGGAGACCGACCGCGAGCACGGTGCCGGGAACGGCGTAGCCGATGCTGGCCACGCGGCTTGCGGGAGCGGCGAGGCCGCTCCTGTCGGTGCGAAGCGCGAACGCGAGCGCAAGGCCGACCGCGAGCGTCACCAATGTCGCGGCACCGGCGTAAAGCATGGTGTTGAACGTCTCGCGCCAGATCATCAGCGAGAAACCGCCGGATGCGATCTTTCTCGCAGCCTGATCGGCGAGATAGACGAACGGAACGAGGAATCCGATAATGAATGGCGTTGCGCAGGCGGCAAAGGCCGCGAACGCTTTCATGCCGTGCAACTCAGTGAGTGCCGGCGGCTGGGCACGTTCTCCGCCGCCCGAGAAGCGTTGATTGCGCCGCGCCCACCGCTCCAGCAGAAACAGCGCCGTCACCAGTGCGAGCATGAAGAGCGAGATCTGCGCGGCGCCGGGCAACGAAGAGCGGTTGAGCCAGGTCGAATAGATCGCGATGGTCAGCGTCCGCACGCCGAGAAATTCCGTCGCGCCGATGTCGTTCAGCGCTTCGAGGAGCGCGAGCGTGACGCCGACCGCGATCGCAGGACGGGCAAGCGGCAATGCGACCCGGAACAAAGTTTCCATCCGTCCGGCCCCGAGCATGCGTGCGGCTTCCAGCGCGGAGGCGCTTTGCATGAGAAACGACGCGCGGGCGGCAAGATAGACGTAGGGATAGAGCACGAAACCGAGCAGGAAGATCGCGCCGCCCATCGAGCGGATCTCGGGAAACCAGAGCGATCGGGGATCGTCGAGGCCAAGGATTGTGCGCAACGCTGTTTGAATCGGTCCGAGCGGATGCACGATGTCGAGATAGGCGTAAGCGAGAATGTAGGTCGGGATCGCGAGCGGCAGGAGCAGCGCCCAGTCGAAAAATCGCCGACCCGGAAAGCTTGCCGTTGCAATGAGCCACGCCGTGCCGACGCCAAGCAGGCAGGTCAGAAGCCCGACGCCGGCGAGAAGGATCGCCGTGTTGGCCGCGGCCGAGGGGAGCACGTAGGAAACGAGCTGCGGCCACAGATCGCCCGACCCTTCGCTCGCAATCGCAATCAGCGCAACGACCGGGGACGCCACGATCGCCGAAACGCCGATCGCTGCAAGAGTCCAGCCGGGCGTTCCGCTTTCGCGAAACGCCCGGAATGCAATGCTACTCACGGAACTGGCTTAGTTGTTGAACCCGACCTTTTCGACGAGGTCGGCCGCCTGCTTGCGGTTCTTTGCGATTGCCGTGAGATCGATCTGGTCGGTCTTCAGCGTTCCGAGTGCTGCGATGATCGGGTCGATGGGCGCACCCGGACGCACCGGGTATTCGTAGTTCACCTTTGCGTAGGCGGCCTGCGCCTCGTTGGACACGAGATATTCGAGGAGCTTGATCGCGTTCGCCTTGTTCGGCGCGTTCTTCGCGACCGAAGCGCCGGAGATGTTTACGTGCGTACCGCCGCCCGGGAAGGTCGGCATGATCACGTTGATCGAGGCGCCCCACTTCTTCTGGTCCTCGTTGCTTCCGCCGCGCATCAGGCCAACGTAGTAGGAGTTGGCAAGTCCGATATCGCAGATGCCGCCGAGAATATCGCGGGCGACTTCGCGGTTGCCACCGGCGGGCTTGCGTGCGAGGTTCGCCTTGACGCCG
>CAZFPR010000108.1:0-9371 GCA_964521045.1 uncultured Hyphomicrobiales bacterium
TTTTTTTTGACGGAGAAACTCTACGGACAAGGCAAGCAAGACTACTCCACGATGTGGTTCTATATCGGGCAGATCCGGTACCGCGCCTACCTGATTACAAACCCGAACCTCAATCCTTCCGGCGATCCGGCTGTCTTCTCTTCTTTGTTCAACACGATCGGCCCGGTGATCAACGGCTATGCCTTCGGCGATATCCCGCAGTTGCTCAAGATCATCGACCGCGCGCTGGATTGGGACGCGAAGAACCCGGATGCCTTCACGCCGAAATCGGCCAAGCGCGATGAAGTACGCGCCGGTCTCGCGAAGCTGAAGCTTCAGATCGCGGCACAGCAGGACGAAATCCGTGCCCAGCGCAAGAAGAACGGGCTCGAGAACCGCAACTGAGCGATAGCGCTACTTCTTCTCTTCGCGCGGGTTGTGCAGGCGGAATACGGTCGGCCGTTCGAACTTGCCCTGCCAGATGCCGCGCTTGGCGTTCTTCGCTTCTTCCTCGGCGGCGGCATATTTGCCTTCGCCGATTTTTGCGGCGTTGATGGCCCAGCCCATACGCACCATCGCTTCGGCGATGTCTGGCGTATCGTGCGCCGAGCATTTCGCGATCGTACGGCCGTAGCGATCCTTGGCCTGCGGCTCGCACTTCACGTCGCCTTTCCGGAGCAGCTTAGCGAGCTGGTTGCGCGCCTCGCCGCCGCAGCGCCAGATCGAACCGTCCGCGGATAGGCAGTTCTGCTTCAGTTCGGGTGCGTCGATGCCGTCGAGCCGGATCGCAGTCTGCTGGATCACGAAGCTGTCGCCGTCCTGCACGGTGATGCCGCGGCCGTCCTTGTCCACGCGCGGTTCGCGGTCGATGTAGAAATTCCACACCAGTACGCCCACAACAACGAGTGCCACGAAAATCCAGGGGGCGAGGCGGCGTGCGGTCATTTGTTGCAACAATCCCGGCGGGTTGAACGGCGGCGGGAAGAGTGCCACCTAATCGGGCGACCGCCGAAAGCTGGCCATGCCTCTAGTCGAATCTTCCGACCGCGAAAAGCTTATTTTTCACCAGCCGTTGCACTGGCTCGCGCGCGCGATGCTGATCGGCGGCGGCGTGCTTGCGCTTTCCGCGCCGCACGAGCTTCTGATCCGGCCGGGCATACCGCTGTTCCAATGGGGAATGCTGCCGTTCTGGGCGATCGGTGCCGTGGCCGGACTGCTCGGTGCGGTTCTGCTGCTTGCAGGCATGCTCGGCCTCACGCGGACGGTGACCTTCGATGCGGATAAACGGATGTTGCGCGTGGACGGCAACGGCTCGTTCGGCATCGGGTGGAGCGAGCGCTATGCCTTCGCAGATATTCTCGAATTCGGCATCGTGAAACAGGAGCAGAGCGAAGGACCTCCGCGCTTCGTACTGCATGCGGTAGTGGCCCGCGCGCAGGGCCCGCTCGAGATCGATACCTTTGCGAGCGAGCAAGAAGCGATCGTGGTGGAGGAGAAGATTCAGGCGCTGATGCTCGGTGACGGCATTTCATGAATCTTTCATGGAGCGCATAAAATCGGCAACGCTGACGCTTGCAAACCCGATATTGCCGGGCAGAATGCCGTCACCCGATTCCGTCCCGGAATCCGGTTTTAGGAGAACTTCCGTGAAATTCCGTCTGATTGGCGCGCTGCTCGTTGCGGCGTGCGCTATGAACGCGCCTGCGGCCTTTGCACAGATGAATGCCGATGATCTTGCCTGGATCAACCGCTGCATTTCCGACAACAAGCGCGGTGGCGCATCTGCCGAAGTGGTTCGCAAATATTGCATTTGCATGAACGAAGAGATGGACGACAACGAACGCTTGTCGATTTCGGCCTGGGAAAAGAAGAATCCCGAAGCCATGAAGAAATGCGACAAGGAATCCGGCTGGAACTGAGCCGCGGTATTGCCGATATGATCGAGCTGGCCGGGCGCGAAATCGCCCGGCCTTTTTGTATATGCTGCGGATGGTATGCTCATTTTTCATGCGTATGCGCAGGCCCGGATGAACCCCGATTTCGAAAGATACCGCCGCGAACTGGGCGAGGAGAAATTCACCGCCTTCGAGGCGCTTTGTTTTCATCGCGCCGATAATGTCTCGAGGCCTTACACCGCGTTGCAGACCGCCTGGCGGCTGGAATATCCCGGGCACGCGCAGGCGGTAGCCTACGGCGTTCTTGACGCCCTGAACGGCAACTATGATTCCGATGCGGTGGTGAACGCACTGGTCGAAGCGCTCGAAGGTCCGGGCGTTATCCCCGGGCTCGTCGAAGTGACGGGCGGCACCGGCGACTGGTATGCGTCTTCTCGCAATATCTATCAGGAGCGGGGCGATCCTTTCACGCTCGATAATCTGATCGAGTTTTGCAGCTTCGGGCTGGTGCTGGATCCCGAGCATTTTTTCTTCGATGTGCGGAACAGGAATGTAATCGACGTGCCGGATCGGGACCCCGAGGACGAGCAAACCGGGGATGTGACGGTCATGTTCAACTGCTTTCACGTCACGCAAAAAGGACTCGCGTTTGCGGAGCAGTTTTTTCCCGAACCGATCGAAAAACTCAGGCAGGCGGAAGCGGCGCGGAAGTAAGCATGCCGCGGGGTGCGGCGTTTTCGCGAGGTTTGATCTGCATCAAAATCGAAATCCGTTCCCTCGCGCATCTTGCCTGCATTCGCACGCCCGTTCTGGTTTCCACCCGGTGTTGCGATTCCCTTCGGGCCGGTGTTTGCACGCCGGCCCTTTTTTTGTTGGTCCTCCGCGGAAGCCTGCTTCGCGTGACTTGAGAAGCGGCAGGGCGCGGGCACACCCTCATTTTCCGCGCCTTTCTCCTGAGAATTCATACGCATACCGGGGGCGCGCGGTTCCGCGAGCCCGCGTTTAGTTCCGGTTAACCCTGTCAGGTGTAGGCAGATACCTTCGGCAGGCATGTTGCCGTGCCGTTACAGAGGCGCCCCGGCCATGAAGAAATTACTCTCGATTGCTGCGTTTGCGGCGGCGGCATTCATGCTGACTGTTCCTGCGGACGCGCAGGTCAGCACCAAGACCGCGAAAGTGAAACCGACCTACACCTGCAAGGCGAAGCCCGCGAAGGGCAAGCGGATCTATACCGGCGTTTCGCGCAAGAACGTAAGCTTCGCGAGGAGCAGCGCGCTCAACTCCTGCCGCAAGGTGACCGTCAACAAGAGCTGCAAGGTTACGAGCTGCGTCGGCTGAACTCCCTTTCTCCGAAACGAGGCGGCGGCGGATGGCAGCATCCGCCGCCGTTTTCGTTTGGGAAGCGCCCATGCACTTTTCGCGCCTGACCCGAAAACGAGGTGCGTAAAGCGAGAGCAGGGCGCAGGCGCTGCCTAATTTTTTCCCAGACGTTTTCTTTAGAACTCGCGCGCATCTTCGCGCTCTCGAAACCGGGAGCGCAATCATGAACGCAGAACACAGACAGCAGCTCAAGGCCGCGATGCACGCGGTGTTTCCCTCGAACGAGGAGATGTGGGCGCTCGGCCTTGCGATTTCGCTGTGGGGAAACATCGACAATGAGTTCCGCCGCACAGTGCATGCGCTGGCCGGTTGCGAGCGGGAGACCTGGGACGAATTCAACCGGCTGACCTCGATCCGGGACCGCGCGCGCTGGGCGCGGGAGAAGGCGCGCGGCAAATTCCTCATGGCGTTTGCGATGGAGTTCATCGAGATCTGCGACGAGGTGAAGGATGTGCGCGAGACGCTCGGCAAGGCGCTGGACCACGCCTGGGAGCAGGAGACGAGCCTGATTTCGCTTTGCGGGCCGAAGCCGCTGCCGCGCTGGATGCCGGAGTTCTGCGAGCCGCACTGGGATTGCGAAGCGGAGGAATGGTACGCGCTGGCGCTGCGGGCGGACCTGCTGCGGTTGCGGCTGATCGCGTTCAACACGCGCTTTCTGGAGGAGGGCGGCAGCGCGCGCGCCGCGATCGAGCGGATGTTCAAGGCGAACAATCCGGAGGCGGCGGCGAAGCATTACTGGAGCAAGCCCTCGACGCAGGCTTCGATCGAGAAGACGAAGGACTGGGATTTGTGAGCGGTGGCGCTATCGGCCGCGGCCAGACACCCTGCCGTCAGTCTTTCTTGCAGAGTGTCGCTTGCGTAACGCACTCGATGCCGAGCGCGCCGCCCGGGCCGCATTTCTGCTGAAAGCCGCTGACGGTAAAGCCCGGCGCCGTGCCGGGTTTCTGGCTTGTCGCCATCCAGTTCGCCCAAGAACCCCAGTCGGTAGCCTGCAACACGGCTTCCCATGCCTGAAAGACGGCGTTGTCTTCATTCGAACCGGTGCCTTGTCCGCTTTTGGTCACGCATTGCGCGAGCGCCGCGCTTGCCATGAGCGGGAGCAGCGCAGCCACGGCGGACAGGAGCAGAAAGCGTTTCATGTTTATCCCTCCGGGAGCGAACCCTAGCACGCCCGGCGTTAGCAAGCAGGCAGGCGTTTCGCGCCACCCCCCGAAAGGCCTCTATTCCCGCTGCCGCGTCTTTGCTTTGCTCTAGCGGTTCTTATTCCAGGGGGATTGAAAATGAAGTCGCGTTTTCTTGCTTTGCTTGTTTTCCTGTTCGCAAATTCCGCCGCACCGGCGCAGGAATCCGGCGGCGCCGATACGTGGTGGACCTTCGCGTATTCGCTGAACTACGTCTGGGTCCAGCCGACATCAAAGACCTACAACAGCTCGACCGGCGCGCTGACCAGCACCCGAAAGAGCAAGTCGGAGAGCGTCGTCCACTCGTGGGGCGGCGGCTATAATTTCCGGCTGCACGGAGGATATTTCGCGGGGATCGGCACTGCGCTCGGCTACAACGATGCGTCGAGCATTACGAGCAGCCCCGGCTTCTTCCAGAAATTCAGCGACCAGTATTCGACCAATCTGCGCTTTCGCCTCGGCTATGAGTTCGACCGCTTTTCGATCTACGGGCAGACCGGCCTTCAGTGGAGTTGGTCGCAGCAGACCCGGCAGCAGGGTGCCGCAACCGACAAGGTCGATATCTGGGGCAAGGGGTGGCTCGTTTCGGCGGGCATCATCGTTCCCTTCAACGAGCGTTGGGGCGCTTTCGGCGAGGTGCGTTATGGCGTGTCGAAGAGCGACACGCTGTTTCCGAATGCGGGGTTGCGCGTCGTGAACGAAGCGCCGGCGACTTCGTTGCAGCTTGCGTTGCGCTACCGGTTTGGGCTGTGAGGGACGCATGAGAAATCCTTTCCGCGCCCGGTTTAGCGGGCCGAAGGTTGAGCGATTCATCCGGGCCGTTTCTGTTCGCGCGCTTGGTCTTTAGGCCATTCGCGCAAAAAGAAGGGCCGGCGGGGACGCCGGGAGAATTCCGTCTCCCACGGCCGCCTGTGCGAAAGGAAAAAGCACAGACGAGGGTAGTCACCGCGAAAGCCGGAAATTCGCCCGGCGTCCCGCAGCGCGCTTGGCGTTTACGCCATTCGCGCCGACTACACGCGGTGGTCTTCGGCCTATTTCGCGCGGCCCCCGGTGGACTGACCAAGCTATCCACCGCTGGCGGACCTTCTCGGCTTCGCCGTTTGCGCGTTGGCACGCGCGCGCACGAAGCCGCCAGAGGAAGGCCCTTGTGACGAGCGGCAGGCTCGCCGGAACCGCACGACTTCAGCCGCTGCGCTTTTGCGTTGCGTGAAACGCATTGGCGCAGCCACCGCTCCCGATCCGCACATCGAACACGCCGCGCGACATGGCCCTTATTTGGATCGGGACGAGAAGGAATATAGTCCTAGATATAGGTGAAAGTATGGCTGCCTGGAGGTAATTTATTGCCTCTGCACTTTGCCGCTTTCTGTTGAAAGAAAGTTGGCGCAGTATGCCCGCAGGGGGAGCTATGGATATTGCGAGACAAAAGCCACTTTTGTTGAGCTTAGTTGTTGTAGGGCTATCGCTATTTTCCGCTGAGTCAATTCATTCTCAGAGCTTAAGTCCAAGCCAATTGGAAACAGAAGAATGTGGCGGAGTCGTCGGGCGTGTGTTTGGCGCAGAGACACAATTGTTCAGTGCTTGGAAGAGCGTCGCCGAGGGTGGCAAGACTCGTGAAACAGACGAAGATCGAAAACGACTCAAAGAAAGCGGAATCAGCACGTACGAGGTGATGACTTCGGACAAGCGAACGCTACGGGGCTATGTAATACGGTCTAAGAAGCCAGCAATCGGTTATCTGCTGTTTGTCCAAGGTAACGCGATGCTTGCAAAAGGCATGCTGGCTGACATCAGATTTCTCGAGGAGCTAAATCTGGATATTTATATCCTAGATTTTCGTGGTTATGGCCGCTCCAACGGTAAGCCTACGATGAAGGCTATCTTCAACGACTATTCAGAAATAGTTTCGAAGCTGAACACTGAGAAATATGAGAAAAGGTTTTATTACGGCGTTTCACTTGGCGGCATCGTGTTGATGAATGTGTTACGCGGAAAGCAATACGACGGTTTGGTTATAGATGGCACGCTCGCGGTTCTTAGTAGTTACTTCTGCCCGGAAAGCAGAGATCCGATCCGTAACGTGCCAAGTGACGCTAGGAAGATAGTGGCGATTGTCGGCACACAGGACAAAGTGATTAGTATCGAAAATTCGGAGCCGCTTGCCGATCTTGTCCGCAAGAATAAGGGCGAAAAAATCAAGCGCAATGATTTCGGCCATCCGTTTGACGATGGTCGAAATTCTCAACGAAAAGAACTTGTGCTGTCGGTGTTCAAGAAACTCCTGCAATAGAGGAAGATATCAGCGTATGACGAGGGAACAAGTAGGACGTATTGCCTTCTCGGCGCTTCTAGGAATTTTGTGGGCGATGATTCTAGCCAAAAACGGGGGCAATATCGATCGCTCGATACTGTTTTGGTTCGTGTGTATCCTGATTATTGGCATCTCATTGAACACACAGGACGGTGAATCCTGGAAGATTATGGCAGCAGGATCAATCGCTGCTGCGACCGTAATGATCGCAACGCTACTCTTTAAACTTATTGTCGGCGACAGCGTGATTCCGATTTCTGGAGTGCCCGTTTCTACCGAGCTACTGCTCAGCAAGTTTGTAATCGGCTTTGGTGTGTTTTTATGGAGTGCATCCGCAATTGGAGCGTTGGTTGCATGTCTGGCCCGACCGGCATTTCTAAGCTTCCTCGGAAACTTTATTGAATCGCAGCAGAGGCTGATGAAGTTGGAAGGGTCGCTCAACGCGCTACTCAAAGTGATTGGAACACTGACGCTGGTGGTTGCCGCGATACTCTAGCGTGAGACGTCGCGTCCACCGCGAGCTTATAGAGCGCGTAGAGCTGCGCCCATGTGTACATCCTGGTGAAGCGTCCGCACATGGGATTAGGGTAGCATGTGCGCTTGGAAAGGCGGACGTCCGGCAGCACGCCGCCGGACGCCCTTCTTGCAATTACGCTTCAGGTTGTTTCGGAACAACGATAGAGCTGTCCACTGGAGGTACGAAGTCCTCCGGCATTACAACATCCACGGTCACTCCTGCTTCCTCAAACATCGTCTTGGAGAGCTCGAAGTCTTTGTCCCACTGGGCCGAGACTTTACGTCGCTCTACGACGACACGCTTGATACCGCGCTGGATAATTTGGCCAGCACATCTTGGACATGGTGGAAGTGGCGTGACGTAGAGCGTCGCTCCTTCGAGGTTTTCTTGCGTATTGTGCAAGGCATTTACCTCGGCATGAACGATCATCTCATACTTCGTTTCACGCTTGTCGTAACGTTCCTGATGGTCAGCGACCCCGCGAGCGAAGCCGTTGTATCCTGCGGACGCCAACGTCCCGTTGCGACGAACTATGCAAGCTCCGACCTTCGTAGACGGGTCTTTGCTCCAGCTTGCAAACTCATTGGCTACGCGGAGGAACCTACGGTCCCACTTGCGCGTTGCTTCGTTCGACTCTTCAATACCCATTAACTCTCTCTTTCTCTGCGACATTAGAGTCGCAATAAAATGAGAGTCCGATCTAGACTAGAGGTATAAGACTCACTACGTTCGCTCTGTCCAAGCTTGTAGTGCCTAGAAACTCTCGCCGTTTCGAACTCCCGGTTAGCGGTTTCCCGCACTGCCTACGAGATTGCAGGCAGTATCGGTGCAACTGGGGATGAGAGTCTTCAGTTTCAATAGACGACGGAAAATAAAAGTAGCGATCCCGGTGGGATCGCTTTTTGTTTTATGAATCAATGACTTGATGCTGAACAGGCCGCGGATTTCTCCGCGGCCCTTTTTATTTCACGCAATAAGCAGTCGAAGCATCCCTACCTCTTCAGTGACACCGCCATCCCGCTCAAATCGAGATTGACGATCACGCCGGTCTGCGCGCCGGCGACCTCGAGGATGACGCCCTTCTGGTTCGTGAGCACCGCCGCCTGCGGCCCGCGCACGATGGCAGCGCCAGCACTACCCGCGCCGTACACGCCTTCGACATCGCTCGGGCGGCGGATGTTGCGCGCGGTGCCACGCAAGTTCACCTTCGATACGCCGAACGTAAATCCATAGGAGAGGCCGCCGACCGAAAGCGGATAGCGGCGGTCCCCGCAGGTAAGCGTGCCCGAGCCCGCGGTGCCGCCGATCACCCAGCCGGCTTTGACGAACTCGATGCGGATCGAGCAGGTGTCGGCAAAGCTAGAGCCGGAAAGCGCGAGCGTGACAACGAGCGAGAGGGCAGCGATGCGAAGAGAATGGAGCATCTTAAGGTCTCCTTTGATGAACTGACGCGGATAGAACCGCTTAGACGCGACTGAGTTCGCGAAAAGGGCCGCGAAATTCGCGGCCCTTTTTTATTCTCTTACGAGCATCCCGTGGTCGAGCCGCAGGTGTCGCACTTTAAACACGTGCCGTTTCGCACCATCGTGAAGTTGTGGCACTCGGGGCAGGAGGAGCCTTCGTAGCCCTTGGCTTTCGCCGCCGCGCGCTGGTTCACTTCTAGCGCCTTCGCGCGATCGACTTCCGTCTCGACGGCAGGCGAGGGCTTCAGCGCAACCGCAGCACCGGCCACCGGCCCGCCCGCGAGGAACGCCGAGACCACATTCGCAGGCGCCGAAGCGCGGGGGCTTTCCGTGCCGCGCGCGTCGGTCGAGGACACGGCCGAGAGCGTCGGCGCCTTGCCGCGCACGAGACCGCGCGAGATCACCGGCGCCGCCTTGCCTTCGTTCTCGCCCTTGCCGAGCGCGCCGCCGTCCATGTCGGAGGGGTCGACATGCGCGAGGTCGTAGCGGCCCATGTAGGAGATCGCGAGCTCGCGGAACACATAGTCGAGGATCGAGGTCGCCATCTTGATGGTGTCGTTGCCGGTCACCATGCCCGCGGGCTCGAATCGGGTGAAGGTGAAGGCGTCGACATATTCGTCGAGCGGCACGCCATATTGCAGGACG
>CAZFPR010000109.1:0-1288 GCA_964521045.1 uncultured Hyphomicrobiales bacterium
TCGACGAGCGCGGAGCAACTGCATCGCATCCTCGCCGACTTTTATGCGGGCCAGGCTTTCGTGCGCGTGCTCGATTACGGCATGGTCCCGCAGTCGCGGCATGTACGCGGCTCGAACATGACCTATATCGGCGTCATCGCGGATCGCCGTCCGGGCACCGCGATCGTGATCTCGACGCTCGACAATCTCGTGAAGGGCGCGTCGGGTCAGGCCGTGCAGAACATGAACGTCATGCTCGGCCTGCCGGAAACCACCGGCCTCGATCAGATCGCGCTGTTTCCGTAACTCAGCGGTTGAGCCAGGCGAGGATCGTGCGGCTCACGGCCTCGGCCGCGTCCTGCTGCACGAAGTGTCCGGCACCGGGTATCGTCGCGAGCGTGAAGTCCTGCTCGACCAGATCCCATACGCCGTTCAGTCCTTCCGAGAGCAGGGCCTTGTCTTCCATGCCGTGGATCAGGAGCGTCGGCGCTTTCACCTTCGGCGGCGGCGCGGTGGGCGCTGCATAAGGCGGCGCCGGATAATTCGCCTGATAGTAATGCAGCATCGCCTGCGCGTCGGAGCGTTGCATCGCTGCGAGGTGCAGCTTGCGCGCTTCCGGGTCCGTCACCCAGGCGCCGAGCCGCTCCAGCGAAATCTTCTTGTAGAATTCCGGGTCCTGGAAGTTGCGCGCGTATTGCGAGTTCTTTTCCTGCTCGGGATTTTCCGCGAGCTGCTTGGCGAGCGTCCACGGATGCGGCATGTTCAGGACGATCAGCCGCTCGGTGATGTCGGGCCTGCGCATGCCGACATTCCACGCGGTGGCACCGCCCCAGTCGTGACCGATGATGGTGGCTTTCGTGGCACCTTCCGCCGCGACCACGGCTGCGCAATCGGTGACGAGCTTGCGCATGGCGTAGCTTTCGACGCCCTTCGGCTTGTCCGAGAGATTGTAGCCGCGCATGTCGAGCGCGCAGACGCGGAACTGCTTGGAGAGAGCGTCCATCTGGTGACGCCACGACATCCAGTAGTCCGGAAAGCCGTGCATCATCACGACGAGCGGGCCCTTGCCGAGCGCGGCGTAATGGATCTTCACGCCTTCGTTGTCGGCGTATTTGTGCTCGACGCGGCCGTCGATCGAAAGCAGCGGGTCCGGGCTGATCGCACCCTTGCCGGAAATCAGATCGAGCAGCGGATCGCTCATTGCAGCACGGCCATGCCGAGCGATTCCGCGATCAGGGCGGGGCGCTCCTGTCCTTCGATCTCGACCGTCACCTCGTATTTGAAGAGCAGTTCCTTCGGCGAGCGCTGG
>CAZFPR010000109.1:1298-9189 GCA_964521045.1 uncultured Hyphomicrobiales bacterium
TCAGGAAACGCACCTTGTCGAGGCCGTAGTTGATGCCCATCGCGCGGTTGGCGATCGCGGGCAGCGCGTCGTAGCCCATCGGCGCCAACAGAGAGAGCGTCAGAAAGCCGTGCGCGATCGTGCCGCCGAACGGCGTTTCTTTCTTCGCACGCTCCACATCGACATGGATGAACTGGTGATCCTCGGTGGCGTGCGCGAATTCGTCGATCCGCTTCTGATCGACCGTGAACCACTTCGAGGTGCCGATGTTCTGGCCGATGCGGCCCTTGATCTGATCGGCGGTGAGCGTTTCCTTGTTCGTCGCGTTCATGTCGCGAACTCTCCTGTTATTTCAGCTTGAAGGTTTCCTTGAGGAAGGCGGCTACCTGCTTGGTGGCGGCGGCGGTTGCCGCCGCACTGTAGGCGACCGTGGTGCCGCGCTCTATGCAGGCATACTTGGAGGAAAACGGCTTGCCGGTCGTCTTGTTCACCACCGCGCCTTCCGACTTTTCTTCCAGCAGGCATTTGCGGCCGGTCAGCGCCTGCGGAAGATGCATAGGCTTCACGATCCTCGGGTTGTCGAACGCATGATGCGCGCCCTGGAGCTCTGAAAGCGAAGCATCGACGCCGGCCGCCTTCAGCCGGGCGACATAGTCTTTGCATTGAGACATCAGCGTGTAGTCGTCGGCGGTGCCGTGAAAGAACCGCAGCGGCACCTTGCCAATCTTGGTGTCGTCGATGTATTGCGCGTTGCATCCGGCATAGAACGGAATGTGCGCCGCGAACTTCACGCTCTTGTCGAGATACTTCTCCTGAAAGCGCGAAAGGCTCGAATAGAGCGCGGCCATGCCTCCCTTCGAGAAGCCCATGACGACGATGCGATCCGGATCGACGGCGGGGTGTTTCGAGAGAGTTTCGAGCGCGCGATAGGCGTCGATGACCATCGCGAAATTGGAAACCTGCGTCTGGTCGGTGATCGTGTTCTTCACGCCGCGCCCGGTGAAGGAGTCCATTGCGAATGTCGCGATCCCAAGTTTGTTCAGCTCCGCAACCCAGTAGTGAATGTTGGCGCCGAGTCCTCCCGAGCCGTGAACCAGCAGCACGACCGGGGCCTTGCCCTTGACCGAGCCGGGGATGCGAAGCTCGCCGCTGATCTTCGCGGGCTTGACGTCTTTCTTACCGAGCAGAACGTCGCTGTTCGTGGGCGACTGCGTGGCGATTTCTATTCTTTCGACTTTGGCGTTCTGTGCCGAGGCGGTGGCCGACACCGACACGGCGAAAAAGCAGAGAACGGCGGCAAATGAAATTGATTTCAACATTGGTTTCCTCCGGCGACTGAAGACGAGCCTAGCAACGAATTCGCCCGGCGTGTATCCGGGTGGCATCAGGGTGGTATTTTACCGTGCCGCAGGGCGAAATGAACGAAGTCGAGCGTCTTTCCAACGGGAACTATCTGGAATCGATCCGGGCGCATGCTGCGTTCCAGAGCCCCTGCGATTGCCGGGAGCGGGACGGCATCCTGCTCGTCGCCGGGGCAAGCGATTTTCCGGGCGGCTACTGGAATGCGGCAGGGCGCACGCGTCTCGATATCGCGCCGGATGTCCTGTTCGATGCCGCGCGCGAATTCTTCCGCGCGAAAAAACGCGGCTATTCGATCTCGGTGATCGAGAAGCAGGACGC
This sequence comes from uncultured Hyphomicrobiales bacterium, assembly GCA_964521045.1. Taxonomy (GTDB): domain Bacteria; phylum Pseudomonadota; class Alphaproteobacteria; order Rhizobiales; family Xanthobacteraceae. Next base: position 2,958 of record CAZFPR010000109.1, read on the forward strand.
CGACCTCGAGAAGCTTCTGCGCGCGAAGAAATTCGAAAGCCGCTTCGAAATTCCCTGCATGTCAGTCACGGCGCCGTTGTCTGTGCCGAAATCCGCAGATGGCATCCGCATCGAGACGATCTCGACGCAGAAGCATATCGATGACTTCATCGAGGTCAGCGTGCTTTCCTATGCGCTGCTTGGGCTTCCCGAAGTTCATACGCGCGCGATGTTCACGAACCCGCGGGCGCTGCTCGGCAAAAACATTCTCGGGGTGATCGCCTATCGCGGCGAGGAGCCGCTTGCGACCGGCTTCGCCCTGATGAGCGAGGGCTGCGGCGGTCTCTATTGGATCGGCACCCGTCCGAACGGACAGCGCATGGGCCTCGGCGCGCTGATGACGGTGCTGACCACGAACATGGCGTTCGAAGCGGGAGCAAAAGTCGTCACGTTGCAGGCGAGCAAGTTCGGCGAGCCGGTTTATCAGCGGCTTGGTTTCGAGACGTATGACGTGCTGCGCCGCTACGGGCCGCCAGCGTTTTGAGGTTGTGAATTGTGGCAGTTGGCCGGTTCGATTGCCTCAATTGACTAATACGCTATCGACCGAATCGGAGGCTTTAATGCTCACGCTCGAGCAACGGCTTGAAAAGATACAAAATGGTGCAGATGAAATTCTGCATAAGGTCTTTTCAACGGTGGACAATGGTGATGGTGTGTATTTCAGCACCTTCGTGATTATGGGCGCTGTTAAGCGAAGCTTGTCACTTACCAAAGCATTCTGCTCACTTGCGCGCGAAAAGAATTTCGTTGCTGCTGCCCCCATGGTTCGGTTGCAACTAGATACTCTATTGAGATTAAACGCGGCCTATCTCTACGAGGGTGGGCTTGAGAAGTTCGCAGAGAAGGTTTTCTATGGCGAGCCAGTGAACAAGCTTCTGTCTCGCGACAGAGAAAAGATGACAGACAGCTATTTAGCTCGAAAGGTCAGCGAAGAGTATCCGTGGGTACAAAATGTTTATAAGGAACTGTGCGATCTAGTTCATTTCTCTGACAGACATATCTTCGCTGCTCTCACCACCAAAGATGAGAAAGAGCGAACTGTACGCTTTGTAATCTCCGACGACGACCCGCCACGTGTAGATGAAGATTATTTTGAGATGGTCGATTGTTTCTACGTCACGCTTAAAGCGACAGGAAGGTATGCTGTAGGTTGGGCTGTAGCACTAAAGCAAGCTGCTTGACTTGCGGCGCTACGCCTTCACCTTCACATAGCGCCCCGGCGCGTCTTCGATCGCGGGCAGCGGGCCTTCGCCGGGGACGCGCGCGGGAACTTCGCGGCGGTCGATGTCTTTCAGCCATGCGAGCCAGTCGGTCCACCACGAGCCTTTATGCTCGATCGCGTTCTCGAACCACCTGTCGAGTTCGCCGTCGGCGGCGCCGCCGGTCCAGAACGAGTATTTCTTTTTCTCCGGCGGATTGACGACGCCGGCGATGTGACCCGAGCCGCCGAGCACGAAGCGTACCGGTCCGCCGAAAAAGCTGGAGCCGAGAAAAACGGATTTCGGCGGCGCGATGTGGTCTTCGCGCGTAGCTAAGTTGTAGACCGGAATTTTCACCGCGCTGAGATCGAGCTTGATGCCGGCGACTTCCATCTCGCCCTTGGAGAGCTTGTTCTCGAGATAGCAGTTGCGCAGATAGAACGAGTGGTTCGCTGCGGGCAGCCGGGTCGAGTCCGAATTCCAGAACAGGAGATCGAACGGGAAAGGCGCCTTGCCGCGCATGTAGTTGTTGACGATGTAGGGCCACACCAGATCGTTCGAGCGCAGCATGTTGAAGGCCATCGCCATCTTGGTGCTGTCGAGATAGCCGACCTGCTTCATGCGCCGCTCAAGCGCCTCGAGCTGCTCCTCGTCGACGAAAACCTTGAGGTCGCCCGCGTAGGTGAAATCCACTTGCGTTGCGAGGAACGTGGCGCTCGCGATCCTGTCCTGCCGTCCGGTGGCCGCGAGATAGGCGAGCGACACGGCGGTCATGGTGCCGCCGACGCAGTAGCCGCAGATATGCGACGACTTCTCGCCAGTGATTTTCTCCGCGACGTCGAGCGCGGCGAGCACGCCCTCGTTCATGTAGTCCTCGAAGGACTTCATCGCGAGCCTTGCGTCCGGGTTCACCCAGGATATCACGAAGACGGTGATGCCTTGTTCGACCGCCCACTTGATCATCGACTTTTCGCTGGTCAGATCGAGCACGTAGAACTTGTTGATCCACGGCGGCACGATCACGAGCGGAACCGCGAGCACCTTCTCGGTGACCGGCGTGTACTGGATCACCTGAATGAGATCGTTCTCAAACACGACCTTGCCCGGCGTGGTCGCAAGGTTCTTGCCGACTTCGAAGGTCGACGCGTCCGACTGGCGGATGCGAAGGTCGCCTTTGCCTGCTTCGATGTCCTCGGTGAGCATCTGCATGCCGCGCACGAGATTTTCGCCCGACGAGCCGAGCGTCTCGCGGAACAGTTCGGGATTGGTCAGCACGAAGTTCGAAGGCGAGACCGCGTTCGAAATCTGCTTCACGTAGAATTCGGCCTTGCGCTTGGTGTGGTCGTCGATGCCCTGCGCGTCCTGCACCATGCGCTCGGCCCAGTCGGTCGTGAGCAGATAGGCCTGCTTCAGTGCGTCGAAGAACGGATTGCTGGACCAGTCCGGGTCGGCGAAGCGCCGGTCTTTCGGGTCGGCCGCCTTCACGGGCGAAGTGGTTTCGCCGGCCATGCGCTTCATGGTCATGGCCCAGAGATCCATGTAGCCGCGGGCGAGGCTGTTCTGGGCGCTCGCTGCGCGCTGCGGATCGGCGAGCCAGTATTCGGCGACCTGGTTCAGCGTCTTGAAGACGTCGACCAATTCCTCGGCCTTGGCGTCGCCGAAGTCCTGCTGTTCCCGGGGCTTGAGGTAAGCGGCGAGGGCCTTGCCGCCCTGTTCCATCACGCGGGCAAGGTTGCGCGCGAAGGCTTCCGGATCGACTGCCCGCGTCCCCTCGACGCCAGATTTGGGCTTGTCGTCCATTTCGCGTTTACTCCGTTGAACGGTTTGGCGGCTAGAATACCGCCTCTTGGGACTGACCCCGCTTCTGCCATAATAGGCAGCGACGAAGGCCGCTGCCACAGAATCAGGACGTTTGGGTTATTAAGGGGCGACCGTGAAGGTTGTTGGGTCGAAGGTAACGGCGAAAGTCTGCTGCGCCGCAGCACTGGCGGCGGCGCTTGCTGTCGGCGGTTGCGCGACCGGCGACGTGCCCGTGCCGTTCATGGACATGTCCATGCCCTCGATCCCGGTCATCATTCCGGCCTCGAACCCGGCCTCGAACCCGGCGAACACCCCTGAGAACTTCCCCGCCATCGCGGCACCCGAATTCCGGGACGGCGAAGAGCCCATCATGAACGAGGTCGAGCGGATCAAGCTCGAGCAAGAGCTCCGGAAGATGGGCACCGAGCGCGAGGCGCAGGTAAAGGCACGGATTCTCCGAGCTAATTAGCGCCGCCGGCGCGCGTAAAAGCCGTGCAATTTCCGCCGTTTCGGTGCTATTAGCCCCGCATGAATCGTGGCCCGCGTGAACCCCAAAGGGGCCAGTTTTCAGAGAACCACCATGTCTGATTTCCATCGCATCAAGCGCCTGCCGCCGTACGTTTTCGAGAGCGTCAACCGGGTCAAGGCTGCTGCACGCAATGCTGGCGCGGACATCATCGACCTCGGCATGGGCAATCCAGACCTGCCGGCGCCCGCGCATGTCATCGAGAAACTGAAAGAAACCCTCGGCAAGCCCCGCACCGACCGCTACTCGGCGTCCAAGGGCATTCCCGGGCTCCGCAAGGCGCAGGCCGCCTATTACGGCCGCCGCTTCGGCGTGAAGCTGAACCCCGACACGCAGGTCGTGGCGACCCTCGGCTCGAAGGAAGGTTTCGCCAACGTGGCGCAGGCGATCACGGCGCCGGGCGATGTCGTGCTGGTTCCCAATCCGAGCTACCCGATCCACGCCTTCGGCTTCCTGATGGCCGGCGGCTCGATCCGCTCGGTGCCGATCGAACCGGGCCCGGAGTTCTTCCACGCGCTCGAACGCGCGGTGGTGCACTCGATTCCGAAGCCGATCGCGGTGGTGATCTGCTATCCTTCGAACCCGACCGCGATGGTCGCCGACCTCGAATTTTATCGCGACGTGGTCGCGTTCGCGAAGAAGCACGAGATTCTCGTGCTTTCCGATCTTGCCTATGCCGAAGTTTATTTCGACGACAATCCGCCGCCGTCGGTGCTGCAAGTGCCGGGCGCGATGGATGTCACCGTCGAATTCACCTCGATGTCGAAGACGTTCTCCATGGCCGGCTGGCGCATGGGCTTTGCCGTCGGCAACGAGCGCGTGATTTCCGCGCTCAGCAGAGTGAAGTCGTACCTGGACTACGGTGCGTTCACGCCGGTGCAGGTCGCGGCAACCGCGGCACTCAACGGCCCGGAGGAGTGCATCGTCGAGATGCGCAACATGTACCGCACGCGGCGCGACGCGATGGTGGAGAGCTTCACCCGCGCGGGCTGGGAAATTCCGAGCCCGAAGGCTTCGATGTTCGCCTGGGCGCCGATCCCGGAGCGCTTCCGTCCGCTCGGCAGCGTGAAGTTCGCGGAGTTGCTGGTCGAGAAGGCGTCGGTCGCGGTGGCGCCGGGCATCGGCTTCGGCGAGCACGGCGACGATTACGTGCGTCTTGCGCTCGTGGAGAACGAGCAGCGCATCCGGCAGGCCGCGCGCAACGTCCGCAAGTTCCTCGAGTCCGCCGATACCATTCTGCATAACGTCGTGCCGCTCGCGGCGCGCGGCTAATTCGGGAACGAAAAAATATGGGAGCTCCGCTGCGTGTCGGTCTCGCCGGTTTGGGCACGGTCGGTTCGGCGGTCGCGGGCATGTTGCTGCGTACGCGCGACAAGCTTGCGATCCGTGCGGGCCGTCCGATCGATCTGGTCGCCGTCGCTTCGAAAGATCCGCCGCGCGACCAGAGTCTCGATCTCTCCTCGATCAAGCGCTCGGCCGATCCTGTCGCACTCGCCAAAGGCGAGGGCATCGACGTTTTTGTCGAACTCATGGGCGGTTCCGGCGATCCGGCGAAATCCGCGGTCGAAGCAGCACTTTCTATCGGCCGTCCGGTGGTCACCGCGAACAAGGCGCTGATCGCCAAGCACGGCACGCCGCTGATCAAGCTTGCCGAAGCGCACAACGCCGCCTTCAACTTCGAAGCGGCGGTGGGCGGCGGCATTCCCGTCATCAAGACGCTGCGCGAGGGTCTCGGCGGGGCGGAGATTTCGCGCGTATACGGAATTCTGAACGGCACCTGCAATTACATTCTCACGCAGATGCAGAAGGAAGGCCGCTCCTTTGAGGATTGCCTGAAGGAAGCGCAGAAGCTCGGTTATGCCGAAGCGGACCCGACCTTCGACATCGGCGGTTTCGACACCGCGCACAAGATCGCCATTCTCGCGAGCCTCGCCTTCGGCGCGGAAGTCGATGCGGATGCGGTTTATGTCGAAGGCATCCAGTCGATCACGCTCGCCGATCTCGAGGCGGCGGACGATCTCGGCTATCGGGTGAAGTTGCTTGGCGTCGCGGTGAAGACCGACACCGGCATCGAACAGCGCGTGCACCCGACCATGGTTCCGAAGGGCACCGTGATCGCGGAAATCGACGGCGTCACCAACGCGGTCGCGATCAATTCGGACGCGCTCGACCTCACGCTGGTCGGTCCCGGTGCCGGCGGTGCCGCGACGGCTTCCGCAGTCGTTGCCGATCTGGTCGATCTCGCGAGCGGCCGCCGTGTCGCTCCGTTCGGACGCGGGAGCGCAAAACTCACCAAGGCCGTGCGCGCGCCTATGCAGGACCATGAGGGTGGCTATTACATCCGTCTCGCCGCGATCGATAAGCCCGGTACCGCGGCGACCATCGCGGGCCGCATGGCGGAGCAGGGCATCTCGCTCGAATCCATCGTGCAGCATCGCCGCGACAAGAAGAAATCTTCCGACGCGCCCGCGCCGGTCGTGCTGATCACCTACGCAACGAACGAAGACGCGATGCGAAACGCGCTGAACGCAATCAAGAAAGACGGAGTGCTTGCGGCCGATCCGCAGGTCATCCGCATCGAGAAGAACTGAGGGGGAAATGGCGAAGCAGGCGAACCCGGCGGTCGAAGTCCAGCCGGATCTTTTCATCGAGCGCATTCTGTCCATGG
>CAZFPR010000110.1:0-7207 GCA_964521045.1 uncultured Hyphomicrobiales bacterium
GGCAACGCCGCAAGCGGTCAGTTCTGCTTCGGCGGGATCTTGCTCAAGCCCACGATCTCGCCGGTCTGCACGTTCATGACCACGCGGACCTTCTCGCCAAACAGGTCTTCCGCCTGAAAGACGTAGTTCACGCCCCGCCGTTGCAGGCCCGTGACGTTCCGGAAGCCTCTGGTTTCGATGTCATGGATGATGCGCTCCTGGGAGCCGCGCTTCTGGGCGAGCGAAACGGAGCCCGACAGCGGCGTGGCGGCGAGCACGAGGAGCAAGAGAACTACGGCGCGAAACGGGAAAAGCATGGCGGTGGTCTGCCTTTCTCATCCTTCATCGCCCGAAGCATATGAACGTAATCAGAACGGCCGGGCGAGAGGCGGATCGTCTTCGACCATTTCGGGGGCTTGAAGGCCTAAAAGCCCCGCCTATATCCCGGCTGTGCAGGCCATTTCGGCTGCATCGTCCGCCCGTTTGGCTACGGCAAACGGAGTTTTGCGGGCGCGCAACAACTCACATGTCGCTTCTGAAGGAGGATATGTCATGCGTGGTTTCGACCTCACCCCCCTCTACCGCTCTACCGTCGGTTTCGACCGGCTGTTCTCCCTGCTCGACGGCACCTTCGATGGTCCGGCGCAGTCCTACCCGCCCTACAACATCGAGCGTACCGGCGAAGACGCCTACCGCATCACGGTGGCCGTCGCCGGCTTCACCGATAAGGAACTCCAGATCGAAGTGAAGGAGAACGCGCTCTCCATTCGCGGCGAGAAAACCATCACCGAGACGGAAGACAAGCCCGAAGTGCTTTATCAGGGCATCGCAGCCCGCACCTTCGAGCGCCGCTTCCAGCTCGCCGACCACGTCGAAGTGACCGGCGCCAGCGTCGAGAACGGCCTTCTGCATGTCGATCTCGTTCGCCGCATTCCGGAAGCCAAGAAGCCGCGCCAGATTCCGATCGGCAAGACCGGCGGCGTGCAGAAGAGTGCCCAAGTGATCGACGCGAAGGCCGCGTAACGATCGTCTGAAATAAAAGACGAAGGGCGTCAGCCAGACGGGGCAATCCCGCGATCGGCTGACGCCCTTTTGCGTTTGTCAGAACGGTGCCTGTACCGGAGGCAATGCCCCGGAAGGCTCGCTCCTTTTCAACTCGAGCGGCTGCACCGGCGGCATGCCGGAACTTGCAGGCTTCTGGTCAGCGTTCGGCACGAAGGTCGGTACTTCAGCCGACTTCGGCGCCTCCTGTTTCGGCGTCTCTGCTTTCGGCGCATCTTTCGGACGCGCCTCCGGTGACGGGACGTCTTTCGCCGGCGCCGGTTTCAGGGCCGCGACCTTCTCGTCCTTTTTCTTGGTTTCTTTCTTCTTCGCGGTCTTTGCCTTCGCCGGTGCAGGAACGCGGTTGTTCTCGCTTTGCTGATTGAACGTCTCTACCCGCGGCCCTTGTTGCTGTGCGCCGGGATAAGACGGCGGCCAGTCGGCCGGTCTCTGCTGCGGCAGGTGGCGGTAATCGTAGTCAGGCCCATCATAGTCGCTGATCGGGCCGTTGAACGGCGGCGGAAAGTCCTGCGGCGGCACAAGCGCCACGCGCTGCGGCGGCAGCGGACGGCGCAGCACGTCGATCATGCGGCCGGAATAACTGTCGATGAGCACGCGGACCTGCTGGCCGTCGCGATCGACCGCATGCGTGACCCAAAGCGGCCCGCGCATCCGCGGATCGGCCACGGGATGAAAGCCCATCCCGCGAACCATGGCTTCGATCTGCTGCGGCGGAATTCTTCCGTCATAGCCCTGCGCCGGAACGGCGGGACCCCAATACTGTGCCGAAGCCGGCGTTACAGCCGCTAGCGCAAAAAGCGCGGCCGGCAGCATCAAAAATTGCAGAAGGCTTTTATGAAATTTCACGGCAGCTCTCCCCATGAAACGAGCCGCCCCCACCCGGATGAAGATTTCGCCGTGCGATTACGGCGCGGATGCGACAGGAATCGTGCGCTTTCGAGGGATTTCCGGCGCACGATTCCCGCCATTCCGCTCAGTATTTCATGCGCATACCGCCATAGATCGCACGGCCGGTGCCCGGCTCATAGAGTGTCGACGCGGAGTTCGCCGTGTTGGTCACGCTCACGCTCGAAATATACGCCTTGTCCGACAGGTTGCGGCCTTCGAGATAGAACGAGTACGAGCCGCCGGGATCGTAGCCAGCGCGCAGGCCCCAGATCCCGTAGGCCGCTGTCGAAACCGTGTTCGCGCTGTCGACGAAGTAGGTCGTCGGTGCGAGTTCGATATTCGGCCCGAAGAAGAAGCCGTTCGGATTTTTGTAGAGCAGTTCGGCGCGGATGAAGTGCCGCGGCGCCCCCGGAATCTGATTGTTCCCGAACTGCGCGTCGTTGTCGAAGCGGAAGTCGCTGAACGTATAGGCCATGTTCAGCCAGAGCCTGTCCGGGTCCGCGCCCGACGCAAACATCGACTTCATGATCGCGGCCCCAAAGCCGAGTTCGAAGCCCTGATGAACGGTCTTGTCGAGGTTCGTGACCGTGCAGCTTCCGGCCGCGCCCGTAAACAGACAGAAGAACTCGTTCTGAATGTTGGCGCGGTAGGCCGTGATGTCCCATGTATAGTCCGGACGGCGGCCGCGCGTACCGAGTTCGAAGGTGGTGGCGCGCTGAGGTTGAATTGCCGTCCACGGCGTGACGACGCCCGATCCCTCTCCGAAACTCGGCGCTTCCGCGCTGCGCGAGATGTTCGCAAAGATCTGTGCGGCCGGATCGAGATTCCACAACAGTCCGAGCTTCGGGCTGAACAGATCATGATCCTTGCGTCCGCCCGCAAGCGCTCCGGCCAGCACTTCGCGTTCGCGAACCGCGTGCAGAAATTGCGCTGCCGTAACCAACGCTACATCCGGCAGGAAGTAGAACGAGTTCTCCGCGTAGAACGAATAGTTCTGCGCACGATCATTGGCCGCGGATTGAAGCGGCCCCTTCTGCGCGCCCGCAAGATTGCTGTACTGCACGTTCCTGAGCAGGCCATTGTGAACGTTCACACCGGCAAGAAAGCGGTTTCTGTAGCCGCCGATCAGTCGGTCGTCGGTCGTCCGCGCAAAACCGCCGTAGTCTTCGTAGCGGTAGTCGAGCCACTGGAAGATCGGATGCTCGAGGTGACGATTGAGCCCGAACACGCCAAGCTCCACTGTGGTTTCGTCGAAGCGCAGCGTGGTTTTGTTCGCAACACGAAGCGACTGAACGTTGCGCTGCTGGTCGTTGGTGATGTTGCCTGCGGCGGCGGTTTTCGGCGAAGTCAGCGCCGACACGCGCGTGACACTGCCGGGAATGCGCTGCACGATATCGTTCGCATTCAGGTAGAAGCGCGTCTCGGCATTCTGCGAGAACTGATAGCCGAAGTTCGCGGCCCCGCGCGTCGAATGGCCCCAACTGTGGTCGCGGAAGCCGTCCATCTTCTGGAACGATCCGGTGATGAAGTAATCCGCCGGACCCGCCACACCCGCGGTTCCCGACTGATAGCGCTGGAATCCGAAGCTTCCGAAATCGACGCCGCCGAAGAAGCGCGGCGCATCGCGGCCCGTGGGCGTTACGAAATTGATCGCACCGCCCAACGCATTTGCGCCGTAACGAAGTGCGTTCGCACCTTTATAGACCTCGACGAAGCGATAGGCGGAAGGATCGATCTCCTGGAAGTCGCCGTAGCCGTCCGCGGTATTGATCGGAATCCCGTCCATGAGGAGCTGGACGCCACGCAGATGGAAATTGCGCGACAGGCCAGAGCCGCGGATCGAGAAGCGCGTGTCTTCGCCCCATTTGGGCTGCGCGAAAACGCCCGGGACGTAGTCGAGCACATCTTTGATCGTGGTCGAGCGTTGCAGACTGAACTGCGTATCCGGCACCACCATGACGGAGCCCGGCACCTGGCGAAGTTCGCGCTCGGCTTGCGCGGTCGTCGGCGCGGTCAGCGCACCGCCGAACCGCTCGGCTTCGATGTTGATTGTAGGCAGGGTTTCCTGCGCACGCGCGGAAAGCGCCGTCAGCGCAGCCCCGGTGACAAGACTCATGATCGCGCCACGCGCGGCGCGGTTGGATAAAAAACGCATTTGAGGTCATCCCTCGCGGCCGCCGCGGCTTGTTCCGCCGCAGGTTCAGCCGCGCATTCGGTGAAAGAGAAAGGTTCAGGGTTTCGGCGTGACGGTCAGCATCGCCGCAGGATTATCGAGATCGCGCGTCGTCTGGTGCGACGCCGGAATCTCGGTCCAGCTATTCCGTTTCTCTCCGCATTCCTGCTCCACCGGGAAGTAGAGCGCTCCCGCTTCCTTCGGCAGGCGCAATTGCAGGACGAATTCGTCGATCTGATCGTCCGGAATGTTGCCGCCGCTGAAGACGATCTTCGCGACCCGCTCGGTGATTTTCGTCCCGTGCGGGCCGTCGATCGGCTTTTCGAGCTTCACGCGCAGGATTTCGATCTTCCAGCCGGGTTTCACCATCGGCTTGGCCTGCACGATGCTTTCCGGAAGCCAGAACGAAACTTTCGTCGTCGCGGCACCCTGACAGCCATGCGGCACGGTGAAGGAAGCGCGGAAGGAACTCTCCGCGGGGGCGCTACGTTGCGAGAGCGTGACGTGGGCGGTCGCGGCGGATGCGCTGACGATCAGCGCGGCCACCGCGCAGGAGACTGCGCGAAACGAAACCATGAAGACACCTTCGAAGCGAAAACGGAAATGACTAGAGAACCGGCAAGAGCCGGATGACCGTCAGGCTTTCGAAGGTGGTGCGCGTTGCCGTTGCGAGAACGAAAATTCGCTTAGCGCTAAAGTCTCGCCACGAACGATCCAGTCGATGCGGCGTTCGGAAAACTCGAACGGGGCGATGACGGGAAGTTCGGGTGCGACCGCGGTGGCCGCATTCGCGCATACGGTACAGCTGAACGACTTGCCCGACTGCCTGTCGGGCTTGCCGGAGGGCAGCTCGCCGCCGGGCGATCCCTTGCCGTAGCAGATTTCGAAGAAGGACCAGTTCTGGCCCGCGGCCTGCGCGGAAAACTGTCCGCCGGCCATGGCGCCGAGCAGCAGCTGAAAGACGAGCGCATAGGCCGAAAGCCAGCCCAAAGGCCGGCGCCACCTGGAAAACCTGCCTGCTCGAAGAAAATTCACGCCCAGCCCCTTGGGTGCAATCTAGGGCCAAGGTCTTCGCTCACGCCATGCGACCCCTTGGCCACGCAACAGCGTTGCGTAGTGGGCACTGTGTTCGTACGTTTCTTTCGCCGGGACAAGCGGGCTCGCAATAACCGGCAAGAAAAGCGCGGGGATTGCTTGTCGGGGAGGCAGAAATCTGTCAGGGTATTAGACAGTATTACTGTCCTAGTTTCCGGGCAGATCGGGCGACCGGCACGCCCACAACACAAGCCGGAAGTGCTTAAACCGGCTGGCTGGCCGGGACGGCGCAGACTTTGCACGGCGGACGGGCCGAGGCGTTGAAACTTGGACCACCGCCGCGATCAAAACATCGCGGGACCCCGACACGAGCCGAAGGCGGCGCGGAGTGCGGGCTTCCGCGAAAAATTCGAAGGCTAAAGGGGCAAGACGATGAAGAAGAGTCAGTACGCAGGAACGGGATCGGCACGCGGTTTGAAGTCCGCGAGCACGAAACCTTCGCGTGCTGACTGGAGCACGCCGGAACCCCAGGGCCTGTTCGATCCCAGAGACGAGAAGGATTCCTGCGGCGTCGGCTTCATTGCCGACATCAAGGGCCGCAAGTCGCATCAGATCGTCGAGGACGCGCTCACGATATTACTCAACCTCGAGCATCGCGGCGCGGTCGGCGCGGACCCGCGTGCCGGCGACGGCGCGGGTATCCTCGTGCAGATCCCGCACAAGTTCTTCGCGAAGAAGACGAAGCAGCTCGGCTTCGAACTGCCCAAGCCCGGCGAATACGCGATCGGCTACCTGTTCCTGCCGCGCGAGCCGCAATGGCGTCAGGTCATCATCGATGTCTATGCCGAGGCGATCGCCGAAGAAGGCATGAAGTTGCTCGGCTGGCGCGACGTGCCGACCGACAATTCGACGCTCGGCGAGTCGGTGAAGCCGACCGAACCCGTGCATGTGCAGGTCTTCATCGGCCGCGGCTCCACCATCCGCGACGAGACCGAATTCGAGCGCCGCCTCTACATCCTGCGCAAGGTGATCTCGAACAAGATCTACAACAAGCGCGAACGGCGCCTCGCCGACTACTATGCGGTTTCGATCTCGTGCCGCACGGTGGTGTACAAGGGCATGTTCCTCGCCGATCAGCTCGGCACCTATTATCCCGATCTTAGCGACAAGGATTTCGAAAGCGCGCTCGCACTCGTGCATCAGCGCTTTTCCACGAACACCTTCCCGACCTGGTCGCTCGCGCATCCCTACCGCATGGTCGCGCACAACGGCGAAATCAACACGCTGCGCGGCAACGTGAACTGGATGGCGGCGCGTCAGGCGTCGGTATCCTCGCCGCTGTTCGGCTCCGACATTACGAAGCTCTGGCCGATTTCCTACGAAGGACAGTCCGACACCGCGTGCTTCGACAACGCGCTCGAATTTCTGACGCAGGGCGGTTACTCGCTCAGCCACGCGATGATGATGCTGATCCCGGAAGCCTGGGCCGGCAATCCGCTGATGGATGAGAAGCGCCGCGCCTTCTACGAATATCACGCAGCGCTCATGGAACCGTGGGACGGCCCCGCCGCCGTCGCCTTCACCGATGGCCGCCGGATCGGCGCGACGCTGGACCGCAACGGCCTGCGCCCCGCGCGTTACTTCATCACGAAGGACGACCGCATCATCATGGCGTCCGAAATGGGCGTGCTCACCGTTCCGGAAGACCAGATCGTCCGCAAGTGGCGTCTACAGCCCGGCAAGATGCTCCTGGTCGACCTCGAAAAGGGCCGTCTCATTCCCGACGACGAACTGAAGGCCGAGATCGCGGCAAGCCATCCCTATCAGCAGTGGCTCGACGACACGCAGCTCGTGGTCGAGAAGCTCCCGGCCGCGAAGCACGCCGTGCCGCAGTCGAACCTGCCGCTACTCGATCGTCAGCAGGCCTTCGGCTACTCCGAAGAAGACCTGAAGATGCTGATGACGCCGATGGCGGCGAACGGCGAAGAAGCGGTCGGCTCGATGGGCAACGACACGCCGATCTCCGCGCTCTCCGAGAAGCCGAAGGCGCTCTACACGTATTTCAAGCAG
>CAZFPR010000110.1:7217-9108 GCA_964521045.1 uncultured Hyphomicrobiales bacterium
GATCCGATCCGCGAAGAGATCGTGATGAGCCTCGTCTCGTTCATCGGCCCGCGCCCGAACATCCTCGACATGGAAGGCGCATCGAAGAACAAGCGGCTCGAGGCGCACCAGCCGATTCTCACGAACGACGATCTCGAGAAGATCCGCGAAATCAACGACGGCGTGGATTCGCACTTCAACTCGAAGACGCTGGACGTCACCTATCCCGCGGATCAGGGCGCGAACGGGCTCGAGCCAGCGCTCGACCGGCTTTGCGACCGCGCGGAAAGCGCGGTGAAGGCCGGCTGCAACATCATCATTCTTTCGGATCGCAACGTCTCCGCCGAGCGCATTCCGCTGCCGATGCTGCTCGCCTGCGCGGCCGTGCATCACCACCTGATCCGCAAGGGTCTGCGCACGTCGGTCGGTCTCGTGGTCGAATCCGGCGAACCGCGCGAAGTGCATCACTTCGCCTGTCTCGCGGGCTACGGCGCGGAAGCGATCAATCCTTATCTGGCGTTCGAAACGCTGATCGCCATGCGCGACGAGATTCCGGGGAAGCCCGACGAGAAGGAAATCGTCAAGCGCTACATCAAGGCCATCGGCAAGGGCTTGATGAAGGTGATGTCGAAGATGGGCATCTCCACCTATCAGTCCTATTGCGGCGCGCAGATTTTCGACGCGGTCGGCCTCAAGGCCGAATTCGTCGCGAAGTATTTCACCGGCACCGCGACCAAGATCGAAGGCGCCGGCACCGAGGACATCGCGCGCGAAACCGCGCGCCGTCATGCCGAAGCTTTCGGCGACGCGCAGATCTTGCGCGAGATGCTCGACGTCGGCGGCGAATATGCCGTGCGCACGCGCGGCGAGGCCCATGCATGGACCGCGCCGACGGTGTCGCTGCTCCAGCATGCCGTCCGCGGCAATTCGCAGGATCAGTACCGCGAATACGCGCGTATCCTGAACGAGCAGTCGGAAAAGCTGCTTACGATCCGCGGCCTCTTCCGCATCAAGGATGCGAAGGAAGACGGCCGCTCTCCTGTGGATGTTTCCGAAGTCGAACCCGCCAAGGAGATCGTGAAGCGTTTCGCGACCGGCGCGATGAGCTTCGGCTCGATCTCACGCGAAGCGCACACCACGCTCGCAATCGCGATGAACCGCATCGGCGGCAAGTCGAACACCGGCGAAGGCGGCGAAGAAGCGGATCGTTTCAAGCCGCTGCCGAACGGGGATTCGATGCGCTCCGCGATCAAGCAGGTCGCTTCCGGCCGCTTCGGCGTCACGACCGAATACTTGGTCAACTCGGACATGATGCAGATCAAGATGGCGCAGGGCGCAAAGCCCGGCGAAGGCGGCCAGCTTCCCGGCCACAAGGTCGACGACGTGATCGCGCGCGTGCGCCACTCGACGCCGGGCGTCGGCCTGATCTCGCCGCCGCCGCATCACGACATCTATTCGATCGAAGATCTCGCGCAGCTGATTTACGACCTGAAGAACGTGAACCCTTCGGGCGATGTTTCGGTGAAGCTCGTTTCCGAGGTCGGCGTCGGCACGGTTGCCGCGGGCGTCTCGAAGGCGCGCGCGGATCACGTCACGATCTCCGGCTATGAAGGCGGCACCGGCGCGTCTCCGCTGACCTCGCTGAAGCACGCGGGCAGCCCTTGGGAAATCGGTCTTGCCGAGACGCACCAGACGCTCGTGCACAATCGTCTGCGCGGACGTATCGCAGTACAGGTGGACGGCGGCTTCCGTACCGGACGCGACGTCGTGGTCGGCGCACTGCTCGGCGCTGACGAATTCGGCTTTGCGACGGCGCCGCTGATCGCGGCGGGCTGCATCATGATGCGCAAGTGTCACCTGAACACCTGCCCGGTCGGCGTCGCGACGCAAGACCCGGTGCTGCGCAAGCGCT
>CAZFPR010000111.1:0-6959 GCA_964521045.1 uncultured Hyphomicrobiales bacterium
GTGATCGTAGCCTCGAGGCCGCCTGCCTGCGTGCAAAGATTTTCTGCGAAGAAGCGCGCGACGGCAACGCGGCCAGCAGGCGCACCGCCGACACGCTCGGCGAGTGCCGCCTGCGCGAGATATGACCCGCCGGCCGCAAGACCGAACAATTTCTGATAGGGCGTGGCGCCCGCGAGCGCCTCGGCCTGATCGCGGTTCAAGGCCTCGAACATATATTGGGTCGCGCGCTCCAGCGCGTCGAGCGTTTCGTTCAGCCGCTGCGCGGTCTTCCCGAACGCGGGATCGTTCGATTTCGCAACTTCGTTCGCGGTGTTGCGGTATTCCGCGATTACGCGCTTCAGCGTTTCGCCTCCGCTCTGGCCGATCTTGCGGCCGACGAGGTCCATCGCCTGAATGCCGTTGGTGCCCTCATAGATCGGCAGAATGCGGGCATCGCGCATGTGCTGTGCAGCACCTGTCTCTTCGATGAAGCCCATGCCGCCGTGCACCTGCACGCCGAGAGAAGCGACCTCGTTTCCGGCATCGCTCGAAAACGACTTGGCAATCGGGGTCAGCAGGCTTGCCTCTTCGTTCGCCTGTTTCTTTTCGTTCGCGTCGGCCGCATTGCTTGCGCGATCCAGCGCGGAGGCTGTGCGCAGGCAGATCGCGCGCGAGGCATTGGTCAGTGCGCGCATCGTCATCAGCATGCGCTTCACATCCGGATGATCGCCGATGGGGCTCAAGTCTTTCGAGCCGGGCGCCTTACCCTGCTTGCGCTCACGCGAAAATTGCAGCGCCTGCTGTGTCGCGCGTTCCGCGATGGCGACACCTTGCACGCCAACCGCGAGGCGCGCCTGGTTCATCATCGTGAACATGCAGTTCAGGCCTTTATTCTCTTCACCGATGAGCCAGCCGGTCGAGCCGCCCTGATCGCCATGCACCATCACGCATGTCGGCGAAGCATGAATGCCAATCTTATGCTCGAGCGACTGGCAGCGCACGTCGTTGCGCTTGCCGAGGCTGCCGTCGTCGTTCACGAAAAACTTCGGCACCAGGAAAAGCGAAATGCCCTTCGTGCCGGCGGGCGCGTCGGGCAACCGCGCGAGCACGAGATGGATGATATTATCCGTCATGTCGTGTTCGCCGTAGGTGATGAAAATCTTGGTGCCGGAAATTTTGTAGGTGCCGTCGCCCTGCGGTACGGCTTTGGTGCGCAGGTTCGCAAGATCGGAGCCCGATTGCGGCTCGGTCAGCTGCATGGAGCCAGTCCACTCGCCGCTCACCATCTTGGCGAGATACTTGTCCTTCAACTCTTGCGATCCATGCACTTCAACGGCATCGACCGCGGCCATGGTGAGCAGCGGGCAAAGCCCGAACGACATCGCAGCCGAACTCCAGAATTCGAAGGCCGCCATGTTGACCATCGCGGGCAACCCCTGCCCGCCGAAGTGCACCGAACTCGCAAGGCCGTTCCAGCCGCCCGCGGTCCAGTCGCGGTAGGCTTCTTTCCAGCCCGGAGGCGTCACGACTTTGCCGTCCACGAGCCTGGAGCCGATCTGGTCGGCCTGCCGGTTCAGCGGCGCAAGCCGCTCGGACGCAAATTTCCCGGCCTCTTCCAGCACCGACTGCACGAGATCGAGCGAGAGGTCGGCCTGCGCGCCCTTGCCGGCGATCCGGTTCAGGGCCGTGCAATGCTCCATGAAAAACAGCGTCTCGGAAACCGGCGCGCGATAGGTCATGTCTTACTCCCGCTGATTCAAAGGCGGCGCTTGAGCTTCGCGCGGCCTGAGGCCATACCGGCCCCTCTTTGAGAATTACAGTGGCCAAGGCCGCCGGACCCGTCAACGTGAGCAGCGACAGGACAGACCGACAGACGCGAATCCTGCGAGCGGACGCTGCGGCAATTGCAAGCGCCGCGGATATGCTTCGCGCGGGCAGGCTCGTGGCCTTCCCGACCGAGACGGTCTACGGCCTCGGGGCCAGAGCCGGCGACCCGCGCGCGGTGGCGGCACTTTATGCCGCCAAGGGACGCCCTTCGTTCAATCCGCTGATTGCGCATGTGCCCGATCTTGCCGCCGCCGAACGGCTCGGCGCGTTCAGCGAAGATGCGCTGACGCTTGCCAGGAAATTCTGGCCGGGGCCGCTTACGATCGTCGTGAAGGCGCGCGGGAGCGAAGCGGTCTGCGAGTTGGCCCGCGCTGGCCTCGATACGATCGCGATCCGCGTGCCGTCTCATCCAGTTGCGCGCGAACTTCTCGCCAAGGCCGATTTTCCCATCGTTGCGCCGAGCGCGAACCGCTCCGGACATGTGTCGCCGACCACGGCGCAGCATGTCGCCGACGATCTTGCAGGCCGGATCGATCTTATCCTCGACGGCGATGCGAGCGAGGGCGGCATCGAGTCCACCATCATCGATTTCTCAGGCGACAAACCGCGCCTCCTGCGTAGCGGCGGCATCGCGCGTAGCGAAATCGAGACAATCACCGGGCCGCTTGCGAGCGCCGGCAAAGACGAAGTCTCGGCGCCGGGCATGATGGCGTCTCACTATGCACCACGGGCGCGGCTGCTGCTCGATGCGCGCGAAGTACGCCCGGGAGAGGCGCTGCTCGCATTCGGAAGCGTGCTTCCCGATCAAGCCGGTAACGCAGGCAAGGTTCTGAACCTCTCGGAGCGCGGCGATCTCATCGAGGCCGCAAGCCGCCTTTACGCATACCTGCGCGAACTGGATGCGAGCGGCGCAGAGGCAATTGCAGTCGCCCCGATTCCGGGCGAAGGTTTGGGCGAAGCCATCCGGGATCGCCTCGCACGCGCCGCCGCTCCGAAATGAAGAAGAAAAAGAAAGCCGCCAAGCCTGCCATCGACGCGCTGCTCCCGCGCTTCGCAAACATCGTCGGCGAGAAGAATGCCGTGCGCGGCAGCGAGATGGAGCCGTTTCTGCGCGAACAGCGCGATCTCTATCGCGGCAAGGCCGCGATGGTCTTGAGGCCCGCGAACACGCAAGAGGTCGCGAAAATTCTCGCGCTCGCGGACAAGACGAAAACCATGATCGTGCCGCAAGGCGGCAACACCGGCCTCGTCGGCGGACAGACGCCGTTCGACAGGAACGCGATCGTCGTTTCCACCGCACGCATGAACAAAATCCGCGAGGTCGATGCCGGCGCGAATACGATGACGGTCGAGAGCGGCGTGATCCTGCAAAATGCGCAGGAAGCGGCGGCGAAAGCGGAGCGGCTGTTCCCGCTGTCTTTAGGGGCGGAGGGCTCCTGCACCATCGGCGGCAATCTTTCGACCAACGCCGGCGGCACGCAGGTGCTCGCCTATGGCAACGCCCGCGATCTCGTGCTCGGGCTCGAAGTCGTGCTTGCAGGCGGGAAAGTCCTGCGCGGGCTGCGCAAGCTGAAGAAAGACAACACCGGCTACGACCTGCGCCATCTCTTCATGGGCGCGGAAGGCACACTCGGCATCATCACCGCGGCGGTGCTGAAACTCTTTCCCGCGCCGCGCGCGATCTCGACCGCATGGATCGGCGTGCCGTCGCCGGAGGCGGCACTCGCGCTCCTCAATCTCGCGCTCGCGCGCGCGGGAACCGCGCTGACGAGCTTCGAACTGATGCCGCGCATCGCGCTCGAATTCGATCTGCGTCACCTTCCCGGTGCGCGCGATCCGCTCTCTTCGCCTCATCCGTGGTATGTGCTCGCGGAAATTTTCGGCGACGACGAGACGCGCACGCGCGAACTGACGGAATCGCTGCTCGCGGACGGCATGGAGAAGGAACTCGTCGTCGACGCCACCATCGCGGAAACCAACGAGCAGCGGAACATGCTCTGGAAGCTGCGCACCGCCATGTCCGACGTGCAGAAGCCCGAAGGCGGATCGATCAAGCACGACATTTCGGTGCCGGTCTCGTCCGTGCCCGCTTTCGTGAAGGAAGCGACCGCAAAGGTCGAGCGGATGATCCCGGGTGCGCGGGTCGTCGCCTTCGGTCATCTCGGCGACGGCAATCTGCACTACAACGTGAGCCAGCCGGCCGGCGCCGACAAGGCGGCATTCATCGCAAAATGGGAAGCGGTGAACGATGCGGTGCATACGATCGTCGCAAAATACGAAGGTTCGATTTCCGCCGAACACGGCATCGGTTTGCTCAAGCGCGACCTGCTCGCGAAAGCCAAAGATCCGGTCGCGCTTTGGGTGATGCACGCAATAAAGAAGACGCTCGATCCGAACGGCATTCTCAATCCCGGCAAGGTGCTTCGCGCTAAACTTTCCGGCGGGAGGAAGTCATAGAAGCCATTCTCGCCGCTTCGGCAGCGATCTTCCGCGAGGACGGAAAGGTGCTGCTGGCTCGGCGCGCCAAGCCGCCGTTCCAGTGGAGTTTCCCGGGCGGCAAGATTGAGGCCGGCGAAACTCCCGAGCAGGCGGTCATCCGCGAAGTTCGCGAAGAAGTCTCGGCCGAAATCGCAATTCTCGGAAAGGCGGGCGAGCGCGAAGTGCTGCTCGCGGAACGCCGCTACATCATTTCTGTTTTCGCCGCGCGTCTCGTTTCCGGCGAGCCTTCCGCCGGACCGGAAGCGAGCGAGATCGGCTGGTTCGAGATCGCGGAAATCGAGAGACTCGACACGACAGCGGAACTCGAAAGCTACGCGCTTGAAGCGAAGCGGCGGTTCCTTTCCGCGTAAGCATAAACCGCGATCTTCATTGCAGCGGCCTGCGAAGCGGCGCATATCGCGGCCACGATGAAACGCGCGCCTTACCTTCTCCTTACTTTTTTCCTGCTCGGCGCTGCGGCGGCGAATGCGCAGGCGCAGCAAGGCGGTCCTGCACCCTACGAAGCCGGATTGATACGGCTCTCCGAAATCCTCGGCGCTCTCCATTATCTCCGCCCGCTCTGCGGCGGAGCCGAACAGGGCCAGTGGCGTGTGGAGATGCAGGAACTGATCGACGCTGCGGAGTTGTCCGCAGACCGGCGCGCAAGGCTGGTTACGAGCTTCAACCGCGGCTACACGGCCCACGAATGGGCGCACAGAACCTGCACGCCGGCGGCGCAAACGGCGATCCGGCTCTTTCTGGACGAGGGCAGCCGTCTCTCGCACGAAATCGTGCTCCGCCAGAGCAATTGAAATCAAAAGCCGCTTCGCGCGTTAACCTTCTTTAAAGGTCCGTGGCGACGGAACCCTGCCGCCCCGTTAAGGTCCGTAAACAACGCCGGGCAAAAGACCCGCGAGGAATTCGTTTTGCGTAACGTCCTGCCTCTGAGAATCGGCAAAGTCGCGGAAGCGCGCTCGGAAGACGAGCGCCGCGCCGCCTTCGGCTACCTGAACGACGCCTGGGAAGAAGCGCGGCTCGACGGCATCGACGGCGACTGCCTCGCGCAGGTCGCGCTTTTCACGGCGATCAACGAACTGGTTTCGACCTACGGCGAAGAGGCGGTCGCCCAATATGCCGAAGGCCTGAGCGACCGCATCCGGCAGGGCGAGTTCACGATCGCGGCCAACCGCCAGTAATTTTTTGCGCCGCGCGGCTCCACGCCGCGCTAAGGTGGCCCCGACTCTTTCCCGCGGGCTGTCATGAAATCTTCGCTTCATTCGCTGTGTTCCTTGTTCCTCGCAGCGGCCTTCGCAGCCGCGCCTGCGGCTGCCCAGAACAAGGTGAAGTCGGAGACTATCCGCAACGACAAAAAGAAAGGTGCTGCGGCCGAGGTCGTGCGCGATCTTTCGCGCCTGCCCGAGCCGGTACGGAAGAAGCGCGAGGAAATTCTGGCGGCGGCCAGAAGCGGCGATCTCGCGAAAGCGGCGGCACTCGTGAAAGCCGACGAGACCGCGATCTCGTTCGGCGGCGATACCGACGCCGCGGATTTCTGGAAGCGGACATTCAAGGACAGCGACGGCATCGAAGCGCTCGCAATGCTGGTCGAAATTCTGGAGATGCCGTTCGTGCATCTCGACAAGGGCGGCGCGCAGGAGATGTTCGTGTGGCCGTATTTCCACGCGGTCAATCTCGAAAAGCTGACGCCCGCGCAGCGCGTCGAACTGTTCCGGCTGGTGACGGCCTACGATTTTCGCGAGATGCAGAAATTCGGCTCGTATAATTTCTTCCGCGCCGGCATTGCGCCGGACGGACGCTGGATGTTTTTCGTGGCGGGGGATTGAACGACCTCATCCTGAGGAGGCGCGGAACGCGCCGTCTCGAAGGATGAGGCGGCCTCATGGTTCGAGACGCGCGACTTCGCCGCGCTCCTCACCATGAGGAAGTTATGTCCCTTTCGGCAGCGCCTCGAGGAATCGCACCGGCTGGCCCTGCCCTTTCGCGAGCAGTTGATTGTCGCGCATGACGATCTTGCCGCGTCCCGTCTCCTGATAGTCCTTGATGCCGGCGCGGCCGTAGATGAAGCCACCCGTGGGGAAGTCCGGCCCCTTGATGGTGCCGACCGGCCAGCCCGTGACTTTCATGCCGTCGTAAGGCGTCCAGCCCGCTATCGAGGCGACCCACTGGTTCGTGATAGTTTCTTTCCGCTTCAGATCGATCACCGTGAGGTCGGCGTCGTAGCCGGCGGCGATGCGGCCCTTGTTCGCAATTCCGAACACGCGCGCGGGGCCGTGACTCGAAAGATCGACGAAGCGCTCCAGCGTCAGGCGGCCCGCGTTCACGTGATCGAGCATGATGGGAACGAGCGTCTGCACGCCGGTCATGCCGGAAGGGCTTACGGGATAAACCTTCGCTTTTTCTTCCAGCGTATGCGGCGCGTGATCGGAGCCGAGAATATCGACGGTGCCGTCGCTGATCCCCCGCCAGATCACGTCGCGATGACGCGCATCGCGCACCGGCGGGTTCATCTGCGCTTTCGTGCCGAGCCGCTCGTAACATTCGGGGGCGACCAGCGTCAGGTGATGCGGCGTGACTTCGACGGTTGCGACATCCTTGTGCTGCGCGAGGAAATCGATTTCCTCCGCGGTCGAGATGTGCAGTACATGCACACGCGCGCC
>CAZFPR010000111.1:6969-9090 GCA_964521045.1 uncultured Hyphomicrobiales bacterium
GTCACGAGGCGCGTCGTCGCGAGCAGGGCCGCGACCGGATCGCGCCAGACCGGATGCGAGCGCGGATCGCCTTCGATGCGTTCGCCTTTGCGTTCGTTCAGGCGCGGCTCATCCTCGGCATGAAACGAAGCGCGGCGGCGGATGTTTTCGAGGATCGCGCGAAGGCCGGTGTCGTCCGGGATCAGGAGCTTGCCGGTCGAGGAGCCCATGAACACCTTGATGCCCGCGCAGCCGGGAAGCTGTTCGTATTCCGCGACCTGCGCGAAATTTTCGGCGGTGCCGCCGATGAAGAAGGCGAAATCGCAATGCATCCGCCCGATGGCGCGGCCGATCTTGTCGGCGAAATTCACGTCGTCGATCGTGAGCGGATCGGTATTCGGCATTTCGAAGACGGCGGTGACGCCGCCCATGACCGCCGAACGCGAGCCGCTTTCCAGATCTTCCTTGTGGGTCATGCCCGGCTCGCGGAAATGAACCTGCGTGTCGATGACCCCGGGAAGAATATGGAGGCCCGCGCAGTGCCACGTCTCGCGGGCGGAACCCGCCGGGATGCTGCCGAGGGCTGCGATCTTGCCGTCGCGAATGCCGATATCGCGGACGGCCGCGCCATCGTGGTTCACGACGGTCGCGCCGGAGAGAACGAGATCGTAGGTTTCGGCCATCCGGCCCCGCGTTCTGGACCGGCCTTGCCGGTCTCCCAAAGCGGGATTACTTGTCGGTGAAATCCTTTGCAAGCGGTCTTTCCTGCCGCATCAACCGGAACCGGTGAGAGATCAGAACATGCAGGCGGCAATCCTCGACGAACGGGCAGTCCTGCGGGTAACCGGTGCCGATGCGCGGCAGTTCCTCGACAACGTCATCACGAACGATGTCCATTCGCTGCAAGCCGACCAGGCGCGGTTCGCAGCACTCCTGACCCCGCAGGGCAAGATCGTCGCGGACTTCTTCGTCGTGGGCGTCGCGGAAGAAGACGGCGGCGGCTTCCTGATCGACGCGCCGAAGGCGCTCGCCGACGACATTGCGAAGAAGCTCAACTTCTACAAGCTTCGCGCAGCGGCCTCTATCGAGGAACGGCCCGACCTCGCGGTCGCCGCGATCGTCGAAGGCCGGGCGACCACCGAACTCGGCATCGTGTTCGACGATCCGCGCCTCGCTGCACTCGGACAACGCATCATTCTTCCCGCGGCGGAAGCGAAAGCGG
The DNA here is from genome assembly GCA_964521045.1 of uncultured Hyphomicrobiales bacterium. GTDB lineage: Bacteria > Pseudomonadota > Alphaproteobacteria > Rhizobiales > Xanthobacteraceae. The sequence continues at coordinate 8,171 of CAZFPR010000111.1, forward strand.
ATCCGGAAACGTATCAGAACAAGCGGGTTGCGCTCGGCGTGCCCGAAGGCGGCAAGGACTTCACCTACAGCGACGCCTTCCCGCACGAAGCGAACATGGATCAGCTCAACGGCGTCGATTTCAAGAAGGGCTGTTTCATCGGGCAGGAAGTCGTCTCGCGCATGGAACGCAAGACCACGCCGCGGACACGCGTGGTGCAGGCCACTTTCGACACCGCACCCTTCCCCGGCGTCGATGTGAAGGCGGGCGGCAAGCCGGCGGGTCACATGGGCTACGGCGCCAACGGCAAGGGCCTTGCGATGGTGCGGCTCGACCGCGTGCAGGACGCGCTCGCGAAGGGCGAGAAAATCACCGCGGGCGGCATCGAGATTTCCTTGCAGAAGCCCGCGTGGGCGAGTTTTAAGTTTCCGGGCGAGCCGGGTTTCGGCGCATAATCGCGCCGTGACATAATCGTATCATGAAAAGAATCGTTCACGCCGACGGCAAGAAACGCTGCTTCTGGTGCGGCGCCGACCCGCTCTACGTCCACTACCACGACACCGAATGGGGCGTGCCGGAATACGACGACCGCGCCCTCTTCGAAAAGCTGATCCTCGACGGATTTCAGGCGGGGCTTTCGTGGATCACGATCCTGCGCAAGCGCGACAACTTCCGCAAAGCCTTCGACCGGTTCGATCCGGAGAAGATCGCGCGCTACGATACGAAAAAGCTGAACGCGCTCATGAAGGACGAAGGCATCGTCAGAAACAAAATGAAAATCTGGGGCGCACGGCAGTCGGCGCGCGCCTGGCTCGACATTCAGGAGAAAGGCCCGGGGTTCTCGAAACTCTTGTGGGATTTCGTGGACGGCAGGCCGAAGATCAACAAGATCGCCACGCGCAAGGGCAAGGAGCTGTTCGCCGGCTTCGGGGCCATGCGCG
>CAZFPR010000112.1:0-8886 GCA_964521045.1 uncultured Hyphomicrobiales bacterium
CCGCCTGCGCCTTCGGATTGGTCATCTGAGGCCGCGCGGCGAGGATCAGTTCGTTTTTGAGCGAATGTTCGAGCCCCGTGAGTTCGGTCACGCGAACCTTGTAGCCGTGCGCTTCCAGAAACAGCCCGCGGATCACGTTCGTGACATGCGCGCCGAACTCGCGGCGCTGGATCGGATGCCGCCAGAGCTGATGCATCGTGCCGCTTTTTCCCTCCAAGAGCCGCGCGACTTCGGCCTGGCAGCACGGCACCAGCGCGATCGTTTTCGCCTTGTGGCGGAGCGCAAAGCGGATCGCGTCGTCCGTCGCCGTGTCGCAGGCGTGCAGCGCCGTCACCATTTCGATCTCGGGCGCAGGCAACTTCGCTTCCGCGATCGGCGCGCAGATAAATTGCATCCGCTCGAAGCCGGATTCAACGGCGAGTCCTTGCGATTTCGCGACCAGATCCTCGCGCGTTTCCACGCCAAAGATTCTGCCGCGCCCTGCTTCGCCAAGGATCAGGTCGTAGAGCACGAAACCGAGATAGGATTTTCCCGCGCCCACATCGGCAAACACCGGATCCTCGGATCGCGCCAGTGCCGCCGTAATCGCCGGGCGGAGAAACTGCACGAGATGAAGCACCTGCTTCAGCTTGCGGCGGGAGTCCGCGTTCAGCTTGCCGTCGCGCGTGAGAATGTGGAGCGCCTTGAGCAGAGGCTCCGACTTCTGCGGCTCCCGGCTCGGCCAGAGCTCGGTCCACAGGTCCTGCGCAGCATTCGGGTTTGATTTCGGCATCGCTGAATTCCGGAAGGCCTATTCGCCTTTGTCTTCGGATCGCTTAGCATAACTCCCGATGGAATCCTCGTCCCTCCTCCCCGTCGAAGAAGCGCTCGCAAGAATTCTGGGCGGCGCAGCAGTGCTCGCACCGGAAGACGTGCCGCTGAATGCAGCGGCGGGCCGCGTGCTGGCAGCCGACATCAAGGCGCTCCGCTCACAGCCGCCGTTCGACGTCTCCGCGATGGATGGCTACGCCGCCCGCGCGGACGATCTCGCTTCCGGAAAGCAACTCAAGGTCGTTGGCGAAGCCGCGGCCGGCCACAAACTCGGCCGCGCGCTGCAATCCGGTGAGGCCGCGCGCATCTTCACCGGCGCTTTGGTGCCCGATGGTGCCGATGTCGTGGTCGAGCAGGAGTCGGCCACGCGCGAAGGCGATCTTGTCCGCCTGCCCGCCTTCGAGCGCGGCAGGAACATCCGCCCCGCAGGTGCCGATTTCCGCGCGGGCGACACCATCCTGAAAAAGGGCGAGCGGCTCTCCCCTCGCGCGATCGGCCTTGCCGCCGCGATGGATCACGCGGCGATTTCCTGTGCGAAGCGTCCGCGGGTCGCGATCTTCTCGACCGGCGACGAAATCGTCATGCCCGGCGCAGGCGGCGCGCCCGAGCGCATCGTCGCCTCGAACCAGTATGCCGTCGCGGCCCTCTGCGAGAAGGAAGGCGCCGTCGTTTCCGATATGCGGGTTCTGCGCGACGATCTCGCCCTGATCTCGTCTGCGATCGAAGGTGCGAAGGAAAGTGCCGACGTGATCGTGACGCTCGGCGGTGCTTCGGTCGGCAAGCACGACCTGATCCGCCCGGCGCTGGAGCGCGCGGGTGCTGCGGTCGACTTTCACCGCATCGCGCTGCGCCCGGGCAAGCCGACGCTCGCGGGTTCGCTCGGCAAAGCGCGCGTGCTCGGCCTTCCCGGCAATCCGGCGGCGAGTTATGTCTGCGGCGTGGTTTTTCTCGCGCCGCTTCTGCGCACATTGCAGGGCATGACGGATGCGATGTGGAAGCCTGCGCCCGCGATCCTCGGCGCCGATCTCTGGGAGAACGACCACCGCGCGGATTTCCTGCGCTCCGCCTCGCACTTCGACGATCAGGGCCGCCGCGTGGTGACGCCGTACCTGAAGAAAACGCAGGACAGTTCGTTCACGTCTGTGCTTGCGAAAGCCGACTGCCTGCTTCTCCGCGCGCCGCATGCGAAGGCGGCGAAGAAGGGCGATGTCGTGCAGGTGATAGCGCTGGATTGAATTCTGCGTTTGTCGTCCCCGCGAAGGCAGGGACCCATAACCATCAGCGCAAGATTTCAAATCAGGCCGTGATCCATCGGGCCTTGCAAACAATGTCGACCGACCCGCATGCGGCGAAGAAGGGCGATGTCGTGCAGGTGATAGCGCTGAATTGAATTCTTCCGCTTGTCGTCCCCGCGAAGGCGGGGACCCATAACCACCGGCGCACGATTTCAAATCGGGCCGTGATCAATTGGCTATTGCAAACGAAGCCGCGCTGAAAAGCACAAAGCCGCACCTGCTACACGTTGGAGCGACCTTCAGCCGATTTTAGTGGCACATATCCCTTTTGGGCATCTACCAGAAAAAGGGTGTAGTCTAATGCACCCGCAACTCTGGCGAGTCTTTGCAGACCATGTTGAAGCGGATTCCGCGCGGTTGGCTTACGGCTATCGCGACACTCTTTGGCGCGCTGTTTTTAGTGCCCATTTTCCACGCGAACGTTCAAAAATGGGCGGAAGCCCAAGGCTACGACCAGTTTCTATTGCGAAATTGGGAGCCCGCTGTGGCGCTGCTAGCTAGCGTAACGCAATCGAAATGGTTCATCTTCGCTCTCGGTTTCTTTGTCGGGGGCACAATCTTTCTTTGGCTCGATTACTGGTTGCGCGGGCGCGCCAATGGCGAGGGCACGGGCGACCCCAAGGGGGACGCGAAGCAACCGCAGTCAAAGAAGAATGATGAGGAAGTTCTAGGCGCGATCAAATGGCGCTTCCTCGCGCCTCACTATCATTTTATCGCCGCGAAAGGGCACGAGCGCGGCGTGGATTATTTTGGAGTTCAGGCGTCAGGAAATAACGAGACCGATGAACTCATTTCCGATTTCAGTGGAACTGTGAAATCCGAAGTAACTGGCAAAGAGTTTCCGATCACTATTAGCGACGGCAAAGGCAATCTCGTGGACCCAATGGGTTACGGCATCCCCGCTCGCCACCAATTTCACTGGCAGGTTCGGTTTACAGATTTAGGAAACCCTTTATCGGTCACAGAGTTTCTTCGTGACTATCGCCGACTTACAATTCGCTTCAAATATAATGGGCAGGAATACAAAAGGCATTTCACCCCCGAAGAAATGGAAGCGGAGGTCGCGCATGCCGAAGCTAGCTTACGAAAACTTCCTCCTAGAACTTCGGCTGGGATTATTAAGCTAAAAAATAATGATAACGCCGGGGCCGTACACATTTCATTGGGTGAAGCCGCGCGCCGCACTTACGAACAAACACGACAAACCTTGTTTGCTAGTGTTGCGGAATCGCAGAGCAAGTCTCCAGACGAGATACTGCAATACTATGCTCACCATTTTCTTTTGAAGGCCAAAATCTACGGATGCCGTCTACCGTCGCAAATGACGGAACTTTTAACTGAAACTGAAATATCCAATATGGACATACGGTCAGACAATGGCGTTGTGACTGGAAGAGAAAGATCGGGGTACGCTAGGTATGCTAATCTGAAAATTGATGCGTCAGAACTTCCAAGAATAATTTCTAACGTCAAGGCAATTAGCGATTGGAAAGATTGATGCCAGAAAGCAAAATAGAACAGCGCTTCAACCGCCTGCTTTCGGCAATGGCTCTAGGCGGACGCGCGAGAAAGCCTGCACCAAAATCTCAAACAACAAAGCAGGCGTCCGCCCCATACAACATCGGCACGCAGTCTATCTCAAGACGGGGATAAGCACTTTTCCAGAGTTTGACTTTCCCTCGTCGTTTCAACCGCTTCCGCGTTTCGCCAGAAAATTCTATCCCCACTCCTTTCCGCACGACTACATTAGCACCGCCGTTTCCATTCGAGGGCGCGCTCATGAGGCGTCGTGAATGCGGGATGCGGCCGGCGTCTCCGCGCGCGGTTCGCAGCCGCGCTCCGGGACGTTGCGGGGCACCGCCCGGCGAGAATACGCTCGCCTGCCGGGAGCACGGCTGACGGAGAAGCGCGCCTTGCTAGGCGCTTCACGAAAAGCGCGGCCCGCACCGAAAATCGCCGATAGCGAAGCGCTGCGAGACGATACGTTCCTCGTGTCAAAACGAGGAGCGGAAAGCGAAGACGTGGCGTCCCGTGGCGCTTCGCAACCCTCGATCCTCATGGTGAGGAGCGCGGCGAAGCCGCGCGTCTCGAACCATGAGTCCGCACTTTCATCCTTCGAGACGCGCCTTCGGCGCTCCTCAGGATGAGGCAGGTGCTTGCGGACACTTCGCTTCCCCCTTCACCCGATCTTAATCCTTGCAGAACACAACTAGAACGGATACAGATCGTTCCTGATTTGTACCGACTCGCAAGACCGCCTGAAAAGGCCCGAAAAGCAGGGATTTTCCGACGATGCTGACCCGAAAACAGTATGAGTTGCTCCGTTTCATCCACGAACGCCTGAAGGAAACCGGGGTGCCCCCCTCCTTCGACGAGATGAAGGACGCGCTCGACCTGCGTTCGAAATCCGGCATCCATCGGCTGATCACGGCGCTCGAGGAGCGCGGCTTCATCCGCCGCCTGCCGAACCGCGCACGCGCCCTTGAAGTCATCCGCCTGCCCGAGACGGTCGCGCCCGCCATGGGCAGCCCCCGCGGCCGCGGCGGCTTCTCCCCGAACGTCATCGAAGGTTCGCTCGGCAAGGTCGCGAAGGTCCCCTCCGACAAGGACGACGGCGGCAGCAACCGCCCGATCGCAATCCCGGTCATGGGCCGCATCGCAGCCGGCACGCCAATCGAAGCGATCCAGAGCCGCAGCCACACCGTTCACGTCCCGCCGGAGATGTTATCTGCCGGCGAGCATTACGCGCTCGAAGTGAAGGGCGACTCCATGATCGAGGCCGGCATTCTTGAGGGCGATCTCGCGCTCATCAAGAAAGCCGACATTGCCGACACCGGCGATATCGTCGTGGCGCTCGTCGACAGCGAGGAAGCGACCCTGAAGCGGCTTCGCAAGAAAGGCGCCTCGATCGCGCTGGAAGCCGCAAACCCCGCGTACGAGACCCGCATCTTCGGCCCCGACCGCGTGCAGATCCAGGGTAAGCTCGTCGGCATCTACCGCCGCTACTGATCTTCGAGATCATCCTCCGGCGCATCCGGCGCGGGGGCTTCCCCGGAAATTTCGGCAGGCGGTGCGATTTGCACCGCCTGTTTCGTTTGCGGAGCCGGATTGAGCCGCGAAAGCGCATTGCCGTCCGGCGGGTTTCTCCGGCCGAACCACGGCCTGTCCGCGTTCGGCGCGCGTGCAGGAATGGCCCGCCAGCCATCTTTCGTTCTGGTCAGCGCGAGCGCGCCGGTCGCCGCGAGCGTGCTGCGCTCGATCACCGCGGAACCGCACGAAGCTGGCACAGAGCGCGAGGCGATCACCAATGCCGCACGTCCGCAGTCTTCGAGCATGGCCGCTTGGGTCTTCGGAATTGCGACAAGAGAGCCATCCGAAAGCACGCCGATGCAGCCGTTTTGATCGCATGCGAATGCGTTCCGCGCGGCATGCGGCGGCAATCCAGCCGACGCCAGCCAGTTCTCCACCGTGAAGCGATCGCGCTTGTTCGCATGGATCGAAAGGAGACCATCGGCGGTGCGAAGCGCGACGACATCGCCCTCGGCATCGATCATGACGTCATGGCGCGGGCCCTGCGGCATCAGCCAGAATGCGGCCAAAGCTAGCGGCACCCCGATCCAGCGCAGCCGTGTCGCCGGTATGGTGAGCACGAGAAGCGCAAGCGTGCCGATCAGAAGCGCGCCCGATCCGAACGCCGCGATCCGCCCTTCCGCGCCCCCGATCGAACTCACGAAGTTCGCGATCCGGATCATGCCCTCGATGCCGTAGCCCATGATGGTCCAGCCCAGAGCGTCGAAGCCGAACGGGATCATAAGAACGCCGATCAGCGCGCCGGGCATGATGACAAGGCCGATCAGCGGCATCGCGAGCACGTTCGCAAGCACCCCATAAGGCGCGAGCCGGTGAAAATGGAACGCCGCGTAGATCGCGGTCGCAAGGCCCGCGATCAGCGAAGTCATCGCGCCGAGCATGAGCCAGCGTCCCGCACGGACCAACCACGCGGAAATCGCGCCCGCGCCCGCTGCCGGCGGCGCGGAGACTAATGGCACCCAGCGCTCGTAGAAACTGATGAGCGCAAGCGTCGCCGCAAACGACATCTGGAAACCGGGATTGAGCACCGCTTCCGGCGACACGATCAAGGTCACGACGACGGCCGCGGCAAGCGTTCGCAGCGTGAGTGCGGGCCGGTCGATCAACACGCCCGCAAGCACGATCGCGATCATGATGTAGGCGCGCTGGGTTGCGACCTCGCCTCCCGAAAGCAGGAGGTAGAACGTCACGCCGCAGAGTGCAGCGAATGCCGCGTATTTCTTGATGGGTCTTCGGAGCGCGAGCCCGGGGATCAGCGCGAGGCCGCCGCGCAGCATCGCGAACAGCACACCCGCGACCAACGCCATGTGCAGTCCCGAGATCGAGATCACGTGATAGAGACCCGAAATCCGCATCGTCTCGTTGGCGTCATGCGAAATGTGGTCGCGGATGCCGGTGACGAGCGCTGTCGCGATCGCGCCGCTGTCGCCCGGAAGCGTCGCGCGGATGCGCTCCGCGAGCCCCCGCCGCAAGGCTTCCACCTTCGCGTTGAAACGAACCGAGAGCGGCGTCCCGATTTCGCTCGGCGCCGCCTTGCTTCGCCCGAGCGCGAAACCGGTAGCCCCGAGCCCGGAGAAGTAGGCGCCTACCGCAAAATCATATCCGCCCGGACGAACCGGCCCGACCAGCGGCCGCAACCGCGCCTTCACTTCGATATGCTCGCCGGTCGCGGGCGCGAGCCCCTTTCTGAAGGCAAGCCGCACCCGCTCGGGGGTCGGCTGCTTCGATGCTGTATCGCCTTTCGTGATCCGGAGGACGATCCGGTCGGAGCGCGTGCTCGCGTCCCGGCTTTCGACGAAGCCCTGAAGGGTTACGGTAGAAGTCGGCGCCGTCAGCACCGAATGCGCGATCATCGCCCCACGGACGGAGCCGGTCGCGAATCCGGCCGCGATAGCCGCAAGCAAAGCGGCGACGGCAAACCCGGCAACACGGTTGCGAACGGCGTAGCCGAGCCATACGGCCGCGCCGAACAAGCCGAGTGCCGCGATCCAGGACGGCTCCGAGGGCGCCACGAAGTAGAGCAGCACGCCCGCGCAGAAACCCGCCGCGAGCCATGGCGCCAGCCGTCCCTGTTCCGACTCCTCGGCAAGGGCCGCACGGAACCGCACGGCCAGCAACGGCAACAGCGCGCTGTATACGGAAGCGCCCGCCGCTCCCGTTCCCGCGATTGCCACGGCCTTGCGGGCGGGCTGCGCCCGCTGCCGCCCCGGCTCGTTCATGGCTTCCCCGCCCTACTCGCAGCCTGATCGCTATGCTACACGGGCCGCCGTTTCGTTCCACTTCGCTCGAGTCTGATGTCCGAACCCGTCATCACCCGCTTCGCACCGTCGCCGACCGGCTTCCTGCATATCGGCGGCGCGAGAACCGCGCTCTTCAACTGGCTGTTTGCGCGCCACCACGGCGGCAGGATGCTGCTCAGGATCGAGGACACCGATCGCCAGCGCTCCACCCAGGAGGCGATCGACGCGATTATCGCCGGCATGAAGTGGATGGGCCTCGATTGGGATGGCGACATCGTCTACCAGTTCGCCCGCGCAGCCAGACATCGCGAGGCAGCCGAGGCGTTGCTCACGCTCGGCCGCGCCTACAAGTGCTTTGCTACGCCCCAGGAACTCGAAGAAATGCGCGAGAAGGCGCGCGCCGAGGGCAAGCCGCCGCGCTATGATGGCCGCTGGCGCGACCGCGATCCTTCCGAGGCGCCGGCAGGTGCCAAGCCGGTGATCCGTCTGAAAGCCCCGCAAGAGGGTGAGACCACGGTCGATGACCTCGTACAGGGCAAGGTGACCTGGCCGAACAAGGATCTCGACGATCTCGTGCTGCTCCGCTCGGACGGCACGCCGACCTATATGCTCTCTGTGGTAGTGGACGACCACGACATGAACGTCACCCACATCATCCGCGGCGACGACCACCTCACCAACGCCGCCCGCCAGACCCAGATCTACGAAGCACTGGGCTGGAAAGTGCCGCGCATGGGTCACATCCCGCTGATCCACGGGTCCGACGGCGCGAAGCTTTCCAAGCGGCATGGTGCGCTCGGGGTCGAGTCCTACCGCGCGATGGGCTATGTGCCGGATGCGCTGCGCAACTATCTCGTTCGTCTGGGCTGGAGCCACGGCGATCAGGAGATTTTCTCAACCGAAGAGATGATCGGCTTGTTCGACATCGCCAAGGTCGGCCGCGCCGCCGCCCGTTTCGACTTCGCCAAGCTCGAGAACATCAACGGCCAGTATCTCCGTGCCATGCCGGATGAAGAGATCGTTCGCCAGATCGAAGCGCTGCTGCCCGACCTTCCCGGCGGCGGACGCATCGCCGCGCTCATGAAGTCCCGCCGCAGCCAGCTCGTGGCCGCGATGCCCGGCCTGAAGGAGCGCGCCAAGACCCTGATCGAGCTGATCGAGAGCGCCAATCCGGAATGGTTCGAACTGATGCGCGGGGGAGGGTGGTGACGATCGGCTGCTTTGCAGTGCCGAAGTATCGACGGCCACAGGTGCGGCGCCCCGATTTCGTCATCCTAGGGCGAAGCAGGAGCAACGCTCCTGCGCAGACCCTAGGATCCATGCCGTGAAAGTGGTGAAGGCGCGGGGGGTGCCAGTTGGGCCTGATCCTGTCCTCGACCGCTGCGGCGGCCGCCAGGTCACGGCATGGATCCTAGGGTCTCCGCGACGGCCTTCGGCCTGCTTCGCCCTGG
>CAZFPR010000113.1:0-8862 GCA_964521045.1 uncultured Hyphomicrobiales bacterium
CGGGGCGATGAAGGACGGTGCGGCGGACCGTTACTTCCAGGATTCCGACGCAAACGTCGAAAAGCTGGTGCCGGAAGGCATCGAAGGCCGCGTGCCCTACAAGGGTCCGGTCATCGCCGTGATCCACCAGTTGATGGGCGGCCTGCGTTCCTCCATGGGTTATGTCGGCTGCGCCACGATCGACGAGATGCTCACGAAGAGCAGCCAGATGGCGGCCGGCCAGCTCGAGGACGTGATGACGGCCTTCTACGAGGGCAAGTTCGACGTGCTGCTCTCCACCACCATCGTGGAATCCGGTCTCGATATCCCGACTGCGAATACGCTTGTCGTTCATCGTGCCGACCGCTTCGGTCTTGCGCAGCTCTATCAGTTGCGCGGGCGTGTCGGCCGCTCGAAGACGCGCGCCTATGCGCTGCTCACCGTTCCCGCGGACAAACCGATCACGCCGCAGGCGGAGCGGCGGCTCAAGGTGCTGCAATCGCTCGACCAGCTCGGCGCGGGCTTCGAACTCGCTTCGCACGATCTCGATATCCGCGGCGCGGGCAACCTGCTCGGCGAGGAGCAGTCCGGGCACATCCGGGAAGTCGGCTACGAACTCTATCAGGAAATGCTGGAAGAAGCGGTGATGATGCTGAAGGCCGGCGTCACCGAGCCTGCGAGCGAGAAGTGGTCGCCGCAGATCAATGTCGGCGCGCCGGTCATGATCCCGGACGAATACGTTCCCGATCTTACCGTCCGTCTCGGGCTGTATCGCCGCCTCGCCGAACTCGACGACATGAACGCAATCGACCAGATGGCCGCGGAAATCATCGACCGCTTCGGGCCGATGCCCGACGAGGTGAAGACGCTTCTGGAAATCGTCGCGATCAAGTCGCTGTGCCGCGCGGCGAATATCGCGAAGTTCGAGGCCGGCGCGAAAGGCGCGGTCATCAGTTTCCGCGACAACCGTTTCGAAAATCCGGAAGGCCTCATGACGTGGATCGCGAAAGAGGGATCGACCGCACGCGTGCGGCCCGATCAGTCGCTCGTCATCCTGCGCGGCTGGGATCGCATGGAGCCCCGCATCAAGGGCGCGCGGCGGTTGCTAGAAACCTTCGCAACGCTCGCGCAGCCGAAGAAAGCAGCCTAGCGCAGCGCCTCGAGCGCCTGATCGATGGCGGACCAGATCACTTCGGGTTCCTGCGCGCCCGAGAGCGCGACCTTGTTGCCGAAGACTAAGAATGGCACGCCGCCGATTCCGCTCGCGGAAGCGGCCTGCGCCTGGCGCGCGACGAGCGCTTCGTCGCGGTCGGAGGCGAGGTCGGCGCTGACTCGCGCGGCATCCATGCCGGCGCGGGCAGCGGTTGCAGCGAGGTTCGAACGATCCGCGAGATCGACGCCGTTCACGAAGAAGTCGGAGAAGATCTTTTCGACGACGGCGTCTGCCTTGCCCTGTTCGGCGGCCCATCCGATCAGTCTGTGCGCGTCGAGCGTATTCGGCTGCACTTCGATTTTGCCGAAATCGAAATTAATGCCGACGGTTTTCCCGAGGCCGGTCAGGCGCTCGTGGCCCGGCGTGATCTTGTCGACGCCGCCGAACTTCCCGGTGATATAATCGATGCGCGGCTTTCCGGCGCGCGGCACCGTCGGGTCGAGAAAGAACGGGCGCCAGCGAATTTCTGCTTCGATGTCTTTGCGTGCGGCGAGCGCAATCTCAAGCCTCCGCTTTCCGACGTAACACCAAGGGCAGACAACGACGGACACGACATCGATGGTAAGCGCGGTCGCCATACGGAACTCCTCAGCCGGCTTTCGCTTTTATGGTCTGGGCAGTCCGGACGGAAGCGGCAACGATGCGTGGCAGTCCTGCATCGAGGAGCGCCTTCGCGGTTTCCGCCGGGCGGTCGCTGGTGATGACCAGTCTCGTGCCGATCAGCGGGGCATGCTCGACCGTCACGTCGGAAATCAGCGCCGAGGCACGAACCCGCCGCTCCAGATCGAACAGATCGAAACGAAGACCGCCGATTGCAATCAATTCGGCTGGTGGAATGACGTAGAGTCCGCCGTTGCTGGCCGGTTTCGTCGAATAGCCGGAGTCGAGCCATGCTTCTTCGCGAAGCGCGTCTTTGGGCACCATCGCACCGCGCAATTGCAGGCGGCCTTTTTCGACGGAAGTCTCGGCGATCACCGGCGCGGCTGCGCCGGTGTTGCCGGCCCGGATCGCGCCTAGCGGGATTGCTTCCACGATCCCGCGTTCCTGGCGCGGCATTGCGATCACCGCAGCTTCACCGACCGCAATCACATCCACCGCGGTCTTCGCGTTGAGCGCGGGAAATGACGTCTTCGCGCTGGTACCGGCGAAGTGAACGGCGAATACGGAAGCCAGAGCCTGCTCGGTCTGTGCGGCCAGCGACGGCACGAGGCTCGCAGTCGCGATCAGGTGTGTTTGCCCATCGAATGCCACGGCCTCTTTTGCCGGCAGATCGCCGAGCAGCGTGAGCGTACCGCCGCTTAAGAGCCAAGGCACGAGCGCCGTGGCGAGACCGGCAAAATTTGCAAACGACAAAGCAGAAACGATCTTGTCACCCGGCCGCACGTCGCCTGCGAGCATCGAGCCGAGCCCTGCGGCGAGAATCTCTTCGTCGCTGTGAAGCACGAGCGTGATGCCGCCGCCGGAGGGTTGCATCGTTCCGATCCCCGCAGCCGAAGCTTCTGCGAGGGTTGCGCCGGGAAGCAAAGGTTCATCCTGCGCGGCATCCGACAACGGCAGCACACCGTCGGGCAAGGGAGCGCCGAACGCGCAGGGAAAGCTAAGCTCGAACACTTCGATGGCGACGTCGGCGGCGAGTTCGGGAAGCCGCTCGGGCCTGAAATTCGCGGTCGTAATCATGGCCGCGATTTCGGCCTCGCGGCAGGCGCGAACGAGATCGGATTTTCGCCATGCCACCGGCATCGGCACGGGAACGTGACCGCAACGCATGACCGCAAGCAGCGCGATCGCGAGTTCGCGGCCATTCGGCAGGAGAAGCGCGACCGCGCTCTTCTGCGGCATGCCGAAGGAGGCGATCTGCGCGGCCACGTTCGCAACCGCGTTCGATGCCTGCTTGTAGGTGAGGGTGGTGCCGTCGAGATCGCGCAGGGCGCATTGCTCTTCGCGCAGCGAAACATTCCGCCGGAACAGCGCGTCGAGCGAAACTTTCGGGACCACATCGTTCATTGTGAGACCCGCTTCTGCCACCAGACTTCCGGCAGCACGCCCTGGTTCGGCAACGCTACCGGCCGCTCGATCCGCGCCCAGCGCGCAAGCCATAGTTTGGGCAAATGAAAAAGAGGAATGATGTAGGCCCCGGAGATCAGGACACGGTCGAGTGCCCGCGCAGCGGCCGTCATGTCGTCGAGCGATTTGGCGCGAAGCATGGCGGCGATTGCAGCGTCTGCGGCTTCGCTTTTCATGCCCATGTAGTTGCGGGTCGCGGGTTCGCCTGCGCTTCGCGATCCGAAGTAGAAATATTGCTCGTTGCCGGGCGAGAGCGACTGCTGCCACGTCACCGGGATCATGTCGAAGTCGTAGTTCTGGCGGCGCGCTTCGAACTGTCCGCCCTCGACGAGACGAACGATGGCGGTGATGCCCGCGCGCCGCAGCATCGTCGAATAGACGGTCGCGATCCGTTCGTCCTCGCGCTTGGTCACGAGAATTTCGAACCGGAATGGCGTGCCATCTGACTTGCGCACAAGCGTTCCGTCACGGAACGACCATCCCGCTTCGGAGAGGAGCGCGAACGCGCGCCGGAAGCGGTCGCGGTCGTGCCCGCTGCCATCGGAGCGCGGCGGTTGATACGCGCCGCTCATGACGTCCGCACGAACCTCGCCGCCGAAAGAAGCAAGCAGCGCACGCTCGCCGGCGCTTGCAGGCAGTCCTCTGGCGGACAGGACCGAGCCTTCGAAAAAGCTCGCCGTACGCGCATAGAGCGAATGAAACAGCTTCGCGTTCATCCACTCGAAGTCGAACAGTTCGTTCATGGCTTCGCGAACGCGCAAATCCTGAAACAGCTCGCGGCGTGTATTGAAGACGAATGCGAACATCGGCTTCGGCGTTGCCGTTGCGATTTCTTCGCGGATCAGTGCGCCGTTCCGTGCGGCTGGAAAGTCATAGGCGCTCACCCAGCGTCCCGGTTCGTCCTCGATGCGGAAATCATAGAGACCGCGCTTGAATGCTTCGAGCCAGCTCGTGGAGTCGCGGTAGAATTCGAAACGCAGTTCGTCGAAGTTGAAATGGCCGCGGTTCACGGGAAGATCGCGGCCCCAGTAACCGCTATTGCGCTTCAGCACGACGGCGTGTCCGGCGCGAACCTCGGCGACCGTATAGGGTCCGCTGCCCGGCGCGATGGATAGCGAGGGCTCATCGAAGCGCTCGGCATCGGTCGCATGCTTCGGCAGCACCGGCAGCAGGGCAAGAATAAGCGGTAACTCGCGATCGCTGGCGTCGCCGAATGCGAAGCGCACTTTGTCCTGCGATAATTTTTCGGCTTTGAGGACCTTGCTGTAATACAGCCGGTGGTTGGGGCGGCCTTTTTCGCGCAGCAGATTCCACGAGAACAGCACGTCGTCGGCGGTCACGGGCTGGCCGTCGGAGAATCTCGCCCGCGGATCGATGGTGAAGATGACGAAGCTTCGCGTTTCGTCGGTCTCAACCGCACTTGCGATCAGTCCGTAGAGCGTGAACGGCTCGTCCTGGGAGCGGACCATCAGACTTTCGACCACATAGCCCCTGATCTGCTGAAACGGATTGCCCCTGATCACGAAGGGATTGATGCTGTCGAACGTTCCGAGAATTCCCTGTGTAAGCCTGCCGCCTTTAGGCGCTTCCGGGTTGGCGTATTTGAAGTGGCGAAAGTCCGCGGCGTAAGCCGGCTCGCCGTGCATGGCCAACGCATGACGCGGGCCGGCTGCCATAACCGCATCCGAGGCGGCGATCAGGCACAAGAAAAGGGCAGCCCGAGCGGAGTACCGCCGCGCCGAATCGCGGTTCAGGGCTATGCTCCCCACAGCGAGACGCGCTCCCTTTTTGTTACAGATCGAATCGCCGACGCCGCGTAGGACCTTATCACGCAGCCCCGAGGAAACCCTTGCGTAGCGCCACTGTCTCGCCTTATTTGCCGCAGACAGGGTGCAGAACAAATCAGCACAGCGCGGGCCGGTGCCCGGTCTGGCTAGCCGCCGGGTCAGTACGAGTAGCGGCCGAAATCACAGGGGAAATATTCTATGAAGTCTCGTTTGTTTACCGCGCTGGTGTGTGCGCTCGTGATCGCTGGAATCGGCTCCGCGGGCGTCATCGGCTCCGCGGACGTGGCGTTCGCGCAGGAAAAGAAAAAGGCCGACGCGAAAAAGAAGGAAGAAGCGCCGAAGCAGGAACAGCGCGTCGGCGTTTCGCCGTGGCTCAAGATCTGTCAGCCGGCCGACGACAAGTCGAAGGGCGGCTGCACCATGTTCCAGCAGCTCGGCTCCGAAACCGGCCAGCTCCTCGCGGTCGCGCAGGTGATCGAGGAGAAGCAGGAAAAGGGCGTGAACCGCGCCTTCCGCATCAACCTGCCGCTGGGCTTCGCGCTTCAGCCGGGCATCCGCATCGTGATCGACAAGTTCGATCCGATCGAAGGCAAGTACGTGATCTGCGTGCAGGGCACCTGCATCGCCGAATCCGCCGTCACCGAAGCCTTCGTGGACGCGCTCAAGAAGGGCAAGGTCCTCACGGTTCAGGTCGTGAACATGGAAAACCGTGTCGCGAGCATGTCGTTCGATCTGGCGACTTTCGCCAAGGCCTATGACGGTCCTCCGGTCGACCCGAAGGAATTGCAGGCAAAGCGCAAGGCGCTCGACAACGACGTGAAGAACGAGGCCAAGGACGTTCTTCAGCAGCACCTTCAGAAGGGCAAGAAGTAAGTTCTTCGGTATAAAAATAGAAAACGGCGCGTCTCTGACGCGCCGTTTTTCTTTTCGCAGCCTGTGTTAGTTCGCCCGTCCGCGGGCCCGGTAGTTTCCTTCGCCGTCCATCTCGAATTTTTCCTCGAGGTCGGGATGGCGGAGCGGTTCGCCGGATTCGTCAGGCAGAAGGTTCTGCTCCGAAACATAAGCCGAGTATTCGGTCTCGGCGTTCTCGGCGAGCAGATGATAGAACGGCTGGTCTTTCGACGGACGCATGTGTTCCGGGATCGAAAGCCACCACTCCTCGGTATTGTTGAACGTCGGATCGACGTCGTAGATCACGCCGCGAAACGGGTAGAACCGGTGGCGGACCACCTGTCCGATCCGGTATTTCGCCTCGCGCGGTATGGCGGTGTCCTTTCGCATGACCAAGTCATAAACCAAGGTGCCGGTCAGGCCAAACCCGCTAAGCCGCACGCCGGAATGGGCCGCTATTCAGCAGCGTACCCGGAGGGCCTTCGGCACAATCTCGAAGGTCGCGGGCAGGGAGCCCGGCGCTTCGCCTTCGACGTCAAGATAGATCGGCGCATTGGAAACCGGCTTGGCCTCGACCCTGCGCCCGCGAAACACCGAAACATTGGGATGATCGATATGCGCCCCGGAGTAGAGCAGGCGCATGTCGAAGATCGTAAGCCGCGGCTCCTGCCTGACCACGACCACATCGAAATGACCGTCGTCCAGCGCGGCATTCGGCGCCATTTTCATTCCGCCGCCGAAGTATCGTCCGTTGCAGATCGCCGCGGTGCAGACGTTCTCCGAAACCGTTTCGCCGTCGATGGTGATCTCGACCTTGCAGCCCTGATACTTCCTGAGTTCGAGAAAGCTGTTCCACAGGAACGAGAACTTGCCGCCGAGCATCTTCGAGTAGCGCGCGGCGTTCACGGCGCGAACGACTTCCCCCGAGAAGCCGAAGCTCGAGATGTTGTTGAACCAGCGCAGCGCGGGCGCGCCATCCGGGCCGGTGTAGCGCAGGCGGCCAAGATCGATGATCTGGGTTCGCGCATGTTTGAGATTTTCGATCGCGGCGTGCACGCCCTTCGGCAGATCGAAGGAGCGGCGGAAGTCGCCGCCGGTTCCGTACATCACGAAACCGAAGGTCACGTCGTTGGCAGGAGCGCTCTCGCCGTTGCAGAGCCCGTTCACCGCTTCGTTGACGGTGCCGTCGCCGCCGACGGCGATGACGCTTTTTGCTCCGGCGGCAATCGCGCCGCGGACCAGCGTCGTGACTTCACCGGGCTTCGTGGATAGCGCCGAGTCAAATGGACCGAGCACGGCCTGAAGTTCACGCGAGATTTTCGGCCAGTGTTTGCCCGCTCCGCCGCCAGCAGCGGCCGGGTTCACGACGACGAAGGTCTTCATTGGCGTACTGTGGCTCCCCCGGCAGGAAGCCTAGCAGACCGCGCTAGAGGTTGTAGAGGTTCGCGCGGGCCGGATCTTTCTCGGCGACGAGCTTCGCGAGATCGACCATGACCTTGGCCTGTTTCCAGGTCGCGTCGTCGAGCATCTTGCCGTCTACGAGCGCGACCCCCATGCCGTCGGGCATCGCGTCGATCGCCTTCTTGGCAAAGGCGACTTCCTGCGGGTCGGGGCTGAACACCTTCTTCGCGATTTCGATCTGGGAAGGATGCAGCGACCACGCGCCGAGGCAGCCTTGCAGGAAGGCGTTGCGGAACTGCGCTTCGCAGGCTTCGGGGTCCGCGAAGTCGCCGAACGGACCATAGAACGGCTTGATCCCGTTCGCGGCGCAGGCATCGACCATCTTCCCGATGGAGTAGTGCCAGAGGTCCTGCTGATAACGGGCGCGTCCGGGCTTTCCTTCCTCGGCGTCCGCCACGACTTGATAGCCGGGATGACCGCCACCGACGCGCGTCGTCTTCATGCCGCGGGAAGCTGCGAGATCGGCAGGTCCGAAACTCATGCCATGCATGCGCGGCGAGGCGCTCGCAATCGCATCGACATTCATCACGCCTTCGGCGGTTTCGAGAATGGCGTGGATGAGGATCGGTTTCTTGACCTTGTGCTTCGCTTCGAGCTGCGCGAGCAACTGATCGAGATAGTGAATGTCCCACGGGCCATCGACCTTGGGCAGCATCACGACATCGAGCGCATTGCCGACTTCGGCTACGATGTCGACGAGATCGTCGAACGCCCAGGGGCTCGCGAGCGAATTGCACCGGATCCAGAAGCCGGTCGAGTCGAACTTCACGTTTTTGCCGACCGAGATCACACCCTTGCGCGCGGCGTCTTTGCTGTCGGCGGGAATTGCATCTTCGAGATTGACGAGAACGACGTCGACCTGCTTCGCGAGGTCAGGCACTTTCGAGAGCACCTTCTCGTTGTGCCCGGGGACGAACTGGATCACGCGCTCGAGCCGAACCGGCAGCTCGCGGAGCGGCTCCGGCGCTCCCATCGCCAGCGGTTTGTAGAAATTTCTCGGCAGACGCGAGACGCTCATCGAAGTCCCCCTGGTTCGCTTCAGGAGACCTTTAGCCGAGCCCCGGGCGCGGGGCTAGTGCGCTGCAACATGAGTTGACCGGCCCAAAAGCCCGGTCAATAGGTGCCTTCCCAAAGTCCGCCCGGAATCGCGTCATGGCCGACATTCTCAGTCTTGCACTGCCGTTCTTCGGCCTGATCGCGCTCGGCTTCGTCAGCGGCAAGATCGGAAAGATCCCCGAAGACGGCATGGCGTGGCTGAACTTCTTCATCCTCTACGTCGCACTGCCGGCGCTGTTCTTTCAGCTTATTTCGCGCACGCCGATCGAAGAACTTGCAAACTGGCGTTTCGTGATTGCGACGACGCTGTGCACTTTCATTTCCTTCGTACTCGCATTCCTCGTCGGCCTGTGGGCGCGGGGAGGAAATTGGCCCGAAGCCACGATCGCGGGAGTAGTCGGGTCTTACGCG
>CAZFPR010000114.1:0-405 GCA_964521045.1 uncultured Hyphomicrobiales bacterium
GAACAGGCTTGCGCGATAGGCGCTGAACGTGCCGGGTCCGGCGACCTTTTCGGCAGTATCGATCGCCTTGAAAGCGTAGTCGAAATCGCCGGCATCACGCAGGAGATTTGCGGTATCGCGCCAGGCCGCCCATTGCAGATTTCTGGCGTTGGAGTGAACCGTATCAATTCTGATCTTCGCACATTCCAGACGGTCGTTGACGCCGTCGCCGACCTTCCCGGCATTGGCGAGCAAAACGGAGCGCGACTGTAGTACCTCGCACTTCTGGTCGTCGTTCAATTCCGGCATCCCCAGAATTGCATTCGCGGCCTCCAGCGCGCGGGAATAATCGCCCGCGCGGCTCAACTCGCGCAGACGATCGAGTCCTTCCTTCACGGAATGAAAGACGAGAGCATTCGGATCTTT
>CAZFPR010000114.1:415-3120 GCA_964521045.1 uncultured Hyphomicrobiales bacterium
TTTCTGCCTTGCGAGGATGATATCGCGGCCGCGGATGGCGCCTTGCAGGTTTGGAGTCCGCCGCAGGACCTCTTCGTACAGGGTCAAAGCCTCGTCAATTTTTCCTTGCAACCGCATCAGATCGGCGCGTCCGGTAAGGCCGGGACCGAGCAGGCTGTTGTCATCCGACAACAGGAGACTGTTGTAGTCCGCAAGCGCTTGGTCGAAATTGCCGGTATCCCGGTGAAAGTCCCCGCGCGCCTGAAACAGCGCGTCAAACAACGTCTTCATCTTGAATACTTGATCGTATTCAGCGAGTGCGCGCTGGTTGTCTCCCGCGAGTTTGTAAACATTCGCCCGCAACACGCGCGGATAAAGATTCGCAGGGTCGATCCGAAGCGATTGCTCGATATGCTCAAGCGCACGCTTCTGATCCCGTTGCGCCAGATAAATCCTGCCCAACGTCATGTAAGAAAGCGCATCCTTCGGGTACGCGATGATCGCTTCCTTGTAGTCCGCGATCGCAGGCTCCGGCTTATTGCTCAACTCGCGCAGAACACCGCGAAACCTGTACCAATCGCCTAGTCTTGTGCCGTTGTATTTGCGGGATTCAATCAACCGCGTGCAGGCGTCTTCGGCAAGCTTTCCTTTCAGAAAGTAGCACCAGTCTTCGTCAAGGTCGTTGGCGCGTACCGCCTTTGGCTGGAGAACCAGAAGCAGCAACGCGAGCGCGAACACGATCCCCGCGCGAACCGAGAATGACTTTTGCAATTTCGCCCCCACCCGGCGGATCGCGGCTCCCCAACCGCACAAGACCTCACCGCACGCGCAAACATATCCCGCTTTTCGAAAGCCGGATAGCGCTCAGTAACAGCGGATGGACGCGACTTCGAGCGTCAGAATGCCTGCTTCAAGCACGCGCCCCGTGAGCGACATCCGTTTCCCGACCGCACATTCCTTCGGCAGCGTGCCTTTGCCGCGCAGCCTCGTCACCTGACAGGGACGCTTCGCGAATTTTCCAGGCCAGAACCATTCGCCGCCGTCGAACACCGGGGGAATGATGATCTCGCCTTCGAGCGTCACCGTATCTCCGGCCTTGCAGGACGCGGCATCGGCCCGCGCGGGAACGAAAAGAAAAACCGCGAACAAAGCGTAAGCGGCTATTCGCAACTTATCTTGCTCACGTGAAGAAACGACATTCCCATCATGTGACGAACCGTTCCGGTTGCGGTCAGTTTCTTCGCATTCCTGCACTGCTTGGGAATTTCCCCGTCGCCGCGGATCAGATTCACCTGACACGGCACTGCATCCGCGGCACCCAGCTCGCCCCAGCCGGTTTGGGTTTTCGTGAACCCGTTGACGAATTGCGAGATCGTGACCTCGCCCGGGCGGCAGTGTTCGGCGAAGGCCGGCCCGGCCAGAATAAGAGCGGACGCCAAGCACACCGCGGTCAGTAAATACGGTCTCATGATGTTGTGCGCTCCCAAGCAGAATCTCAGGGAGCGTAGGGCACTACGGGATTCCTGTCATTGGCCGCCGCGAAAACGGCCCGCGTCCGGGTCAGTAGGCTCCGCGCCACATCTGATAGAACGTAATGCCGATCGAAAACGCGATCAGGAACAGGATCAGGAGTTCGACCCACAGCGCGCGCTCGGTATTCATCAGGTCGGTCAGCGCCTGCGCGGTATCGGCGGCAACCTTCAGCTTGCGGTTCAGGCCCTCGACCCGCTCCGCGAGTTCGTATTCGTCCTTGAGCCTCGAATAGAGCCGGTTCAGTTCCGGGCGATCCCACAAGACGTCGGGATCTTCCGCGACTGCGACCCGGCCGGACACGCGATGCTGCACCAGAAGCGCGTTGCCGATGTGCTTCAGGATCACCTTGCGCCCGCCCGGCGTCTTGCCCTTCTCCGCAAGCGTACGCGCAAACGGCTCGGTCTGCTCAAGCACGCGCGCGACGTCCCGTTCGTCATGCGCGAGCACGACGGAGTCGGCGAGCGCATAGGCCACGAGCAGCAGGCGCTCGAGCGTGACCGCGCGGAAATAGATCGGCCCGCCCGGCGGAATCTGGTCCTCGCGTTCCGCGTTCACTTCGACCTGCGCCGATTCTTCCTCGCGCACCGCGAACGCGCCGAAAATGCGATGCTTGAGGCCGGAGAGTACGCCGTCTTCTTCCAGTGCCGAGAGCCCGATCATCACGACCACGCCGTAGCGGAACACGACGGCAATGCCGTTCGCACCCGCGCGGAACGCAAGCGGCAAGCTCGAGAGCGTGTCGGAACGCTCTAGCCCCGCGGTGTCGATCCGGTCGCCGACCAGGATCGCACGCACGGTCACCTTCTCGCCGAAGGCGGGAAGCCTGGAGGCACTCGCGCCGCCCGGCCCGGCGCTCATCGGGAAATCTTTCACCATGTCCAGCATCGATTTTCTCGCAATAGCGGACACCGCTCACGCACGCGACGATCGCGGGCGCACAACGTGTCCTGAATATGGGATGCAGGAAACTTACAGGACGATTTTGTCAGCCTCGTGAACGGCGCAAGTTATTGGCTGCAAAGGGAGTATTCGTGCGAAAGCAGGCTGCGGAAAAATTCCCGCGGCCCGCTTTCGCAATAGCAAAGTTCGCGCTCAGCACTTGCCGGCGGAGACGTAACAGAGCGGATTCTGCTGGATGCAGACGGAACGCGCGTCGTCCACGGTCTTGCCCTTGGCAACGCAGGTCTTCGACG
>CAZFPR010000114.1:3130-8670 GCA_964521045.1 uncultured Hyphomicrobiales bacterium
CAGCGCACGCAGAAAGAATGCGAAGGCGTGGTCCAGTTGCGCCAGGTGCGCTTCACCTTCTCCATCGCGGTTTCTTCTTTCTTCTGCTGCACGAGATAAAGCGGCGCGCGGCTCACTTCGGGTGCACCCGTCTGCAACGGAGAAGCCTGCACAAGGCTGGCGGTTGCGAGCAGCATGCCCGCGGCGGCAATGGCAATGAGACGCATGAAGTTCTCTCCCAAAAATATGCCCTCGCTCCGGCATGCGCCGGCGCGTTTGGACCGATAGTCCTCAACTTGGTTCGGGAGAAGAAAGTTCCCGCGGAGCCTCAGCCGCGCTGCGCCTTGTCCTTCTGGTTCTGGGCCACGATCGCGTCGCGCGCGGCTTTCCATTCCGCGTCACCCCATTCGCGCAGCTCGTAGAAATTGCCGCCGGTGGCGAGCGCCTGCGCGCCGTCCATCGCGATCATTTCTCCGGTGAGCCAGTCGCATCCCGGCGACATCAGGAAGGTTGCGAGGTTTTGCAACTCTTCCAGCGTACCCGCACGGCCCATGGGATTACGCTTGGCCGTGCGCGCGCCCGGCTGCTCGCCCGGATTGAGGCGCTTGCTCATGCCTTCGGTCGGAATTTCACCGGGCGCGATGGCGTTGAGCCGGATGCCGTGGCGGCCCCACTCGGAAGCGAGCGAAGTCGTCATCGCGGCGACCGCGGCCTTGCTCATCGTGGACGGCACCACGAACGGCCCGCCGTTTCTGACCCAGGTCACCGAGATCGAAACCACGTTGCCCTTATGCTTGCCCGCGATCCAGCGCTTGCCGACCGCATGCGTCACATAGAACGTGCCGCGCATGACGATATTCGCGACCGCATCGAAGCCGTTCGGCGAGAGGTCTTCGGTGCGCGAGATGAAGTTGCCGGCGGCATTATTCACGAGGCCCGTGAGCGCACCCTCCTTGAAGATTTCGCCGACCATCGCATCGACCGCAGCCGCGTCGCGGATGTCGACGCCATAGGCGCTGACTTTGCCGCCATGCGCCTTCATGAGCGCCGCCGCGGTCTCTTCGCAGACCTGCTTTCTGCGTCCGCAGATCGCAATTTCGGCTCCGAGCGACAGAAATTTCTCGCTCATGGCGCGGCCCAATCCAGTGCCGCCGCCGGTCACGAGAATTTTCTGGCCCTTCATCAAACCCGGCTGAAACATGCGAAGCCTCCCCTATTTCTTTGGAATATAGTTCGGCGAAGGCCCTTGTTGCGTCAACCCGCGATAGCGCTAAGCTGACGTAGCGCTCGCAGGGGGTTGGTGCTGTCATGCGATTGTTGCCCGCCGTTCTCGTCTCGCTTTCGCTCACCGCCGCCGCGTTCGCGCAAACCAAGACGCTCAGCGACGGCGAAGCGCTTCACATCATCAACACCGACTGGAACGCGCTGAACGGCGCACTCTGGATCGGCGAGCGGAGGGTCGCGGAGAACTCCCCTCCGGGCGACTGCCGGAGCGAACTCATCTCGGTCGCGCAGTACGATTTTCTCCTGAATGCCGAGCGCGCAGGCCTCGTCACGATCAGCTACTGGGATGATCGCGGCGCGTTTCTCAAAGAGAAGGACTACACGAACAAAGAGAAGATCGAGTTCTTTCTGAGCGGCCGCATGGAGAAAATGACGATCATCCCCACCAAGGAAGCGCAGAAAGAACAGCTGAAGCTCGAGATCAACGGCCGCACCGGCTGTATGTTCTACAAGGCAGGCGATTACCGCATCGACATCGTCACCGCGAACAAACCCTTGCGCAAAGGTGCGACGGATCTCGCCGCCGTCACCGTGCAGTATAACGTGAGCTACGCGCCGTTCCTCGACAAAGTCTACAAGGCCTCGAATACGAAAATCACGAACCGCCGCAAGGCGAACGTGCTCCTGATCTTCGAAGCCTCGTCCAAGCGTTGGCGCATCGCCGCCTATGATGCCGCCAACTTCGACGAAGAGATCAAACCGCTGAACATTCCGGCGATCTACGAGCGGATTCAGTAAAGAAACTTTTCCCTCTCCCCTTTGGGGAGAGGGTTAGGGTGAGGGGGTTCTGTGCAAACGACTTGCTAAGAGCCCCCTCACCCGCTCGCTTCGCTCGCGACCTCTCCCCGTCGGGGAGAGGTGAGTTGGGCTTACGCCGCCTTCACGACCCGCACACCCGCGCTCTCCATCAGCATCACCTTGTTGAGCAATTTCACAAGCGCATAGACCGACTCGATCGCTGGCGCCGGTGTATTCGTGATCTTCGCCATTTCGAGAATAGAGCCGATCAGCGCTTCGGTCTCGAGCGAACGGCCCGCTTCGACGTCCTGCAACATGGACGTTTTATGCGCGCCGACCGACTCCGCGCCCGCGATGCGCTTGTCGATGCTGACGCGGAAGGTGACGCCGAGCTTCTCCGCGATCTCCTGCGCTTCCTTCATCATGGTCGCGGCAAGCGCACGGGTTTCGGCGAACTGGCAGATATCGACGAGCGTCGCGTGCGTCAGTGCCGAGATCGGATTGAAGGAAAGGTTACCCCAGGCCTTGAGCCAGATTTCCGAGCGGATGTCCTTCAACACGCGCGACTTCAATCCTGCTTTGACGAAGAGATCGTGCAGCGATTTGGTGCGCTCGCGCGTCTTGCCGTCGAGTTCCCCGATCGGGAAGCGGTCGCCTTCGACGTGATGGATCACGCCGGGCGCCGTCACCGCCGCTGCCGGATAGACGACGCAGCCGATCAGCCGCTCGGCTTCCACCTTCTTCGTAAGCACGCCCGAAGGATCGAGACTCTCCAGGCGCTGGTTGTCGTATTTGCCGCCGAGCTTCTGGAAGTACCACCACGGCAGGCCGTTCTGCACGGTGAGCACCACCGTGTCCTTGTCCATCAGATGATCGATGTCGCGCACGACCTGATCGAGGAAGTGCGCCTTGACCGCCAGCACAACGAGGTCCTGCTTGCCGGCGTCGGCGGCCTTGCTCACCGCCTTCATCTTCGCGGTCTGCACCTTGCCGTCATGCCACTCTAACTTGAGGCCGCCCTTCTGGATCGCAGTCAGGTGTGCGCCCTGATCGATCACGGTCACATCTTCGCCCGCAAGCGCGAACTTGGCGGCCAACAGTCCGCCGATCGCGCCCGCGCCGACGATGCAGATGCGGCGCGGCTTCGGCGCTTCGCCGAGAAGATACGGCGACGGCAGCACCTGATCGAATTTGTTTGTGAGCGTGCCGACGCCGTCGATCACGATATCGACCACATTGTTCGCCGCTTCCATCACGCCGACGCCGAGCGAGGTGCCGCAGGCGATGATGTCGCCCGGCATCAAGGTCATGTCTTTCGAGACCGCCGCGACCAGCTTGTGCGGCGGGAAGAACATGTCGGTGACCGGATAATTCTGCCGCTCTTTCCCGTTCAGGATCGTCTTGATGCGGAGCTTCATCGGATCGACGCCGGTCGTGATCGCAGGACCGAACACGCCGAAGGTGTCGAAGCTTTTCGCGCGCGTCCACTGATCGAAGGTCGGGAATTTCTTCATCAGGTCGACCGCGGTGACGTCGTTCACGCAGGTGTAACCGAAGATATAGTCGCCGGCTTCCGCTTCTGAAATGTTCGAGCACTTCTTGCCGATGACGACGCCGAGTTCGCCTTCGTAAACGATCTTGCCGTCATAGGTGGAAGGACGGCGGATCGGCTCGCCGTGCGGATGATAGGCGTTCGGCGCCTTGATGAAATAAAGCGGCTCGGTCGGATGCTGGAAGTCGTTTTTCGCGGCCAGTTCGTGGAAGTTGTTCCAGAGGCAGACCATCTTCGAGGGTTCGCACGGCGTCGAGAGCTTCACATCGGAAAGCTTTACGCTCTCTCCGGTCGCTTTCGCGCCCGCGAACATGTCGCCTTCGTGAACCTTGATCGTGTCGCCTTCCAGCGTGCCGAAATGCGTTTTGCCGCCGCGTTCGAAGCGAACCCATTGCGTCATCGTTTCTCTCCCGGAGTTTATTGCGGCGCAGTATTTTTCTGCGCTCGGATCACGCGGGATCATGCCGCTCTGCGGAGCGAAAGCAAGCTGCGGTGAAGCAAAGTGGCTATGCGCGCTGAAAACCGAGACGTGAAAAGAGAGGACTACTCCACGTCCTCGACCGAGTCCGGCCCACCGCCGAACACCTTCTGCGCGAGCGTTGCGTGCATGAAGTCGTCGAGATCGCCGTCAAGCACATCCTGCGGCGAAGTCGAAGTCTCGCCGGTGCGCAGGTCTTTCACGAGCTGATACGGCTGCAACACATAAGAGCGGATCTGGTGACCCCAGCCGATATCGGTCTTCGCCGCCTGCTCCGCCGCCGCCTTCTCTTCGCGGCGCTTCAACTCTTCTTGATACAGTTTTGCGCGGAGCATGTTCCAGGCCTGCGCGCGGTTCTTGTGTTGCGAGCGGTCGCCTTGCGAGACGACCGCGATGCCCGTCGGAATGTGCGTGAGGCGCACCGCGGACTCGGTCTTGTTGACGTGCTGGCCGCCCGCGCCGCCCGAGCGCATCGTATCCACGCGCACTTGCGATTCATCGATTTCGATTTTGATGTCGTCGTCGACCACCGGATAAACCGTGATCGAGGAAAACGAAGTGTGCCGCCGCGCGTTTGCGTCGTACGGCGAAATACGCACGAGGCGATGCACGCCGTTCTCGGTCTTCAGCCAGCCGTAGGCGTTCTTGCCCTTGACCTCGATGGTCGCGGACTTGATGCCGGCGGTTTCGCCGTCGCTCTGCTCGACGAGCGCGATCTTGTATTTGTGCTGCTCGGCCCAGCGCGTGTACATGCGCAGCAGCATCGAGGCCCAGTCCTGGCTCTCGGTGCCGCCCGCGCCCGCATGAACTTCGAGATAGGCGTCGTTGGCATCC
Organism: uncultured Hyphomicrobiales bacterium; assembly: GCA_964521045.1. Classification (GTDB taxonomy): domain Bacteria; phylum Pseudomonadota; class Alphaproteobacteria; order Rhizobiales; family Xanthobacteraceae. The sequence goes on from CAZFPR010000114.1 coordinate 7,996, forward strand.
GCCTCGCCCGACAAGAGCGCTTCCATCTGCCTGCGCCCGGTTTCGGCTTTCAACTCGGCAAGTTTGCTTTCCGCGTCCTTGACGGTCGCCTCGTCCTTCTCGGCTTCGCCGAGCGCGATCAACTCTATGCTGTCGGAAAGATCGGTTTCGATGCGCCGGATGGAGCCGAGCGCGTCCTCGAGCGAGGTGCGCTCCTGCATCGCCTTCGATGCCTTCTGCGGATCGTCCCAGAGCTTCGGGTCTTCGGCGAGCGCGTTCAGCTCGGCGAGACGCTTTTCCGATTTCTCGACGTCAAAGAGACCTCCTCAGCAGTTCGACCGACTGCTTGATTTCTTCGACGAGCTTCTGGGTTTCTGCGCGCATGACGATTCTCTTTTCGGGCGAGACATATATGCGGCGTGGCCGCGTGGATCAATCCACTTCATCCTGAGGAGCGAACCGAAGGTGAGCGTCTCGAAGGATGAGGCTGAATACCTCATGGTTCGAGACGCGGCGCTCCTCACCATGAGGAATGAGAGGTCTCAGTCCGCGATCACCACAGCCCGCGGCCGCGGTTGAAGAAGCCCTGCTGGTCCTGGCTCAGCCCGCGATTGCGGTTGCCGCCGATCGGCTCGCCGTTCTCGTCGGTGAAGCCGACGATGGAGAGGCTGTCCGGCGGCGCGGTGCCGGGGCGGA
>CAZFPR010000115.1:0-2774 GCA_964521045.1 uncultured Hyphomicrobiales bacterium
CGGTCTTGCCGACGCCGGGCTCGCCGATCAGCACCGGGTTGTTCTTGGTCCGGCGCGAAAGCACCTGCACCGCGCGGCGGATTTCCTCCTCGCGGCCGATCACCGGATCGAGCTTGCCGTTGCGCGCGGCCTCGGTGATGTCGCGGGCATAGCGCTTCAATGCGTCATAGGCGTTTTCTGCGGAAGCGGAGTCCGCCGTGCGGCCCTTGCGGATCTGTTCGATAGCGGCGTTGAGGTTCTGCGGCGTGAGCCCGCCGCGCGCGAGCAGCTTGCCGGCCTCGGTATCTTTTTCAAGGGTCAGCGCGAGCAGCAGGCGCTCGACGGTGACGAAGTTGTCGCCCGCCTTCTCCGCGGCCTTTTCGGCGGTCGCGAACACGCGCGCGAGGGCAGGCGTGAGATAAATCTGGCCGGCACCCGCGCCTTCCACTTTCGGCATCTTGCCGAGCGCGATTTCGACAGCCGCCAGTACGTCCTTTGCGTTGCCGCCTGCGCGGCCGATCAGGCCCGCGGCAAGACCTTCGGGATCGTCGAGCAACACCTTCAGTAGGTGCTCGGGCGCAAATTGCTGATGCCCTTCGCGCAGCGCGAGCGACTGCGCCGACTGCACAAAACCCCGGGCGCGCTCGGTGTATTTTTCGAAGTTCATAGGCTTTCTCCTTGGGCCTGCCGCCTCTCGTCCCGCCTGGGCCCGGACGCGGCATCCGTACGATCAAATGGGGTCTGCACGATGGGCGGAAAAGACCCCAAAAGTGAAAAATCGGGCTCCGTTAACGCTTGCCCGGCGGGGCCGGTTCGGGAGAAATGCCGCCATGAAAGCCGCAATGTCCGATCCCGCCCGCGTCGTCTCCCTGTACCGCTATCCCGTTAAGGGTCTCTCCGGCGAACTCCTCAAAAGCGTTTCGCTCGCGCCCGATGCGACCTTCCCGGCCGACCGTGCCTTCGCGATCGAGAACGGTCCCTCGGGCTTCGATCCGGCGGCGCCGAGCTGGCAGCCCAAAATCAAGTTTCTGTGCCTGATGCGGAATGCGAAGCTCGCAGCGCTGGAAACAAACTACGACGACGCGAGCGGCACCTTGACCGTGATCAAGGACGGCATGCCGCTCGTCGAAGCGAGCCTGAAGACCGAAGCAGGCCGCGGCGCGATCGAATACTTCTTCGAGGAGTTCATGGGGCGCGAAGCGCGCGGGCCGGTGAAGGTGCTGGAGGCGCCCGGACACAGCTTTTCGGACGTCGCCGCCAAAGTCGCACACATCGTCAATCTCGAAACGGTCGAAGATCTCGCGCAGACGATCAACCGCGAGATTCATCCGCTGCGCTTCCGCGCGAACATTTACCTCACCGGCTGGAAGCCCTGGTCCGAATTCGAACTGATCGGGAAAACGATCCGTGCCGGCGGCGCGGAACTGAAGATCACGAAACGCGTGGTGCGCTGTGCTGCGACCGAAGTAAATCCGGAAACCGCCGAACGCGACATCGACATTCCCGAAGCGATCTGGCGCAAGACCGGAGAGACCGATCTCGGCGTCTATGCGCGGGTCGTCACAGCCGGAAAAATCTCGGCAGGCGATACAATCGAAATACTCGGCTGATTATTCGGCGGGATCGGGCTTTGCTTCGGCAGGCTGCGGCTGGCCGGTACCCTGCTCGCGGTTGTCGCCGCCTTCGTTGCGCGGACGATTGTTGAAACGGCCCCTGCCGCGATTGCGGTTGAAACGATTGCCGCCCTGTTCGTTATCGCCGCCCTGTTGCGGCGCACCGCCGGTGATGAAAGCCGGCAATCCGTTTTCCGAAATATTCGGCTGCGGCATGTTCTGCGGCTGCGGACGCGGTGCGTTCTGCTGCGGGGCTTCGCTCTGGTAGCTCGGCGGGCTCTGAAAACGCGAGTCGCTGTTATCGCTATCGTCGCCCTCGTCGTCGCCGTCGTTTTCCTGATCGCTGCGCTGGATCGGCTGCTGCTGATAGTTCGGATTGCTCTGCGCCATCTGCTGCTGCGCGGCTGCAATCAGGCGGAAGTAGTGTTCCGCGTGCTGGAGATAGCTCTCGGCGGAAACCGGATCGCCGCCGGATTGTGCGTCGCGTGCCAGCTGCAAATACTTTTCCGCGACGTGATGCGCGGTGCCGCGAATCTTCACATCGGGGCCATTCGATTCATAAACGCGGGTCAGCGGATTATGCCCGCCTCCGCCGCGGCGGTTACGCCCGCGCATGCGCTTATGATTGTTATTGTGGTGCTGCTGTCCGTTTCTCATCGGAAACTTTCTCTCTTCTCGCGACGGTCAATCCGTCTTTCTCGGTTTGCCTTAAGACAAGCCGGACATATGGCCGGACGTGGCGACACGCCAAGCGATGTTGGTTTTGGTCATTCGACCGGAAATCTCGCGCTTAAAACGCGGATGTTTCGCCCTCGGCTCTGCGCGGAAGAACTCTTCGTCTCGCGCTTCGTTTGCTGATGCGTTGGACCCGGTCTTGGCGGCCGCTTGGCCAGCCCTGCTTTTGTGAGCCCTTGCTCTGAAAGCCTTACCGGGTCGAATCTGGAAACGACACTAGTGCCTCTTGCGATGCCTTCCAAGCGCTTTTTTGCCTCACCTTTTGACGTGGATAACGAGCGCGCGGGGAATACCGGCAAGGTCCTTTCGCGCAGGCCCTGCAACCGCGAGCCTCCCGGTCTTATGGATTAGCTCGCTGACCGCCGCTTCCTGACCTTGTCCCAGTTCGAGAACCGCTATGCCGGAGCCTGCGAGGCGATCGCCAAGCTGAACAGCGATGGCCCGATA
>CAZFPR010000115.1:2784-8501 GCA_964521045.1 uncultured Hyphomicrobiales bacterium
GCGCCGAGCCCGTCAGGACCCGCTTCCAGTGCAAGCCTCGGATCATGGTCGCGCACTTCGGGCGACAATAAGGCCAGCTCTTTCGGCGCGATGTAAGGCGGATTGGAAACGATCAGATCGAAAGTTCCGCCGATCGCGCTCGCCCAGTCTCCGCACAGGCAGGAAACGCGGGATCCCAGCGAAAGATTGCCGAAATTCTCGCGGGCCACGCGCAGCGCGGCTTCGCTTCGGTCGACCGCGATACCTTTTGCGTTCGGCAATTCGGAAAGAAGTGCTGCGAGAATCGCTCCCGTACCTGTGCCGAGATCGAGAACGGCAAGCGGAGCGCTCCTGTCGGCAATCAGATCGAGCGCGGCCTCGACAACCGTTTCGGTTTCGGGCCGTGGGACGAGCGTTTCTTCGCCAAGTGCGAAGCGCAGACTCCAGAATTCCTTCTCGCCCACGATGCGCGCCACCGGCACACCGGACAGACGGCGCGAAACGAGACGCTCATAGACTTCGATCAGGCCCTCGTCGGCGGCCTCGTATTCGGAAGAGATGAGCCGGGCGGCATCGAACTTCGCCGCATGGAGAAGCAGCAGGCGTGCGTCCGCCGCCGCGCTCTCGATCTTCGCCGCCTCGAACTCCTCCGCCGCCCAGCGGCGCAGATCGCCGAACGTGACAGAGCGCCCGGATGCGGCATTCATGCCGAGAGCTTGCTCTCTTCGTCGGCGAGCAACGCCGCCTGATGCTCGGCCACGAGCGCATCGACGATCTCGCCGAGCGCGATCCCTTCCATGATCTGCGGAAGCTTATGCAGCGTCAGGTTGATGCGATGATCGGTGACACGCGCCTGCGGGAAATTATAGGTGCGGATTCTTTCAGAGCGATCGCCGGAGCCTACTTTGCTCTTGCGCTCGGCGGCACGCGACGAATCGAGGCGCTGCCGCTCCATATCGTAGAGCTTGGTTTTCAGAAGCATCATGGCGCGGGCGCGGTTCTTGTGCTGTGAACGCTCGTCCTGCACGGCCACGACGATACCGGTCGGCAGGTGCGTGATGCGAACGGCGGACTCGGTCTTGTTCACGTGCTGACCGCCGGCACCGGACGCACGGAATACGTCGGTCTTCAGATCCGCCTCGTTGATATCGATATCGACATCTTCGGCTTCGGGCAGCACCGCGACGGTCGCCGCCGAGGTGTGGATCCGGCCCGACGCCTCGGTATCCGGCACGCGCTGCACGCGATGCACGCCGGATTCGAACTTCAGTCTTGCAAAAGCGCCCTTGCCGCGGATCGCGGCGATGATTTCCTTGTAGCCGCCGGCAGTGCCCTCGCTCATCGAAAGCACTTCAACCTTCCAGCCTTGCAGGCCCGCATAGCGTTCGTACATGCGGAAGAGATCGCCCGCGAACAGCGAGGCTTCGTCGCCGCCGGTGCCGGCGCGCACTTCGAGGATCGCGTCATGCGAATCCGCTTTGTCTTTCGGGATCAGCGCGAGCCGCAGCTTCTGCTCGAGTTCTTCGATCTTCCCTTGCAGTTCGCGCTTCTCATCAGCCGCGAGGCGCGCCATCTCGGGATCGTTTCCCGCCAGCAGTTGCTCGGCTCCGGCGAGGTCGTCCTGCGCCTGCTTCAACGCCTTCACGTCTTCGATCACCGGCGAAAGCTCCGCATGCTCGCGCGAAAGCTTCACGAAGCTCTCGCCGCCAGCACCCTTCGACAGCTCGGCCTCAAGCTCGGCATGACGTGCGATGAGCGCCTCAAGGCGCTGAATGGGCAGCATGATCGACCCTTAAACCGGAATTCCGGCTTCCTGCGCGAAGGCACGAAGCTTTTCGCGGCCGGAAGCGCCGCCTTCCATCAGCGGTTCGATCGCTTTTGCCGCCGCACCAGCATCCAGCGCAAGCACCATGGCCTTCACCGGGCCGATCATCGCAGGCGACAGCGACAGCGAACGGAAGCCGAGCGCGATCAGCGCCATCGCCTCCAGGGGTTTTGCGGCAAGTTCGCCGCAAAGGGTGAACGGCTTGCCGTGCTTCTGGCATTTCTCCGCGATCAGTTTCAGCACGCGCAGGCCGGGCGGCGAAAGCGGATCGAAGCGGTTTGCAACCTGCGCGTTGCCGCGGTCGGCGGCGAACAGGAACTGGATCAGGTCGTTCGAGCCGACCGAAAGAAAATCCGCGCGCTCCAGAAGTTCGTCGAGCGCAAAAAGAAGCGACGGCACTTCCAGCATCGCGCCGACCATCACCTGATTGGGCAGCCGATGGCCGTGACGGCGCAGATAGGTCAGCTCCCGCTCGACCAGCGCGCGAGCGTTATCGAACTCGGTAACCACTGCCACCATCGGAAACATGATGCGCAGTTCGCGTCCCGCGGCGGCGCGCAGCAACGCTCGCACCTGCGCACGAAGCAATCCGGGACGGTCGAGCGAGAGCCTAATCGCGCGCCAGCCGAGCGCCGGGTTTTCTTCTTCGACCGAACGAAGATAAGGCAGCACCTTATCGCCGCCGATGTCGAGCGTGCGAAAAGTAACCGGCTTGCCCTTCGCGGCATCCAGCACCGAACGGTAAAGCTGATACTGCTCGCTCGTGCGCGGCAGCGCCGCGGCGATCATGAACTGCAACTCGGTGCGGAACAGGCCAATGCCGTCCGCTCCGGCTTCCGCGAGATGCGGCAGGTCCACGAGCAGGCCTGCGTTCATGTGAAGCGCGATCTTCACGCCATCCTTGGTGACCGCCTCGCGGTCGCGAAGCGCGGCGTACTGCGCCTGCCTGCGCGCACGTAGTTTCACTTTTTCTACATAGGCGCGTTCGAGATCCGGCGGCGGGCGCAATTGCACTTCGCCGGTTTCGCCATCGACGATGATGGCATCGCCCTGATCGGAAAGCGCGGTCGCATTCGCAATCTGGCCGACCGTCGGCACGCCGATCGCGCGCGCGACAATCGCGACATGGCTCGTCGGCGCGCCTTCTTCCAGCACGATGCCGCGCAGCCGGGTGCGGTCGTAATCCAAGAGCGCCGCCGGGCTCATGTTGCGCGCGACGAGGATCGCGTTGTCTGGAAGATTGCTCGTGCGCGCTTCCGCATCGGCGCCCGTGAGTTCGCGCATCAGGCGGTTCGCGAGATCGTCGAGATCGTGCAGGCGCTCGCGGATATAGGGATCGGTCTGGCGCAGCATGCGCGCGCGGGTATCGGACTGCACGCGCTCGACCGCAGCCTCGGCTGTGATGCCGGTCTGCACCGCTTCCTGGAGCTTCTTCATCCAGCCGCGGTCCTGCGCGAACATGCGATAGGCCTCGAGCACGTCGCGATGTTCGCCCGCGCGGGCCATGCCCTCGTCTTCGAGCATGACGTCGATGGAGGAGCGCAGCGTTTCCACCGCCGCATCGAGACGCGCAAGCTCCGCGGTGATGTCGTCCGCGATCACGTTCTGCACATGAATGCGCGGCTCGTGCAGAACGAGGCGGCCGAAGCCGATGTCTTGGGGAAGCGGGAGGCGGTTGAGCTGAAGCGCACGACGCGCGGCGGGTTCGTGGCCGGGTGTCGCGAGCGCGGTCAGTTCGCCGGACGCGATCATCTCGGCGACCACCATCGCGGTCGTCTGTAGCGCTTCCACTTCTTCTTCGGAGTAGGTGCGCCGCGCGCGGTTCTGCACGACGAGCACGCCGAGCGTATTGCCGCCGCGCAGGATCGGAACGCCGAGGAAGGAGTTGTAAATTTCTTCGCCCGTCTCCGGCTTGTAGGCGTATGCGGGGTGATTCTGCGCGTTCGGCAGATTCAGAGGCTCGGCTTCTTTCGCGACGAGACCGACGAGACCTTCGCCGGCGCTCAGCACCGTGCGGTGAACAGCCTCGCGGTTAAGGCCTTCCGTTGCGTAAAGCTCGAGCGTGCCGTCCACGCGGAGCACGTAAACAGAGCAGACCTCCGCCACCATGTTGGCGGCGATCAACACGACGATCTTGTCGAGACGCTCCTGCGCGCTGATCTGCTCCGCCATGGTTTCGCGGAGTCGTCTCAGCAAAACGCGCGGACCGCCGAGGGAGCCACGCATCTGGCCCTGCCCTTCGTCCGGGCGCCGCGCGGGCCCGGTGCTTGAGTAACGCCTATCTACGCGAAAGCGGAGCGCGAGCGCGCTAGCCGTCGAGTCCGTATACCGAATGCAAAGTGCGTACCGCAAGTTCGGTGTAGGCCGCGTCGATCAGGATGGAAATCTTGATCTCCGACGTGGAAATGACGCGGATATTGATGCCTTTCTCGGCGAGCGCACGGAAGGCGGTCGCGGCGACGCCGGCATGGCTGCGCATGCCCACGCCGATCACCGACACCTTCACGACATCGCCATAGCCTTCCATCGAGGCAAAGCCGATCCTGTCTTTGGCCTTGTCGATCGTCTGCTTGGCCTTTTCGAACTCCGCGACCGGAACGGTGAAGGTAATGTCGGTCTTCTTGCCGTCGGCCGATACGTTCTGCACGATCATATCGACGTTGATATGCGCCTCCGCGAGCGGCCCGAAGATCGCCGCTGCCACGCCGGGCTTGTCGGCTACCTCGCGCAACGCGATCTGCGCTTCGTCCTTCGAGAAGGCGATGCCGGTGACGACCTGATTTTCCACGATCTCCTCCTCGTCGCAGATCAACGTGCCGGGCGGACGGCCTTTGGCGTCCACCTGCGGCGCGTCGGGCGCATCGAAACTCGAGCGCACGAACAAACGCACTTTCTGTGTCATCGCAAGCTCGACCGAGCGAACCTGCAAAACCTTGGCGCCTAGCGACGCCATCTCCAGCATCTCTTCGAAAGCGACCGCTTCCAGGCGCTTTGCCTTCGGCACGATACGCGGATCGGTCGTATAGACTCCGTCCACGTCGGTATAGATGTCGCAGCGGTCCGCGTGGATCGCAGCCGCAACCGCGACCGCACTCGTATCCGAGCCGCCGCGGCCGAGCGTAGAGATGCGGCCCGTTTCCTTATTGATACCCTGGAAGCCCGCGATCACCGCTACTTCCTTGCGCTCCTTGAAGCGCTTAATGAGTTCTTCGCCGTTCAGGCCCTTGATGCGCGCGGCTCCGTGCGTGCCGTCGGTGTAGAGCGGCAATTGCCAGCCCTGCCACGAGCGCGCGGTGATACCCATGCCTTGCAGGACGATCGCCAAGAGGCCCGAAGTCACCTGTTCGCCCGAAGCCACCACCGCGTCGTACTCGCGCGCGTCGTGCATCGGCGATGCCTCGCGGCACCAGGCCACGAGCTCGTTGGTCTTGCCAGACATCGCGGACACGACGACCGCGACCTCATGGCCGGCGTCGACCTCGCGCTTCACATGCCGCGCGACGTTCCGGATGCGCTCGATGTCGGCGACGGACGTGCCGCCGAATTTCATGACCAGACGGGCCATCGTTTACTCTTGGACTGCTCTTGCTTCACGAAAGCGCCGGGACGAAACCTTCGCCCCGGCGGAAAAGGCGCGTATAGATACAGTCCGGGGCGACCCCCCGCAACGGCGGAAATGGCCGGAAATTCTGGAATTTCTCCATGCCAGAGGCGACAGCAAGAACCACCATCGACCCCGCGGAAGTTTCGCGCTTTGCCGCGATGGCAAAGGAATGGTGGGCGCCGAACGGCAAGATGCGCCCTCTGCATGCGCTGAACCCGGTGCGGATCGCCTTCATCAAGGAGATCGCCTGCGACCTCTACGACCGCTCACCGCGAAAGCTCGATTGCCTGAGCGGCCTGCGCATTCTCG
>CAZFPR010000116.1:0-8493 GCA_964521045.1 uncultured Hyphomicrobiales bacterium
AGTTCCCTGATAGGCGGCCTTATGCGGCGCAGGCGGTTTAGCCGATAGTGCTTGCCCCCGGAAGCCAGCGGCGGGTTGGCGGGCCGACTCTGGTACATTCCCGCAAACGATTCGCGGATTCTGCCGGCCGATGACCGTTACGCCCAAGATCGACCCCCGGAAAGACCGGAAGCCTGTCCGCAGGGCGCCGCGGATGGCGGCGATCTATACCGTCTGGACCATCGCGGCACTCGGCGCGATCAGCGCCGCCGGCACGGTCTATATCTGGCGCGAAGGCAAGGCGCCGGTACCGCCCTATTCCTCGGCAGCAGTCCAGCCTCCTCCGCAGGTCGTCATCAACCCGCAGGCCGAGCGCGAGATCAGCCGCCTCAATGACGCGGTACGGGTGCTTGCATCCGAGCGCGACCGTCTCGCGACCCGGCTCGAACAACTCGAACGCTCCGTCGGCGACATTACCGCCAGCATTCCGCAGAAAAAGCCGGAGCCGCCGGCAATGCAGGAGCCTCCGCCGCCCTCCGCTCCTCCCGTGCAGGTTCTCGCGCCGCCCAATCCCGAGCCCCGGCCGCAGGAAGCACTACAGAAGCAGGCGCTGACGAATACTGTTCCCGCCAACACGCAGCCCGGTAGCACCGACACTTCCGACACGGCGAGCACGACGCGCACCGAGTTCGGGGTAGATCTCGGCGGCGAAAAAACCGTAGACGGGCTTCGTGCCCGCTGGGCGACCTTGCGCGGAAACCACGGTGCGGCGCTCGACAACATGCGCCCGCTCATCAGCATCAAGGAAGGCCCGAAAGCGGGCACCGTCGAATTGCGGCTCGTGGCCGGGCCGCTCGCGAATGCCGCCGCCGCTGCGCGGGTCTGCGCGCGGTTGCAGACGAAGGGCGTGCCGTGCGTACCGACCGTCTTCGACGGTCAACGCCTGTCGCTTCGCTGAGCCCTGCATTTCCGGCGTAGCTCGAAGCGGCGCTTCGGGCTAAAGCAGTCGTGCAATGCAACCTCCCTCACGTCTCGGCACCTACGCGCTCCTGTTCGCGATGCCGCTCTTTTTCGTCTCGAACCTCGTGATCGGCCGCGCCGTCACACACGCGGTCGAGCCTTCGACGCTCGCTTTCTGGCGGTGGTTTCTCGCGAGCCTGATCCTGCTGCCGTTCGCGTGGCGCGGGCTTGTCAGAAACATCGGGGCTTTCGCGGCATTATGGCGCGAGCTTCTGTGGCTCGGCGTTCTCGGCATGGTGGTCTGCGGCGCGGGTGTTTATCTATCCTTGCGCCACACTACCGCGAGCAACGCAGCGCTGATTTATTCGTCTTCCGCGATCTCGATCGTGTTGCTTGAAGCGCTGTTCTATCGCGAGAAGCTTTCTGCCGCGCGGTTGTTCGGCACGCTGATCGGATTCGCGGGTGTCGCCGTCATCATCCTGCATGGCGAGCCGGGCCGCCTACTCACCTGGGAATTCAGCATCGGCGATATCGGGATAGCGGTCTGCGCATTCGCATGGGCGGTCTATTCCGTAATCCTCAAGCGTAAAGAACTGAAGTCGCTGCCGACATTGCCGCTGTTCGCTGCGATAGCAATCGTTGGCTCGCTCGCGCTCACGCCGTTCATGCTCTTCGAGTTCGCACAAGGTGCGTTCCCGCACGGCAAGGAGCAGTGGAGCGCGATCCTGGCGCTCGCCCTATTTCCATCCGTGATCGCGTTCGGCCTGTATCAGATCCTCGTGAAATATGCGGGACCTTCGCTCACAGGCATGGCGCTGTATCTCTTGCCGGTGTACGGCGCGGGGCTTGCCGTGCTCACGCTCGGCGAAACGCTCTACACCTATCACGCGGTCGGACTCGCGCTGGTGCTCGGCGGCATTGCGCTCGCGACGGAGCCATTCAAGAAGCGAAACGCCTAAAGCGGGATGACTCGATTTATCCGATCCCGCTTTAGATTTTTAGTTTAAGCATGATGTTTTCCGAAAACCGTTTCCCGCTTTTCGGGATCATGCTTTACGCCGGCATCGCTTTCTCGACGAGCCGCACCCAGTACGAAGCGCCGTAGGGTATGGCGCTGTCGTCGAAATCATATGCCGGATGGTGCAGGTTCGCGCTGTCGCCGTTACCCATGAAGATGAACGCGCCGGGCCGCTCCTCGAGCATGAAGGCGAAGTCCTCGCCGCCCATCACCGGCGGCGTCTTGGTGTCGACATTCGCTTCGCCCGAGATTTCGCGCGCAATCGACGACGCGAAATCGACAGCTTTCTCGTTGTTCACAACGACCGGATAATCGCGCGAGTATTTCACCTTCGCCTTGGCGCCGTAGAGTTTCGCAACACCTTCGACGATCTCGACGATGCGCTTCTCCAGAAGATCGCGAACGCCGGCGCGGAGGCTTCGCGCGGTACCGCGCAGGAGCGCGGTCTGCGGGATCACGTTGTCGGTGTGACCGGCCTGAAACAGCGTGATCGATACTACGGCGCTTTCGAGCGGATCGACGTTACGCGAGACGATGGATTGCAGCGCGTTGATGACCTGCGCGCCCACGAGGACCGTGTCGATTGCAAAATGCGGGCGGGCCGCGTGACCGCCGACGCCCTCGATTTCGATCGTCAGACGGTCGGCCGCCGCCATGATCGGACCCGGCCGCATCGCGAACTTTCCGACCGGAAGCCCCGGCATGTTGTGCATGCCGTAGACTTCATTGATCTTGAAGCGCGTCATCAGGCCGTCGTCGATCATCGCTTTCGCGCCGGCGCCGCCCTCTTCGGCGGGCTGGAAGATCACGACCGCGGTGCCAGCGAAGTTTCGCGTTTCGCAAAGATGACGCGCGGCGCCGAGCAGCATCGCGGTATGTCCGTCGTGACCGCAGGCGTGCATCTTGCCGGGAATTTTCGAGGCATAAGGCTTGCCGGTGATTTCATCGAGCGGCAGCGCATCCATGTCGGCGCGCATGCCGATTACTTTATCGCCGGGTTTGTTGCCCTTAATGACGCCAACGACGCCGGTGCGGCCGATCCCCGGCACTACCTCGTCGCAACCGAAAGCTTTCAGCTTCTCGGTGACCGTCTTCGCCGTTTCATGCACCTCGTAGAGCAATTCCGGATATTGGTGCAGGTAGCGGCGCCATTCGGCGACTTCGCCAGCCTGGTCGGCAATGCGGTTCAGAACGGGCATGCGCGGGATACTCCGTAAAAGCCGATAGAACCGGAGCGGCGCAGCGCGGTCAACCGATCAGTTCAGACCGCTCAGAAGCCGGTCCAAAGCTGATAGCTTCCGACCGCCGCGTTGCCGTTGATCGCAAGCGCCGTACACGGCGCAAATTCGGTCAACTGCGCCTGATGCACTTCGACGCCATAGCCGTTCAGCACCTCGGAGACGCGCTCGCTCAACTCCTTGTTGAAGCCGAGCCGGTCGGCCTGAATCGACTCGATCGTATGCCTGGAGACTGCCGCGAGGATCGCGGCCTGCGAGCGCTCGATCACGTCGGAAGCGAGGTCCGCGACACTGACCGCAGCCGCAACAACATCGTTGATGTGATACGTCACCAGCGCGCCGACGGTCACCGTCTTCAGGTCCTTGGTCATAATCACTTTGGATTGAATACGGACGGTCTGACGAACGACGACCATGAGCTTGTAGGTCGTCACGACCGGCCAGTACCAGTGCAGCCCCGGCGCCCACTCCTTCACACGATGGCCGCGCACGAAGGCGACGCCACGATGCGTGGCAGGCACGATCACGAGCCATGGAATAACCCGCAGCAGCGTCTGGAATATTTCACCGAGCCAGCCAAAAGCTTTATCCACGTTTCTCTCCTGCAGCGTTCAATCGATGATCGTTTGCGCGCTTTGGTTTGTTATCACGCCGATGCCGTAGCCGTTCAAGGTAAACTGACCGCTCATGGTTTCGGCGACGATACGGTCCCGGGTCGTTGCATCCAGCCGGAAAAGCGTACTGCATGCATCCAGTTCCGGCGCGAAAGATTCCGGCGTTACCTTTATCGCGCTGCGTGACGTGTTCACAAAGACCGCGCTCATTCTGCCCTTATCATTCCGGGCCACGACCACATCGAGACCGGGAGCCGCGATCCGGTTCGGCGGAAATTGCAGCCTGTCGCCAAACTGCACATGCTGCGCGAACAGCTGCTTTGCCAGTGCAGCCGGGCTCGGCACGCCGTCGCGATAGATCAATCCATAAGCATCGCTATGGGCCGTCGCGGTCCAGCGCATTTCGAGATCGGCCCCGCCGCGGATCAGATGGATCAGCGCGGAAGCATAATACGCAGCACCGAGAAGGTTCTGATTGTACCCGAGCGTGTAGTAATACTCGTGGTGCGACACCGTATTCAGTTCGCCGCACACGTTCAACGCGCCGTAACCCTCGAGCAGTCTCGAAACGCTTCGCGCGCGGGCCTCATAGGTCGGCGTTCGCGAAAGAAGCAGCTTCTCGAACAAGTCGCCACTCGGCGAATCCGGCGAGCCCCACATTTCAAGGCCGAGCGTCTCGCTCGGCACTGCCGGACGCCAGTCGCCGTAACAATGCCACGAAACGAAACCGAGCTTGCGTCTGTCCACTTCCGCGAGCAGCCGCGCGATCCAGTCCGTCCAGTACGCGCGATAGGTGCCGTCGATTGCGGGCCCTCCGATCATCGCAGAGCGCTCGCCCAAAAATGGCGCAAGCTGCCGGAAGATTTCTTCCGACAACGCCTCATAGATCTTGCGATACTGTTCGAACGTGAGGTTGCCGCCCACGATCAGATTGTTGGGCTCATTCCAGACGTTCCAGTACCATTCGCTGACCTCGCTGCCTCCCCAGCGCTCGATGCAGCCCCACACAACCTCTGAAGCGCGCGAAACGAAGTCCCGTACATTCTTCGCCTTGTCATAAGGCGGCGGAAACTTCGCGAAGGTGATCATCGGCTTCGCGCCGATATCCAGAATGGCCTGCAAAACGCCTTCGAACGAATGCCAGTCCTTGAACGGGTCCGGTACGGGCTGATCGAATACAAAGACGCGCACGACCTTGGTGTCCATCAAACGCAGGCGCTTCTGGATCGCTTCGCGGTGTTCGCCTTGCGAAAAGTGCCACCAGCCGTAAATTTCGTTGAAGCCATAGCGCATCTTCATGCGCTGTTCGGTCAAAACGCCGGGACTTTGAGGATTGCGGGATGGCATCGTCCCTACTCCTCGATGATCTCGATGAGACGCTGGAGCCGCGCTTCTGGAGAATGCTTGCGCGCGAATTCGGCGCGAATGCCCGCGACGATGTCCGCATAGCGGCCCGGATTGCCGAGCACGTCTAGCAACTTGGCGGAACGGTCGTCTTCGCCCAGCATCAAAGCAAGGGCCTGTTCGCCGTAGATTTCGGCGACGTACCGCGGATCGAGCAGAAACAGCGGAATGGTGCCCGCTGCCGGCGTCTCAAAGGTGCGGCACGTTACGAAATCGAGATGCTCGAACAAGGGCCGATAGATCACCGGGTTGAACACGCCCTTGTTCATGGTCGCCGTCACCTGCGGGAATGGCACCGCACCTGGCGTTTCGAAGCGATGCGCGCGCAGGTACTCGCGGTCGACATAATAGTCCGCCTTGATCTCGTTCCATTCGGTCCACTCGAGCGGATGATCCCAGCCCTCGCCGAACAGCGCGACCCTGCCGACTTTCTCGCGCACGGGCTCGATGGCCTTCAGCACCTGTGACATGCCTTGCCAGCGGAACTTGGTATGGCCGACATAGACCATGCTGAATTCCTTGTTCGCGAAATCCAGCGGCGTTTCCCAGGTCGGATCATAGATGTGAAACAGGAACGGCTTCACGTTCGCCCGCTTCGGGCGCAGCGTCGGCTGGCAAATCTTGCCGCTCAGACTGTCGCAGATTTCGATCCACTTGCGGCTCAGCTCATCGGATTTGTGATTGTAGTCGCCGCGGAAATCGATCCGGTCGTTATAGGCACCGTCGCAATCGATCACGATGCGGCGATTGCGTGGAACGCTTTCAATCAACCGCACCCAATCCACGCGGTCGCCGAACTGCAACTGCGTCGTCCACTCGAACACGAATACGACGGCGTCGGCGCCGGAAAGATCGAGCGAGTAATCGAGCGCGAAGCCGGCGTTCGGCGGGCCGTAGATCGTAACCTCGTGGCCCATCGCCTTTGCCGCGCGCGAATAGCCGCGCAGGTCGAGCATGCTGCCTGCGTTTTCATAACCCCAGTAGACGAATACGATCTTCATCGGGAGCTACGCCGGAGCGGCGGCAACAAGCTCCGCCATGCGTCTATCGTAGGAATTGTTCGCGGCGAGATGTTTACGCACTGCCAGGACGACGTCGCGGTAGTGCTCCGGACGCGCCAATGCATCGAGGATTTTCTCACCGATGTTTTCCCGAAGCATCAGCTCACGCGAAGCCGAGCCATAGACGTCCCGTGCGATCTGCTCGTCCAGCATTAAAAGCGGGATCGTATCGGCATAGAATATCTCGAAGTATTTCAGCGTGATGTGCTTCAGGTGATGGAGAACCGGGCGCTGCGTGAAGATGTTGATCTTCGCGGTGCTCATGGTGCGGATCACGTCGGTGTACATGACCGAGGGTTCGGTGCGCACACGAAGCTTTTTCAAAAGTGCCGGATCGGTTTCGAAGGCCGCCTCGGGCCCTGCGTCCGCGCCTTCGGCAGGCGGCGCGTCCCACCACAACCCGATGAATCCGATCTCGCCGATGCGCTCGCGGATCGGCGCAATGGCAGGCAAGAGCTTGCCGCCGATATCGCGCCAGCGCCACCAGTTATGACCGAGATGCATGATGTCGTATTTTTTGGCGGGCGCCGCCTCGGGCTTTACCTCAAGCGCCGGGTCGTAACCATAGAACACCATAGGTCGCACGCGCGGGTCGCCGGACGAAGCGATCATCGGCTTCATGACGGTGTCGGAAAGCGCTTCGAAGTACTCCTTCCAGCGCAACCGCTCGTCTTCGCTTGCGTGGTTGAAGTCGTAATCGTCGATCTTCGTGACAGGATTATACATCCCGTCCATGTCGAAGATCATGCGCTGCTTCCGGCTTATCGTGCCGAGCAGGACTGCTTCCTCAAGACGGCTCAGGCGGTAGATCTCCGACTCGAAAAGAAAAGCAACGCGGTCGAATGCCCCGACATCCTTCGAGAACGATAGCTCAGGGAGATAAGATTGCGGCTCGCCATACATCGCGACGTTGTGCCCGTATTTCGGCGCGATGCGGATGTAGTTCGCGACCGCATGCGTGTTGCCGGCGTTGCCGCGGTGCTTCATGACGAAAAGAATGTTCACGTCCCTGTCGCCTTCCGCAGTTCGTCGATACGGACGGCATAAGAGTGTTTTGCCGCAAGATGCGCGCGCGTCTTCAGCACTGCGTCCCAATAGCTTTCCGGGTTCTTGAGCGCGTCCGACACGAGCTTCGCCACGCCCTGCGAAGGCACGAGCTTCTTCGCAGCCGTTCCGTAGAGCTGTTCGGCAAACGCTTCCGGCAGCATCAGGACCGGGATCGTGTCGGCATAGAATGTCTCGAATGTGCGGTTCGTGACGAAACCGAGTTCACGGAACAGCGGGCGGTGAATGATTGGCGCGAACTTCGCCTGACCGAGCAAATCGACGATCTCGTCGAAGCGCATGCCGTGACGCACTTCGACCTGCTGCGCTTCGAGAAACGCGGGATCGGTATCGACGCCCATGATCGCTTTTTGCCCGGCCCAGTCCGGACGCGCGTTCCAGTCCCAGCCTGCGAGACAGACCGGCCCTGCTTGCTCACGTACTGCCGCGTAATCCTCGAGAAAGGCGCGCGTCTGATGCCAGCGCTGCCAATTGCTCCCGACGTAGATCGCGCCGTAGGGCTTGTTCTTCCAGGCTGCCGCCGCTTCGTTCGCGTTTGCATGGTTCTTTGCGACAGAATCCGCATCAAAGCCGTGAAAGAGGAACGGCTTCACGTTTTTCCGCTTCGGATCGAACGTCGGCTGAAGAATCGTTTCCGATACGGCGGCAATGGCGTCCTGCCATTCCCAGCCCTGATGGCCGTCGAGTTTTTCCAGATGATTGAAGTCGTGATCGATTCTGATCGTATCGTTGTAGCGGCCCCATAAATCGGCGACAGCGCGCTTTTCCTTCGGCACTCCGTCGAGCACACGCGCAAGATACGGCATGTCGGGAAAATCGGACGGCACCTGCACGACAAAAAGTGCGAGGTCCACATTCGCAAGATCGGTCGTGAAGCGCAGTTTCGGAAGATCTGGGTCGGCCTCCCCGTAAATCGCAATGTCATGGCCGAGCGCATGACCCGCAGTAATCCACTTGTGGAGCGTCGAAACGCTTCGCGTCCACGCATCGACGGATGTGACGAGCAGGATTTTCATGCGCGGCGCTCCGCGGGCGTGCTCTTCGCGAATTCGCTTTTCGCCCAGGCAACCGTCTGTTTCAGCCCCTGCTCGAATGTTGTCTTCGGCTCCCAGCCGAGGAGCTGTTTCGCCTTCGATACATCGGCCTGCACACTG
>CAZFPR010000117.1:0-8405 GCA_964521045.1 uncultured Hyphomicrobiales bacterium
GACCGCCTCGTTCATGGACTACGCCATGCCGCGCGCCGACGATCTGCCGTCGTTCAAGGTCGATACGACTATGACGAAGTGTCCGTCCAACCCGCTCGGTATCAAGGGCTGCGGCGAGGCGGGTGCGATCGCGTCTCCGGCCGCATTGATCAATGCGATCACCAACGCCGTCGGGCACGAGAATGTGCCGATGCCGGCAACGCCGGGTACGGTCTGGAAGGCCGCGCAACGCGCGGCAATGAAAAAAGCCGCGGAATAGGGAGAGCCATCATGTATGCATTCACTTACGAGCGGCCGAAGAACGTCGACGAAGCCGTGAAGCTTCTGAAGAAGGCGAAGGACGGAAAAATCCTCGCCGGCGGCCAGACGCTCTTGCCCGCGATGAAGCTTCGGCTCGCCTCCCCGGACACGATCGTGGACCTTTCCCGCGTGAAGGGTCTTTCGGGCATCAAGGCCAGCAGCAAGGCGGTGACCATCGGCGCGCTCACGAAGCATGTCGAAGTGATGGGCTCCGCCGAAGTGCAGAAATCGATCCCGGCGCTCGCGCATCTCGCGTCGCTGATCGGCGACCCGGCGGTCAGGAACCGCGGCACCATCGGCGGATCGCTCGCGAACAACGATCCTTCGGCGGACTATCCGGCGGCGGCACTCGGTCTCGGCGCCACGATCAAGACCAACAAGCGCGAGCTTCCGGCGGACAAGTTCTTCAAGGGCCTGTTCGAGACCGCGCTCGCCGGCGACGAAATCATCGAGAGCGTGAGTTTTCCCGTTCCGGAAAAAGCCGGCTACGAGAAATTCCCGAACCCGGCGTCGCGCTTTGCGCTGGTCGGCGTGTTTGTGTCGAAGAGCAAGGACGGCGTTCGTGTCGCTGTCACCGGCGCAGGCGAGGGCGGCGTGTTCCGCGTGAAGGAGATGGAAGCGGCGCTCGCCAAGGACTTCTCGGCGAAAGCCATCGAAGGCATCAAGGTGCCTGCGAAGAACATGATCGCGGACATCCACGGCACCGCCGAATATCGCGCGCACCTGATCGGCGTGATGGCGCGGCGCGCGGTGGCGGCGGCGAAGTAAGTTCGCCGTATTCCGCATACATCCCTCATGCGCGGGCTTGACCCGCGCATCCAGGGCCTCGAACCAAATACTGGATGGCCGGGTCAAGCCCGGCCATGAGGGGAAGTTGGTTTCGTGTGAGCTCGGAGTTAGGCTGCACGTATGTCTGTGTTACCCAACTCCATCGACGAAACCATCAAGCTGCTTTCGAGCGGTAGCTATGTGGCCGACCGCGCGCTTGCGACCGTCGTCTATCTTTCGCTCAAGATGGGCCGTCCGCTGTTCCTCGAAGGCGAGGCGGGCGTCGGCAAGACGGAAGTGGCGAAGGTCCTCTCCGGCGCGCTCGGGCGGCGTCTCGTGCGGCTGCAATGCTATGAAGGGCTCGATAGCGCGTCCGCGCTTTACGAGTGGAATCACGCGGCGCAGATGATCGCGATCAGGGTCGCCGAAGCCGGCGGCGCGGCCACGCGCGAGAAACTCACCGAGGATGTTTTCTCGGAGCGTTTTCTGATACGCCGACCGCTCTTGGAAGCGCTTTCGCCCGACCCCGCCGGTGCGCCGGTGCTTTTGATCGACGAACTCGACCGCGCCGACGAAGCCTTCGAGGCGTTCCTGCTCGAAGTGCTCGCCGACTTTCAGGTCACGATCCCTGAGCTCGGCACGATCAAGGCCGAGACGCCACCGATCGTGATCGTGACCTCGAACCGCACGCGCGAAATCCACGACGCGCTCAAGCGCCGCTGCCTCTATCACTGGATCGATTATCCGGACCTTTCGCGCGAACTCGCGATTGTGCGCGCCAAGGTGCCACGCGCCTCCGAACGTCTCACGCGCGAGGTCGTCGCCTTCGTGCAGGCGCTCCGCAAGGAAGACCTCTTCAAGAATCCGGGCACCGCGGAAACGCTGGACTGGGCATCCGCCCTCGTGGAACTCGATGCGAAGACGCTCGATCCCGCGCTGGTTGGCGATACGCTCGGTGTGGTGCTGAAATATCAGGACGATGTCGAGCGCTTCAATCCGGCGAAGATCGATAGTGTGCTTTCCGTCTCGCGCGAGGCGCTGAAGGCGGCGGGATGAAGGCTTCAGGCCAGCTCCTCGACCGGCTGATCGCCTTCGCGCGGCTCTTGCGCCGCGCCGGCATCCCCATAGGTCCGGGTTCGGTGATCGACGCGCTCGACGCGGTCATGATCGCAGGCATCGGCACGCGCGCCGATTTCTACTGGACGCTGCATTCCGTTCTCATTAAGCGGCACGAACATCGCGTTCTCTTTCATGAGGCCTTCCATCGTTTCTGGCAGCGCGATCAGGTGGACCGCGTCTTGCGCGAGATGCTCCCGGTCACGCGCACTGAAGGCGTGAAAAGTAGGGCTGCGCAGCGGCGCGTGGAAGAAGCGCTCGGCCTGCAACGGCGCATGCCGAAAGCGCCGAAGCCGCAGGAAACCGTTTTCGACATGCGCGGCACGATTTCCGACGCCGAGCTTCTGAAGCGCAAGGACTTCGCGCAGATGTCGGCTTCCGAACTCGAGGAAGCGCGGCGGCGTATCTCCGCGATGAAAATGCCGGACGATGAAATCGCGACACGCCGCTTCATGCCGTCGCCGCGCGGTCGGATCGATCTCGCACGCACTTTACGGGCCAGTGTACGCTCAGGCGGGGACCTGATCGAACTGCGCTTCCGCTCGCCGCGCGAAAAGAAGCCGCCGCTCGTGGCGCTCGTCGATATCTCCGATTCTATGAGCGACTACACGCGGCCTCTCCTGCAATTCTTCCATACGCTCGCGATGCGGCGGCGCAACGTCTCGACCTTCCTGTTCGGAACCCGCCTCACCAACGTCACGCGCGCGCTGAAAACCCGCGACCCGGACGAAGCGCTCGAGCTGTGCTCGGCCGGTGTCACCGACTGGTCCGGCGGCACCCGGATTGCGACCGCACTCGAGGAATTCAACAAGCGCTGGTCGCGGCGCGTGCTTTCGCAAGGTGCCACGGTGCTCTTGGTCACCGACGGGCTGGAACGCGACGGCGGCGGAGAACTCTCGCGCGAGACCGGCCGGCTGCACCGCTCCTGCCGCAAGCTGATCTGGCTCAATCCGCTCCTGCGCTTCGAGGGCTTCGAGGCGAAAGCCGCGGGCATCCGCGCGATCCTCCCGCACGTCGACGAACTGCGGCCGGTGCACGACCTCTCAAGCCTCGCCTCCCTCTGCGATGCCCTTACGGAAACGCGCACTTCCCGGTTGCACGATCCGAAGCATTGGCTAGGTGCGGCCTGATCGGGCAGACTGTGCGGCGGGAGAAAGCATCATGCATGCCGCCGCAGAATCCGAAGACCTGAAAATCTTTCGCGACAGCGCACACCGCTTCTTCGAGCGCGAATGCGTACCGCATGTCGAGCGCTGGGAGCGCGAAGGCATCGTCGACCGCGAAATCTGGAACAAAGCGGGGGCGTCGGGCTTGCTCTGTGCGATGATCCCCGAAGCCTATGGCGGCGCGGGCGGAAGTTTCGCGCATGAGAAGATTCTGATTGAGGAAATGATCCGCGCGGGCGTCACCGGCTGGGGCAACGCGGTGCACAGCGGCATCGTGGCGCCTTATCTCCTGCATTACGGCTCGGAAGAGCAGAAGAAGAAATGGCTTCCGAAACTTGCCTCCGGCGAACTCGTCGCCGCGATTGCCATGACGGAGCCCGGCACCGGCTCCGATCTGCAAAGCGTGAGAACGACGGCAAAGCTCGACGGAAACCAGTATGTGATTAACGGCCAGAAGACCTTCATCACCAATGGCCAGCATGCAGGACTGGTTTGCGTCGTCGCGAAGACCGATCCGAAGGAGGGCGCCAAGGGCGTCTCTCTCATCATGGTCGAGGTTGACGATGTCGAGGGCTATCGCCGCGGCCGCAATCTCGAGAAGATCGGACTTCACGCGCAGGATACGTCGGAGCTTTTCTTCGACGATGTGCGCGTGCCGACTGCGAACCTGCTCGGCGACCGCGAGGGTCTCGGCTTCATTCAGTTGATGCAGCAGCTTCCACAGGAGCGTTTGGTGATCGCGATCCAGGCGGTTGCCGCTATGGAGCGTGCCGTCGAAATTACCGTCGCCTATTCCAAAGACCGCAAGGCCTTCGGGAAAAGGCTGCTCGATTTCCAGAACACGCGCTTCAAGCTCGCCGAGTGCAAGACCGAAGCGGCGGTCGCGCGCAGCTTCGTCGAGCATTGCACGGCATTGCTCATGGAAAAGAAGCTGGATGTGCAGACCGCCGCCATGGCGAAGTGGTGGACCACGCAGAAGCAATGCGAGATCGCGGACGAGTGCCTGCAACTCTTCGGCGGCTACGGCTATATGAAGGAATATCCGATCTCGCGGATGTGGACCGACTCGCGGGTCCAGAAGATTTACGGCGGAACCAACGAGATCATGAAGGAATTGATCGGCCGCTCGCTTTGAGGCTAGAAGCTCCGGTCATGAACCAGATCTCCACGCACGTGACCCGCTGGTGGTGGGTACGCCACGCGCCCGTCCCCGACACCGTAAACATTTACGGGCAGAACGACGTCGATTCCGATACCAGCGACCGCAATGTCTTCGAGGCGCTGGCGCGCGAACTGCCGCGGGGTGCCGCCTGGTTCACGAGCAATCTCAGGCGCACGCACCAGACGGCGGAAGCCATCATCGGTGCGATGACCGACCGCGATCCGGCGAGCGCTTCGCGGCATCCGGTGCACGAATTTGCGGAGCAGCATCTCGGCGAATGGCAGGGATTGAACCGGGCGGAGTTCTTCGCCGCCCGCGCGCACCTCTCGCATCCGTTCTGGTTCGGGCCGGCATCGGAGCGGGCTCCGGGCGGAGAGAGTTTCGACGATCTCTATGCGCGCGTGGCTCCCGTGATCGAGCGGCTGAGTGCCGCGCATCTCGGCCGGGACATCGTCGCCGTCACGCATGGCGGGACGATCAAGGCCGCAATCGCGCATGCGCTCGATCTGTCGACCGACGCAGCGCTCGCCTTCGCAATCGACAACTGTTCGATCACGCGGCTCGATCAGCTTGGAACGGGCGAAAATTCGCTGTGGCGCGTGGTGTCCATCAATCACCGTCCATGGACGGGGATGGAATCGATCCGCGCAGCTTCCGTGATGGCCTGAGGCGGAGCGGACGCTCCGCCCGGGCGTCAGGCCCGCTTCGCGACCGAAAGGTCCTGGAACTTCTGCGTGCCTTCGTATTTCGAGGCGGCTGCAAACAGCGAATCCATCGCGTTCGCCACTTCGCCGGTCGAGCCGGTGAGGTCGCGCGAGGAGAAGAGTACGGTTTCCGCCGCGGCTTTCGTCTTCGCGATGGTGTCTTCCACCGTCTTCATGGCGTTCGCGACCGTATTCGCATTATTCGCCGCCGCAACCGCGCTTTCCGCGATGTTGCCGGTGGCCGCGGCCTGCTCGTTCAGCGCGCTCGCGATCATCTCCGACGTGCGCGCGATGCTCAGGATCGTCTCGCCGGTATTGGCGATCTCGTCCACCGAGCGGCGGGTCGCTTCCTCGATCATTGCGATCTGCTGACCGATTTCGGTCGTGGCCTTCGAAGTCTGTGTCGCGAGCGATTTCACTTCGGACGCGACCACCGCGAAACCGCGGCCGGCTTCGCCGGCGCGTGCGGCTTCGATGGTGGCGTTCAGCGCGAGCAGGTTGGTCTGGCTCGCGATCTCCGAAATCAGGCCGGCGACCGAACCGATCTTGTCGACGGCTTCCTTCAGAGAGCGGATCGTGCCGTTCGTACGTTCGGCATGGGCGACGGCTTCGCGCGCGAGGTTCGAGCTGCTCGTTGCCTGGCCGTGGATGCTTGCGATGGATGCGTTCAGCTCTTCGGTCGCAGCCGCGATGGTGCTGACATTGTGCGCGGTGCTGGAGGCGGCTTCGACCGCGGTATTCGACTGCGTCGAGGCGGACTCCGCGAGCTCCTTCAGGCCGCCCGAGGTTTCGTTCAGAAGATCGACCGCGCTCGATACGGATCTCCGTACGGTCTGGATCGTCTCGCCGAAGCCTTTGATCGCGCCGTTGATGCGGTCGCCGTCGGAGCGGCTGTTCTTGAACTGGAAGTGATAGTGAATCGACACCGCAGTCGCCACATCGAGGTCGAACATGCGGGCGCAGGCATCCATCAGTTTGCAGGCCTTGGTGCGCGTCATCATGCGCTGCGTTTGCAGAAGGCCGACGAAGCGCCGCTGGAGATAGGCTGACACGCCGGGCCGGCTGCGCACATCGTGGCCGAGCTCGACTTCTTCCTTCGCGCGGTCCTGCGTGTCGCGGACCCAGTTTTCGTCGAGCGGATTGCAGAACATCCGCTCCGTATATTTCTTGATGAGATTCTTGTAGGCGTCGCCACGCTTCCGGATCATCTCGATATAGAACGGCGAGTGCTGCTCGAGTTCTTTGTAATGGTCATCGAGGAATTGATCGATGTGCGGGCTCATCAGTGCCCAGACTTCGCGCCGTGCGGCGAGTGTTTCGTCGTCGATGCGGAAGAGGCCGAGGCCTACCTGAAAGGCGGGAGGGATAGACATTGTTTCTGGCTGCGTTGATGGCGTCGCAGCCATAACAATTATAACGGTATTGTTAAGGTGTTCTTAATAGTTTGCATACCGACGATTAGGCGGCGCTACAGCGGCTTTCCGCCGAGCCAGTCCGCGCCGCGCCGGTATAGCTTCTCGATCTCTTCGCCTTCGATGCCGGGCATGTCCGGCTTCACGTTGTAGCCGATGCGCGTCTGTAGGTAGGCGAGGTGGCGATAGCCTTCCGGGAAGCGCGCGAGCAATTCCCTGTCGAGTTCGAGCTTTGCCGATGGGTCCACAGGGTCGAGGCGGTCCTTCTCGTAGATCGGCTGGCGAAGCACGAGACCCCAGCGGCCTTCGCGATATTCGAAGAAGTCGTAGAAGCGGCCGGTGCAGACGACATCGCAGATCACGCCTTCGACCGGCGCACGCTGCGAGATGGTCATCTTCGTCTGCGCGATCGCGCGGGTGCCGCTGACGTCGATCGAGCTGCCGCCGAGGAAATGGAGGATGCGCACGCCCTTCTTCCAGCCGGCGTCGTTCATGGCGATGAATTCTTCGAAGTTACCCTGAAACCAGGTCGCCATCATGCGTCCGTCGGAATGCCAGACAGTGCGAAAGCGATCCCAGAGCCGTGCATCGCGCCAGACCGCCCAGTTCTCGACGAGTTCGCGGATGATACGGCGGTCGGAATCTTCGTCGCGCATTTATCTTACTTTCACTTCCATCGCACCGATCTGTTCGATTGTCGCGATGATGGTATCGCCCGGTTGAATCTCGCTGACGCCTTCCGGCGTTCCGGTCATGATCACGTCTCCCGGATGCAGCGCGTAGATATTCGAAAGGCGCGCGATGAGGTCGGGAATGGGAACGAGCATGTCGCGCGTGTTCGCATTCTGCCGTACTTCGCCGTTGACTGCCATGTGCATATTGAGATTGCCGGGATCGGCAATCTCGTCTGCGGTAACAAGCCACGGACCCAGCACCGAGTAACTGTCTGCGGATTTGCGGAAGCTTCTGTCTTCGGTGCCGCGCACGGTCATGTCGAGGCCGATGGTGTAGGCGGCGATGTGATCCATCGCGTAGCCGCGCGGAATGTTCCTTCCGCCGCGGCCGATGACGACGGCGAGTTCTATTTCGTGGTCGTTGCGGCGGCCGGGAAACTTGATCTCGATGCCTTCGCCGGGGCCGGCTGCGCCGGTCTGCGATTTCAGAAACAGCCCGTTCTTGTCGATGGGCGTCGCGAATCCTTCGAAATTCGAGAGCGGCACGCCGTGATTGATCGCGGGATCGGCGGTCTCGTCCACATGCAGCTTGTAGTTCAGCGGCGCGCCGATGATGCGCGGCGGGTTCGCAACGGGCGAGAGCAGCTTCACTTCGCTCACGAGCTTGCGGGGCGAGGCCTCGGCAGCCTCCCGGATCGCGTGACGCATCGTGTCGAGCGATGCGACGAGCTGGTCGCCATGGGGAAAAGGCCAGCGCAACTGCGGCAGCCTTTCGGCCGCCCGCGTCACGTCGCGCAGGGTGTAGCCTTCGACCAGTCCGAGCCGGTTATCGTCGTAGCGGCACAAACGCATGAACTGACACTCGTCTTTGCGCCATGGAGCAGGCGCATCATTACCGGCGGTTTTATTCAGTAAGCCGCCGGACGCCGCGGGGGAAGAATAGGATTCTGCCGGCAAAGCGGTCAACGTGGACCGGGATTTCGCAGGAACAGCGTTAATGCCCGAACACAGCGATACAGAGGAGTAAATGCATTCTGTCGTCCTCGCCAACGGGCCGCGCTTGCGCGCGCCCGATGACAGGCTCCAGCGGGGACCCATAACCC
>CAZFPR010000118.1:0-4590 GCA_964521045.1 uncultured Hyphomicrobiales bacterium
CTTCACGCCCGTGCGCTTTCTCGAAATCACGTCGCGCGCCTCGCCCATGCGGGCATGCAGCGAGATCAGGAGTTCGCTCGCGGGGCGGTCGGTGCGATGGATCGCGAAGCTCCAGCCGCGCGGCGAAGTTTCGCTGCGGATCGTTTCGCGGTGTTTGGCCACGAGCGCGAGATAGTCGCGTGCCCACATTTCGGCACGGCCGACCGTAAGATTCTGCCCCGTTTCCGGTTCGCGGAAATCGATGCGGCCGGAATAAGGGAAGGTTTCTTCCGCAGGATCGACGATCTGCACCACGTGGCCGCCGGGGCCGCGCTTTGCCATGTGGTCGATCGCAGCGACGATCTCGCGCGACGGACTCCAGAGATCGGAGAGCAGTACGATTTCCTCGCGCGGGCCGGGCGTGATCGGCGGCGGTAGGCTCTGCCATCCGCTGCCGTGATGAATGATCGCCTCGGCCATGCGTTCGATCACGTTGCGGTTCGCGGAGGGCCGCATGAGGCCGGGGATCGCGACACGCTCGCCGCCGCGCACGAGCAATTCGCCGAGTGCGAAGGCAAGTACCAGCGCGCGGTCGCGTTTCGTTTCCCAAACGAGCGGCGAGGCGAACACCATCGAGGGCGAAAGATCGGGCCAGATCCAGATCGTGTGCGAAGCTTC
The DNA here is from genome assembly GCA_964521045.1 of uncultured Hyphomicrobiales bacterium. Lineage (GTDB taxonomy): Bacteria > Pseudomonadota > Alphaproteobacteria > Rhizobiales > Xanthobacteraceae. Next base: position 658 of record CAZFPR010000118.1, read on the forward strand.
CCATTCGCGCTCGCGCACGTAGAGATGATCGTCGCGCGCGGAACGGCGCCAGTCGACGCGATTCGACGGCTCGCCGTCATTGAAGCGGCGGTACTGCCAGAAGTTTTCGCCGGGGCCGGCGCGGCGCCTGCCGTGTAGGCCGTGGAACACGGATGCGGCGGCGCGGCGCGCTTCGAGGATCAGACGCGGCATCGCGGCGACGAGTTCTTTCGCTCCGCCCGTCGCGGAACGGATCGGTGCGATTTCTTCTTGCCGTGCTTCGTCCTGGCTCGCGTTCATTCGGACTTTCAGATCTTCGCTTTCAGCTTCGCGATCACGCTTTCCACGGTCGCGCCGTCTGCGCGCGCAGCGAAAGTGAGCGCCATGCGGTGCTTGAGCACGGGCTCGGCAAGTTCGAGCACGTCGTCGATCGAGGGCGCGAGGCGTCCATCGAGCAACGCGCGGGCACGCACGGCGAGCATGAGGGCCTGGCTTGCGCGCGGGCCGGGGCCCCAGGCGATCTGCTTTGCGAGTTCGCCGCTTGCGTTGTCGGGGCGTGCGGAGCGCACGAGATTGAGGATCGCTTCGACGACGGACTCGCCGACCGGAATGCGGCGCACAAGCCGTTGCGCGGCCATAAGGTCGTCGGCGGTCATTGCCGCGCGCGGTTTGGTTTCCTCGACGCCGGTGGTGTCGAACAGGATTTTCTTTTCCGCTTCGCGATCCGGATAGGTGACGTCGATTTCCATCAGGAAGCGGTCGAGCTGCGCTTCGGGCAGCGGGTAGGTGCCTTCCTGTTCGAGCGGGTTCTGGGTCGCGAGCACATGGAACGGCTTTGGCAGGTCGTGGCGCTGGCCCGCGACCGTCACGTGATACTCCTGCATGGATTGCAGGAGCGCGGATTGCGTGCGCGGGCTCGCGCGGTTGATTTCGTCGGCGAGCAGCAATTGCGTGAAGACCGGGCCCTGAATGAAGCGGAACGAGCGCTTGCCGCTCGCGGACTCCTCCAGCACTTCCGCGCCGACGATGTCGGACGGCATCAGGTCCGGCGTGAACTGCACGCGGCGCGCCTGCAATCCGAGTACGGTGCCCATGGTGTCGGCGAGCTTCGTCTTCGCGAGGCCGGGCACGCCGAGCAGGAGCGCGTGGCCGCCGGCGAGTACGGTGATCAGCGCGTGATCGACGACTTTCTCCTGGCCGAAGATGACGTTGCCGATCGCGGCGCGGGCCGCCTTCACGGAGGCTGCCGTGGTTTCCGCAGCGCGGACGATCATCTGGTCGAAATTTTCGGGGCTTGCGGGGCTCAACGGCTTCTCCATTCGCGTTCGAGGAGAGATCTAGTGATCCGGTTCTGACATTCGTATTCGGTTGCAGCAGGCACTTTTACGAATGTCAGAACCAAAGGATCACTAGTAATTGTTATTTGGCAGTGCGGCTTCGTTCGAGAAGTCCGCAAAGGAGCATGCCGAGGCGGGGTGCGGACTTCTCGAACGCCGCACTGCTGCCGGGACTTGTATTCGCGGCCTTCCGACTCACTTGTCTCGATCATGTTCATGCAATTTCCATGCGCACGAAAGACCGGGACTGGGCCGCAATCATGGCGATCCCAAGCGGACTTCGTGGCGTTTAGGCTATGATGAAATCAGGGCTTTTCGCGATCACAATCCGAGTAGGTTCATGACGACGGGTCACGGCAACAATACGGGGGCGGCGCCAAAAGGGCTGGAATCGCTCATCGCCGCCGTGGGCAAGGAGCGGAAATTGCCGCCGGTGCACCTGTGGAACCCGCCTTTTTGCGGCGATCTCGACATGCGGATCGCCGCCGACGGAACCTGGTTCTACCTCGGCACCCCGATCGGCCGTCCCGCTCTGGTGCGGCTCTTTGCTTCGGTCCTGAAGCGCGAAGGCGAGAAGTATTTTCTGGTGACGCCTGTTGACGCGCCTTTCCATGCCGTTGAGATGGCGGTGGATGGCGAAGGCGCAAGCCGCGTGCTTTCCTTCCGCACCAATGTGGACGACCTCGTGCGTTGTGACGCGGAACATCCGCTGCGTTTCGAGCCGGAAGAAGGAACGGGCGGCCTGAAACCTTATCTTCATGTGCGGCGCGATCTCTGGGCGCGGGTCACGCGCGCGCTGTTTTTCGATCTGGTCGAAATGGGCGAAAACAGAAATCTCAATGGCAGGGAATTGTTCGGCGTCGCTTCCGCCGGGGAGTTCTTCTCGATGGCGCCCGCCGAAACGATCGCGGGTTTGCGCTGAATGAGCGGCAGTCTCGTCGAGGCACAGTTTTCGCCGGCGCTGCGCGCGTTCGTCTCGCTTGCGCGCGAAAAGCTCTATCGCGAGCCACAGGAATTGATGCAGCATCCGCGCGATTTCAAGAACGGCGATCACCGGCTCAATCCGGATTTCACCGACAATATCGCCGCGAATGCGCCGCGGCCTGCCGCCGTGCTCGTGCCGATCGTAGCCTATGACGAGCCGGTGGTTTTGCTGACGCAGCGCTCGAAGCATCTCTCGACCCACGCGGGGCAGGTGGCGTTTCCCGGCGGCCGCATCGATCCGGGCGACGAGTCTCCTTTGGCTGCGGCTTTGCGCGAGGCCGACGAGGAGATCGGGTTGCCCGCGCGATACGCGACCCCGCTCGGCTATCTCGACTCTTATTTATCGGGCACCGGCTTTCGTATCGTGCCGGTGGTGGCGCTGATCGAGCCGGGCTTTACTTTGCGCATCAATCCGAGCGAGGTGGACGAGGTTTTCGAAGTGCCGCTTGCCTTCCTGATGGCGCGCGAGAACCACGCCAGGCACTCGGGCGTCTGGAAGGGGGTCGAAAGACATTTCTACGCAATGCCCTTCGAAAAGCGTAATATCTGGGGCGCCACCGCCGGAATGATCCGCAATCTCTACGAGAAGCTCTACGAATAATGGTCCGCACGATTTTCACCGAGCTTGCCTTCTTCATCGCGCCGTTTGCGATCTATGCGGCCGTGCTCATGCTGATGCGCAAGGATGCGCGCGACCGCGAGAACTGGGGCGCGAAGGTAATCGGCTGGCTTGCGTTCGCCGGTATCCTGCTCGTCGCGGCGAGCCTTGTGTGGTTCGCGCATTACGGCGGCTACAAACCGGGCTCGACCTACGTTCCGGCCTATATCGACAAGGACGGGAAGCTCGTTCCGGGCCACACAAAATGAGTGCCGCCCCGGCGCAAAAGCAACTCGCCGCGGACAAAGTCGCCTTTCTCAATTCGAAACCGCTGGCCGATGTGCTCGCCGTCCTGAACGGCGGAGGCGAAGAAACGCGCGTGGTCGGCGGCGCCGTGCGCAATCTCATGCTGGGGCTTCCGCTCACCGAGATCGATCTTGCGACGACGGCGGCACCGAAAACGGTGATCGACCGCGTGACGGCGGCGGGCTTCAAGGCGGTGCCGACCGGTATCGAGCATGGCACCATTACTGTCGTCGCAGACGGAAAGCCGTTCGAGGTCACGACGCTCCGCGAAGACGTCGAGACCGACGGCCGTCATGCGGTGGTCCGCTTCGGCCGCGACTGGAAGAACGACGCCTCGCGGCGCGATTTCACGATCAATGCGATGTCGCTCTCGCAAGACGGCACGGTGCACGATTATTGCGGCGGGCTCGCCGACGTCGAAGCGCGGCGCGTGCGCTTTATCGGCGACCCGGACGAGCGCATCGCGGAAGATTATCTTCGCGTGCTGCGTTTTTTCCGCTTTTTTGCGGCCTATGGCGAAGGCGAGATCGACCGCGCGGGGTATCTCGCCTGTGCGCGGGCGCGCGACAAACTCGGCGCGTTGTCGCGCGAACGCATTCGTGCGGAGATCATGAAGATGCTGATTGCCCGGCGCGCAGCCGGCGCGATGACCGCGATGGCGGATGCCGGCATCTACGATCGCGTCTTCGCCAATGCGCCCGAATTGCCCGCGCTTTCGCGGCTCGCGCT
>CAZFPR010000118.1:4600-8338 GCA_964521045.1 uncultured Hyphomicrobiales bacterium
CAATCGAACGAGATCGCGCCCGATGCCGTGCGGAGGCTGGCGGCCGTCGCGGTGCGGCTCGGCGAAGACGCGGTCAGTTTGCGCGAACGGTTGCGGCTTTCGAACGAGGAGTTCAGACGCCTCGCGTCGATGGGCGACCGCTGGTGGCGGCTCACGCCTTCGTCCGGTGAATCTTATGCGAAAGAAACGCTCTATCGGATCGGAGCGGAGGAATATCTCGACCGCGCGCTGCTTTCCTTTTCGCACGCAGGCGTTTCGCTCGCCGACGAGGCTTGGGGTGCTCTTCTGTCGCTGCCGCAGCGCTGGACGCCGCCGCGTTTTCCTTTGTCCGCCGATGATTTCATGCGGCGCGGCGTGGAAAAAGGCCCGAAGCTCGGGCGTGCGCTTGCGCGTGCCGAAGCCGCCTGGATTGCCGCTGATTTTCTGTGGGACGAGAAGGCGCTGAAGAAGATTGTGGATGAGGCGGTCTTCTGAGGTCGTGCCTACGAAAGCGGGGATGACTGCTTCGGATCACCTCGCGGAATTGTCATTATGTAACGGCGCTATCTTCGCTAAGGTCTGCCAATGAGACTTCTGCGCGCGCTTCTTATTTTCGTGGTCGGCGGCCTGTTCGGCGTCGTTGCCGGCTTCGCGGCAGGCATCTGGTTCTTCCCGTACATCTTCCCGCTCGAGCCCGTGAACCATGTGCTCACACAGGAAGAAACGCAGGCGCAGATCGTCGCTGAAGGGACTTTCATTCACGCCAACCCGCGCGATCCGATTCATTGGGGCAAGGGTTCGGTCAGCGTTTACAAGAATATGATCTACCTGAAGCCCGATTTCGAAGTCGGTCCGGGGCCGGATTATCGCGTGCTGCTGGTGCCGAAATCCGGAATCAAAACCAACAGCGATGTGCGTGAGGTTCTCGCGAAGTCCGCCGATCTCGGGCAGATTCAGGCGTTCAAGGGCGGGCAGCGCTATGCGATCCCCGCTAACGTCAATCTCGCTGATTACCAGAGTGTCGTGATCTGGTGCCGTCAGTTCGGAGCGCTGATTTCGCCTGCGGATTTGAGAAAACAATAATTGTCATCCCCGCGAAAGCGGGGACGACAATTACGGCCACTTCACCACGGGCGGCAGCGACGACAGAATTGAGTTCACGTTGCCGCCGGTCTTCAGGCCGAACACCGTGCCGCGGTCATAGAGCAAATTGAATTCGACATAGCGGCCGCGGCGCACCAGTTGTTCCTCGCGCTCCGCTGCGTTCCAGGGCTTCGCGAAATTCGCGCGCACGATCTGCGGATAGACGTCGAGAAAACTCTTTCCGACTTCCTGCGTGAAGGCGAAGTCGGCGTTGCGGTCCCCGGTATCCAGCCAGTCGTAAAAGATGCCGCCGATGCCGCGCGGTTCGTTCCGGTGCTTCAGATGAAAGTATTCGTCGCACCAGTTTTTTAGCTTGGCGTAGTCCGCGACGGCTTTGTGTCTGTCGCAGGCCGATTTCATCGCGGCGTGAAACGCGATCGTGTCGGGGTCGGTCTGGTTGCGGCGTGCATTCAGGACAGGCGTCAGGTCCGCGCCGCCGCCGAACCATGCCTTCGCGGTTACTACGTGCCGCGTGTTCATGTGGACAGTGGGGCAGTGCGGATTCTTCGGATGCGCGATCAGCGAAATGCCGGAGGCCCAGAAACGCGGGTCTTCTTCCGCGCCTTTGATCTCTTTCCGGAATTCCGGCGCGAACTCGCCATGCACCGTTGAAATGTGAATTCCTGCTTTTTCAAAAAGCCGCCCGTGCAGCATCGACATTTCGCCGCCGCCACCCGGCGCCCCGGTATGATCGGTGCGCTCCCATGGCGAGCGGACGAACTTGCCCGGCGCGCCTTCATATAAAGAAGACGGCGCTTCTTCTTCGAGTTTTTCGAAAGCCAGGCAGAGCCGGTCACGCAATTCGCGAAACCAGACGCTTGCGAGATCTTTGTAGCCATCATGCATCGTTCAGTCTTCCGGTCTGCCGCAGTGCTTCGCCCAAAACCATCGAAAGCGCTACCGCGATATTGAGCGAGCGCAGCCCTTCGCGCATCGGTATCCTGAGCGAGGCGTCGGCGGCGGCATGCACCTTGTCGGGAACGCCGGCGGATTCGCGCCCCACCATCAGAAGGTCCCCGTCGCGAAACGCGAAAGCGGGGTAGGCGGTCTTCGCCCGGGTCGTGAGCAGGACTAGCCTGCGCCCGTTTTCCCTGCGCCAGTCTTCGAAGGCTGCGAACGAAACGTGCCGCTCGATTTTTACGGCGTCGAGATAGTCGAGGCCTGCGCGGCGGAACGACCGGTCGCTCACCGGAAAGCCCGCCGGCTCGATGATGTGGACCGGCACGCTTATGCACGCGGCCAGCCGCATGATGGTGCCCGCGTTCTGCGGAATGTCGGGCTCGTAAAGTGCGATTTCCATTGGCGGTTCAATGGCATGGACCGCGCGGACAGGCACGCGCAATTCACTTCATAACGACTCCGTGCCGCATGGCCGGATACTGGACAACCCTAGGGTCTGGTGACATTAGAAGCTTTCAATAGGGGCGCCGCAATCGGCAGATTCTGCCGATTTTTGCAGGGTTTGCGCCGCGGATCGGGGGCACCGCCAGGATCAAGGGCGAGTCCGTTTCGCGGCGTCTTGCTGGGGGCAAGGTGCGCTCCGTCGAGGCGTTGGAAAGGACCGTAACTTGGCGAAATCCACCACAATGAACGGCGAACAGCCGACCCGCCGCGACTTCCTTTATATCGCGACCGGCGCGATGGGTGCCGTTGGCGCCGCTGCCGCAGCCTGGCCGCTCATTCACCAGATGAACCCGGACGCTTCGGTGCAGGCGCTCGCTTCGACCGAAGTCGATCTGTCGCCGGTCAAGGAAGGCCAGATCATCACCGTGAAGTGGCGCGGCAAGCCGGTCTTCATCGCGCACCGCACGAAAGCGGAAATCGAGGAAGCGCGGAAAACGCAGCTTCGCGAATTGCCGGATCCGGTTGCCGACGACGCGCGCGTGAAGAAGGGCAAGGAACAGTGGCTCGTGCTGGTCGGCGTCTGCACGCATCTCGGTTGCGTGCCGCTCGGCCATCAGGGCGACTACAAGGGCTTCTTCTGCCCCTGCCACGGCTCCCGCTTCGACACTTCGGGCCGCATCCGGAAAGGTCCGGCGCCGACCAATCTCGAAGTGCCTCCTTACGAATTTGCTTCCGACACGATGGTGCGGATCGGCTGATCCGCACTTCGCATTTTTGAAAACGGAATCTGAAGAATGAGCGGTTCGTCGAACTTCAAGCCGAAAAGCGCCATCCTGCAATGGACCGAGCGCCGTCTCCCGATCCTCGGGCTGATGCATTCGTCCTTCGTGGCTTACCCGACGCCGCGCAACCTGAACTACTGGTGGACGTTCGGCGGCATACTTTCTTTCTGCCTCGGCGTGCAGATCATCACCGGCATCGTGCTGGCGATGCATTACACGCCGACGGTCGCCGGCGCGTTCGACTCGGTCGAGCACATCATGCGCGACGTGAACTATGGCTGGCTGATCCGCTACGTGCACGCGAACGGCGCGTCGATGTTCTTCATCGCCGTCTACATCCACATTTTCCGCGGCCTCTATTACGGCTCATACAAAGAGCCGCGCGAGATCCTCTGGATTCTCGGCGTCATCATCTTCCTGCTGATGATGGCGACCGCCTTCATGGGCTACGTGCTGCCGTGGGGCCAGATGAGCTTCTGGGGCGCCACCG
>CAZFPR010000119.1:0-1451 GCA_964521045.1 uncultured Hyphomicrobiales bacterium
CCTTCCGCGCGCAATGCACGAATTTCCGTAAGCAGCACGTTTTCCTTGTCGCTCAGTTCCGCGAGCGCTTGCTGCTCCGCGCGATGCTCGCGCTCCTCGGCCTGACGGATCTTGTCCGCTTCGTTCTGCATCGCCGTCACGATGATCGCGATGAAGAGGTTCAGCACCGTGAACGTCGTCGTCAGAATGTAGGGGATGAAGAAGAGCCACGCATAGGGGTGCGTCTTCATCACGTTGTTCGCGAGTTCGTTCCAGCCCTCGAGCGTCATCACCGTGAAGAGCGAATAGGCCGAGCGGCCCATGGTGCCGAAGGCATCCGGATGATCGGGACCGAACATGTTGGTCGCCATCACGGCGAAGCAGTAATAGACGAGCGTCAAGAGGAACGCGATCGCGCCGATGCCCGGCATCGAGCCGATCAGCCCGCCGACCACGCGCCGGAGCGTCGGCACTGCGGAGACGAGACGCAGCACGCGCAGGATGCGCAGCGCGCGCAAGACGGAGAGCGGCCCGGTCTGCGGCATCAGCGAGAGCGTGATGACGATGAAGTCGAAGACGTTCCACGGATCGCGGAAGAAGCTGCGGCCCGTGACGATGAGGCGGACCAGAACTTCGACGACGAAAATGCCGAGCAGCACGTGATCGAGCGGGTCGAGCAGCCAGCCATAATTCTTCATCAGCGTTTCGCTGGTCTCGAGGCCGAGCACCAGCGCGTTCAGCATGATGAGAACGGCAAGCACGCGCTCGGTTTTCGGGTGCTCCAGAAAATGCCGGGCACGATCGATGGTCGCGCCGCCCCAGGTTGCCCGGATCAGGCGCTTCGGATTTGCACGCTTCGCCACGGAAAGGCCCCCGCCGTAAACTTACGCCCGCATTAGAGCAGGGCCTTTAAAAGTGGCAAGGGGGATTAAAACCGGGCCAGGACGGGGCAGAATCAGAAGAAAAGCCAGCGCGGTGTCGCCACGGTGTAGTCCTGCCATGCTCGCGCGAAGTCCAGCTTGCCGCTCATGTCACAGACAGTTGTTGTGACGCTTCCATTTTTCCTCGTGCCCGATCGCAATCGCGAACTGCGGCACCTTGCAACGCTCCGCGGACTGCGCGGCGAAAGGTGCTGCGTAGCTGCGGCTGCCGATGACGCTTCCCGCGCTGAACAGCATGACCGCGGAAAGAGCGAGCGCGGCAAGCTGCGTGCTATTCGTGATCTGGACCGGATGCTTGATCTTCACCTCGCAGGCGCCGCCGGGGCACAGCTCGGTCTCCCGTCGCAAGAGTACGCGGTAGAGAATGCAGCCGATGCAGATGCCGAACGCAGTTTCGAAGAAGAGAAGCGTGAGGCAGGTGACGCAGATCAGCATGTTGATGGGGCCGCGCACGTCGAAGCCCGCGACGAGCACCACCATGATCGTCGCGAGCACGAGACCGAGCGTCCACGCGAAATGCTTTTGCGGCGC
>CAZFPR010000119.1:1461-8239 GCA_964521045.1 uncultured Hyphomicrobiales bacterium
GCCGACGAACTCCGGCGTCTGGTTGCGGACCATCAGGCGGCCGAGAACGAGACTCGGCGCGTATTTCGGGCTGATCAGCACGCGGATGAAGAAGTCGATAAAGAATCCGGCCGCGACGACACGGATGGGCGCGAAGTTGCCTACGAGAAACGCATTCATGAACGCGATCAGCGAGATTGCGAACAGAATACCCGCACCGGCACGCGCCTCGCGTTCGTTCAGTACCGGAACATTGTATCCTTCGATGCGGTCTCCAAAGACGAGAAGGGCGCGCATGCAGTTTCTCCAGTGAAGCGTAAGAGGGCCCGCGCCTATTTCCGACGGGAAGATTTGGCCGGCTTGCAGTAAACGCTGTGCAGCGTCTGGATCACGGCTTCCGCGGCCGGGTCATCGATCGAGTAGAACACCGTCGTGCCTTCCTTGCGGGCCGACACGATCTTGTGCGCGCGCAGGAGCGCGAGATGCTGCGAGACGGCGGATTGCCGCAGCTTCGTGGTTTCCGCGAGCTCGCCGACCGACATCTCGCCTTCGATCAGAAGACAAAGAATGCGGAGCCTGTGGGGCGAACTCATCAGGCCCAGAAGCTCGGCAGCCTCGTCGGCCTTATATTCAAGGTCTTGAATATTCATAAAACTGAATATATAGACTCGCCGAGGAAAAGGCAAATCCAAGGAGTTGATCCATGAATCCCCTCGTTAGCCGCAGCTGGTCGCCTTATGCGGCGGGCGTTTTGATCGGTCTGTTGCAAATTCCAGCGCTTCTGCTGGTCGGCACCGTTCTCGGTGTCTCGTCTTCCTTCGTTACCGTGGCCGCCTCGCTCTTGAGTTTCGTCGATTCGAGCGCGCTCACGATCCCCTACTTCAAGAGCCACGTCTCTTCTGCGAAGGACTGGTGGCAGGTCGCGCTGATGGCGGGCATCGTGCTCGGCGCGTTCGTATCGGCGCGTCTCGCAGGAACCCGGCGTCCGGCGATGTCGGGCTTGTGGCCGCGGGCCGCCGGCATCCACTCGTTCGGTCAGCGGTTTGCGCTCGGTTTCGCGGGCGGCATCGTGCTTCTGCTCGGCGCTCGCATCGCGAACGGCTGCACCACGGGACACGGCCTATCCGGCCTCGCGCAGCTTGCGGTCTCGTCCTTCATCGCAGTCGCCGCGATTTTCATAGGCGGCATCGTCGCCTCCATGTTCCTCAAGAAGGTCTAAGGAGAGTCCCATGTCTTTGATTTCAGGAATCGTCATTGGCCTTCTGATGGGCGTCGTGTTCGGCTTCGCGTTCGAGAAGTCGCGCATGATGGAGCCCGGCGCGCTGATCGGTCAGTTCCGCCTCTTCGTGATGATCAACATGCTGTTCGCGGCGGTTGCGACGAGTCTTGTCGTGCTTGCCGTTCTGCATGGCTTCGGCTTCGTCAAGTTATCCGTGAAAGCGGCAATGGTCGGCAACATGGTGGTAGGCGGGCTTCTGCTCGGCGTCGGCATCGTGATGACGGGCGCGTGCCCCGGCACGGCCGCAGCCCAACTTGGCGCAGGCTACAAGGATCCCTGGGCGACGATCCTCGGCGGTCTGATCGGTGCAGCGATCTACGGCTACAATCAGCCGGCGATCGACAAGGCGCTGGATTGGTCGGGTATCGGCCTCGGCAACTGGGGCAAGCTTACGCTGGTCGATCTGGTGCCGGGCGGCTTCGTTGTCTGGGCGCTCGGTGTCGCGGCCGTTCTCGTCGTTGCCATGATCCTGCTCGAGCGCGCTTTTCCGTGGCGCGAAGAAGCCGCAGCGATCGAGAAGGATATCGGCGGCGCAAACGCGGGCAGCAAGAACCGAACGAGCGGCCGCGCCGCCCGCGCCTGATCGATCACGCAAATAAAAAGAGGGCGCAACACGCGCCCTCTTTTTCTGAGGCTGGCTATTTCTGGCGCTGCTGGCCTAACTCGCTACGCAGGGTCGCCACTTCGCTGCGCAAGGCGCGCAATTCCTCGAGCAACGGCAGCGCCTCCTGCTGCTCGAGCTTCTTCATTTCCGCAGCCTCCGCCTCATGCTCGGACTGCATCGCGCTGACGACAATGCCGATGAATAGGTTCAGCACCGCGAAGGAAGTCACGACGATATAGGGAATGAAGAAGGTCCAGGCGTAGGGATACTTCTCCATCACCGGGCGCACGATGCCGTCAGCCCAGGCTTCGAGCGTCATGATCTGGAACAGCGAGAAGATCGAAGCGGCGAGGGTGCCGAAATAATTCGGAAAGTCCTCTCCGAAGAGTTTGGTCGCCATCACCGCGAAGATATAAAAGATAAGAAGAAGCAGGCCCGCCACCGAACCCATGCCCGGAAGCGCGCCGATCAGTCCTCCGACAACGCGCTTGAGCGAAGGCACCGCCGTAATCAGCCGCAGCACGCGCAGGATGCGAAGTGCGCGCAAGACCTGTAGCGGTCCCGTCGCCGGGATCAATGCGATGGCGACCACGAGAAAATCGAACACGTTCCATGCGTCGCGGAAGAATGCGGTGCGCTGCACGATGAGACGCGCCAGAATTTCAATGACGAACACCGCGAGAATGATGTGGTCGATCCACTCGAGCAGCGGCCCATACGAATTCATGATCGCCGGGCTGGTCTCCAGCCCGAGGATGATTGCGTTGATCACGATCAGGACCATGATCGTGCGTTCGGTTCGCGGGTCGGCGATGAGCGATTTGAGCACGGCGGCGGGCTCCGATGTGAAAGAAAGAATCGCGGCCGACTATAGCCTGTTGGCGCTTGTGGCGCGTTGGTCCGGGCAGAACCCCTGCCGCAAATCTAATTTATGAAATCACGAAATTCCGCTTCGGTCTGGAAAACGCGGCGGCCGGAAGGGCTATCGTATTCGACCCGGCCATCTGAGAGGACCCAGTAATGGCGGCCAAGGGCTGTTCTGCCACTTACCGAAGCTACCCCGAAGGTTGGCGCCGGTTGCAATTCAGCAGCGGCGGCGGGTTGCAGAAAGCTCATGTCCTCTTCTTGGTTGCCTATCTTTCCTAACCCAATTGCGATCTGATACAGCCCATACAAAATCAAGCCCGTAAAAACGAGATACGTTCCTCCGCCTCTCGCAGCGGCGGCAGATTGACCGGCAGCACTAATCAGTACTCCGGTCACAGAAAGTGCGGCGCCGGCCACAATATTCGGAATTCCAGCCTTCCATCTTCCTTCCGTATTCCCACTCGCTATCCCAACAAATTCCTTAAACTCTCGTATGTTGCCAAAGGCTTTTTTTCCTAGAAGAGAATCGTACTCGACTTTTCCATCACCAAAGATCTGATAAGTTCGCCCGTTAAACTCGCCCTGCTGTATTACAAACGCGGAATAAGGAACCCTTGTCTTCTCATTTGAAGATCCGGATTTGGGTTCCTTGGAATTCTGCTCTTCAGCAGTTGTTTTAGATGGATTGGCGATGGGGTCGGAACTGTTGTTGACGAGCCAGATATAGTCAGCCTCGTCATTTGCCGGCGATCGCTGTGCCTGGTTTGAAGCGGCAGAAGCTTCTTGTGCTTTCGACCGGCTGCTAGAGTTCTCTGATGGTGGCGTAGCTGTATTCTTGGTAGCTTCGCTCCGCGCTGGCGGACTAAGCCAGAGAAAAAGAAGCGCAGCCAGGTTGAAAATAATTGCTATAGGTATCCAGACATAGAGATTTCTGCCTTGAGAGCTTGCCAGAGCAATCGCAGCGCCGGCAATTATGATCAGCGCAATACCCGCTAAGCCAATGAGTAAATTGGGTTCGGTATTGGGTGCTCTTTTCGAAGAAGCAGCCTTAGTGGATTGCTGAACCTTTAAACGCGTAAGGCGAGCAAGTTCGTCCACTTCGTCTTTAATTCGCGGATTGATGGCTATTGCCGCTGCAATGTCGGCTGCGCCACCGGCCCGGTCACCAGAGGCCTGTTTCTCGACTCCACGATTGTGCAATGCCAGCGCGTATCGCGGATTCAGCCGAATGGCTTCAGTATAGTCCGCTATCGCGCGAACGCGGTCACCCTTGCTCGCGTAGGCAACGCCTCTACCGTTAAATGCAGGCGCCAGGCGGGGGTTCAACTGAATAGCCATGTTGTAATCGGAGATTGCGAGATCGTAACTCCCTTTGTCGCTAAAGGAGTTCCCACGGTTGGCGTATGTGCTTGCTTCTTTTGGATCCAGTCTTATGGCTTCGGTTAAGTCGGCAATCGATCCTTCGATGTCACCCACTAGCCTTCTCGCGCTTCCACGCAGTGCGTAAGCAGAGCTATTCGTGCTCGATAAGCTAATACTTTCGGTAGCATCCTGTATTGCCCGAACGTAGTTCTTCCGCGAGTACCAAATAGTGGCCTTCTGATTGACGGCGACAGAGTTTGCAGGGTCAATTTTAACGGCCATGTCAGCGTCGTCCAACGCCTTATCCAGCTCGCCTTTTTTCTGATGGACGGAACTTCGCCCTATATAAGCGTTGATAGATTTTGGGTTCAGTGCGATTGCCGAATTGAAGTCGGAAAGCGCACGATCGAACTCTCCGGTATCTGCCAGCGCATACCCTCTGTTTGCCATCGCGGCGTGATTCTTGGGGTCAAGCCGAATTGCCGTCGTGTAGTCGGCAATCGCCTGGGCAGAATTGTACTTCTGCTCATAAGCGCGCCCCCGGAAGTTGAATGCTGGCGAGAAACGCGCGTCAAACTTGATCGCCTCGTTGTAGTCGGCAATCGCCTGATCAAATTGGCCCTTCCCGGCATACGCTATTCCTCTGTTCGTAAATGCGACCGCAGTATTCGTTCTTGTTTCCTGGCCAGACTGAATAATGGCCGTACAAGCCCCTATCTGAGCATCCAGAGAAACGCGTTCTTGCTGGGTGCACCAACGCCAGTTTTGCGACTGCGCACCCGCGAGACCGTAAGCGAAAAGAAAAATACAGAAGGAGAGGAGAAGAACGCTTATTCGAGAATAGTTCTTCGAAATACGTGTTCGCATCTATTTTGCGCCCCCAATACGACTTGGCGGAAAGACCCAATACAAAAACTATCTTGCAGTACTTGAGACTGATAAGTGCAGACGGATGCCGTACATTTCGGCGAAGTCAACGCGGAAATCAAAGCGAGCATCTTTGCAGCCGTCAATAGCACTCTGTTATTTATGCTATAAGCTCGCAGTATAGCGCCAAAAATCAAAGAGAACCGCGGAGGCCGTAGCCGCGGCTGACTTCCTACGCTTCGGGCAGTTGAGTTGTTGGCGAGCAGAAAAGCGTGCAGGGGGTCGCGGCAATCCCTGCGTCTGCCTTTCCGCCCCTCAATCATGCAAGACAAAAAGCCAACGCAGTCGCTGGTTTAGAAAATCCCATGGCCCGTACGCCCGCCGTTTGCGGCAGCCCAAGGGCTTGCTATGGTTCCACGCAACGCGGGCGTAGTTCAGTGGTAGAACGACAGCTTCCCAATTCAAAAATTTGATTGCACATAGATTCGCATAGCGACCGGAAATCCTTGTCGTTATTGACTTTGCTTTGGGTGAGACTCACATTCGGTCTCACCAAAACACACCCCTAAGCGCGCTGTTTTGGTACCTAAAAAGTACCTAAATCATGCCAACGATTCTGCTCACCGATTTGTCGATACGCACGCTGAAGAGAAGCGGTGCGCAGATTGACTATTGGGATGAGAAGACACCCGCCTTTGGGGTGCGCGTCGGGAAAGAGCGCAAGACTTTTATTGCGAAGCTGAACAACCGCCGTATCAAGATCGGCAATTACCCTGATTTGTCACTTGCTGAAGCGCGCAGGAAGGCGCTAGCGCTAAAGTCAGATAAAACTTCAGGCGCCGCAAGGCCAATCAAGTTTTCGGAAGCTTTGGAGAAATTCTACGAAATTCATGTCTCACGTCTGAAGCCGAGAACGCAACTCCGTCTGAAGTACGGATTGAACAAGCACCTGAAGCCGAAGCTAGGTAAGAAAATCCTATCCGCGATTGTACCGGGAGACATTTCAGAGATCACGGACGGCTTGATCGAGACGCCGAGCGAGGCGTTGCATACCTTCAGCTACGCACGAATTTTCTTCCGTTGGTGCGTTCCTAGGTACATTCCGCACTCGCCGACCGAGGGGCTAAAGCCGCCGTCGAGATATATTCCCCGCAAGCGAGTTTTGACCGATAGCGAAATCAGAACGGTTTGGCAGAGCGCAGAACGGATCGGCTATCCATTCGGAGATATGTTGCTGTTGCTGTTGCTCACTGGACAGCGCTGGAGCGAGATCGCCTCGCTCCGCTGGCCGTTCATCAATCAAAAAAACAGAACTATCACGCTTCCGGACACGAAGAATGGGATCGAGCATACGTTTCCGTTTGGCCCATTAAGCGCAGCGATCCTCACTAATGTACCCCGGCTAAATAGCACCGACCTACTATTCCCCGGTCGAGATGATCAGTCTCCTTGGAACGGCTCCGGCAAAGCTAAGTGGTTGCTAAAAAATACCTGCAAGATTGATGACTGGATGATCCTTGACCTACGCAGGACGTTTGCAACAAAGCTCGCCGAACTCGGTACGCCTCCGCACATCATCGAAAGGCTCCTCAATCACAAGCTAGGAAGCCTTCAGACAGCGGGCGTTATCACCGCCGTCGCCGCCGTTTACAATCGCCACCTTTACATCGACGAAATGCGTGAGGCGGTAATCGGGTGGGAGAAACGCTTACGCGAAATCATCGGCCGCAGCCGATTGAAACGAGCTGCCTAGCCACTTACACTTCGCGCGCCCGTTAACTGGCTCACCGGGCGTTGCAACGTCCCTTTTCAGAGGGACT
>CAZFPR010000120.1:0-8091 GCA_964521045.1 uncultured Hyphomicrobiales bacterium
CGTCCTTGAACAGCTCGCGCAGCGGCTCGACCAGCTTCATGTTCATGCGTTCGGGAAGCCCGCCGACATTGTGGTGCGACTTGATCGTGACCGAAGGCCCGCCGGTAAACGACACGCTCTCGATCACGTCGGGATACAAAGTACCTTGCGCGAGAAACTCCGCGCCGCCGATCTTCTTCGCTTCCGCTTCGAACACATCGATAAACAGCTTGCCGATGATCTTGCGCTTCTGCTCCGGGTCGGTGACGCCCGAAAGCTCCCGCAAAAATGTCTGGCTCGCGTCGGCGTGAACGAGCGGAATGTTGTAGTGGTTGCGGAACAGATCGACCACGGTCTTCGCTTCGTTCAGGCGAAGCAGACCATGATCGACGAATACGCAGGTCAGCTGCTCGCCGATCGCTTCGTGAATGAGCAGCGCCGCGACAGAACTGTCCACCCCGCCGGAGAGGCCGCAGATCACCCGCCCCTTGCCGACCTGCGCGCGGATGCGTTCGATCGCCTCCTCGCGGAAGGCGCGCATCGACCAGTCGGCCTTCGCGCCCGCGATCTTGTGGACGAAATTGCGGATCAGCTTCGCCCCGTCCGGCGTGTGCACGACCTCGGGGTGAAACATCAGGCCGTAATATTTCCGCTTCTCGTCCTGAATGATCGCGAACGGCGCATTCGGCGACACGCCCGCGACCTGAAATCCCGGCGGCATCTGCGTAATGCGGTCGCCGTGGCTCATCCAGACCTGATGCTTTTCGCCGACCTTCCAGTCGCTCTCGAAAAGATGGCTCGCGGCCTTCACCTCGACATCGGCGCGGCCGAATTCGCGGTGATGCCCGCCTTCGACCTTGCCGCCGAGTTGCGCCGCCATCGTCATCTGGCCGTAGCAGATGCCGAGCACGGGAAGGCCGCTGTCGAAGATCGCCTGCGGCGCGCGCGGCGAGCCTTCCTCGTGCACCGACTCCGGCCCGCCGGAGAGGATCACCGCCTTCGGGTTCATTTTCTTGAACGCGGCTTCCGCCGACTGGAACGGCACGATCTCGGAATAGACGCCCATCTCGCGCACGCGCCGCGCGATCAGCTGCGTCACCTGCGAGCCGAAATCGACGATCAGGATTTTGTCGTGGTCGGGGGTGGAAGCGGCGGGCTTTGGTTCCGCGCGGGCTTGGCTGCTCATGACGAGGACCTAAACGATCTCGTCAATCTGCGCCAGAGATGTGATGCGGGCTGCCCACGGGGAATTTTTGACTTTCTCAGCGAACTGCGTGTCCGCGGTCACCAGAATGGTGTCCCAGCGTTCGGCCAGCGCAAGATAGAAGCAATCCTGCATGGGATGGCCGAGTGCGATCGATATTTCGGAGGCCCGTTCCAGCAGTACCCCTGCGGAAACAACTTCAATCCCCATGGCAACCAGGTCTCGGAGCGCCAAACGAAGATCGTCAGCCGTAATCTGTGCATGCAGCCGGTGCTGCCGCGTAAGCGCGCTGCCGACTTCAGCGTAGATCAGATCGGGAGCCAGGAACAGATATTCCGAATCGAGCAACCGCTGCGCGCGGTCGGACTGCTCTTCGTTGACATACCATTTGACCACGACACTCGCGTCGAGGACCAGAAACTTCATGAACCGCTGCGTTCTTCGCGGATCAGTTCGACGCTCGAATGAAGCGCCGTGGTCTGGCGCGCGCGAATCGTACGAGCCAGATTGCCCCTGCCCTTTGCCGGACGATCCGTATTGGGAGCATAGGCATAGACCCGCAGCCCAAGACGCTCCGCTTCCTGCCGAAGCCGGGCGATCTCTCTATCCGACAAAGTAGGTGCCTTGGCTTTACCCATCGGGAAGCTCCCTATGGCAGATATTTACGAAGCCTCGCCCGGCTCTGCAACCTGACGGCACGCCTGAACCATCCGGCTTGCCCGTAACCCCACGTTAGGCGCTCACCGGCTATAAACCGGGCATGAATTCGCCCTCCATCGTCCCGCCGATCCCGGACGCCCGCGCCCGCCGCGAGGCGCTGTTCGTTGAAACCCCGCGCGACAAACTGGAGCGCATCGCGCTCGGGCTCGCCTGGCCGCTCATGCCCAAGCGCATCGGCAACCTGCCGGGCTTCGCCCGCGTCTGGCTGCGCGACGCATTTCGTAGCGGCGGCGAATTGCCAGACCCGCGCATGGCAGGCAAAGGCGGCATTGCCGGAATCGCGCGCGATCTTTCCGCCGAAACCTTGCTCGAAGCCTACAGCCGCACGCTTTATCCGTGGGGCCATGTCGGGCCGTTCAAATGGCTGTCGACGGATGAACGCTGCGTACTGTTCTTCAACGAACTGCACATCGCGAAACGCCTTCGCCGCCAGATGCGGCAGAACGAATATCGCGTCACCTTCGATACCGATTTCGAAGGCGTGATGAAGGCCTGCGCCGAGCGCCGCCCGGGGCGCTTTCATCTCACCTGGCTTCGCCCGCGGATCATGCACGCCTTCGCGGATATGTTCGACGCCGGACACGCACATTCGTTCGAAGTCTGGAACAAGGACGGCGCGCTCGTCGGCGGCGGCTACGGTGTCGCCGTCAACGGCGTCTTCTTCACCGAGTCGCAGTTCTCGCGCGAGAGCAACACCTCGAAGATGGGTTTCACGCTGTTCAACTGGCATCTCGCGAAGTGGGGATTTTTGCTGAACGACGGCAAGGACCCGACGCCGACCATCAACGAG
This sequence comes from uncultured Hyphomicrobiales bacterium, assembly GCA_964521045.1. GTDB lineage: Bacteria > Pseudomonadota > Alphaproteobacteria > Rhizobiales > Xanthobacteraceae. Next base: position 2,694 of record CAZFPR010000120.1, read on the forward strand.
ATGAACTTCCGCATGATCCCGCGCGCGGAACTACAGACGATCCTCGACCGCGGCACGATGGAAATGTGCCGTCCGGGCCGCTGGCAATGCGAGACGGATCTGAAGTCGATCGCGGAGTGGATGCCGGCTGGTATCGTCGCGAACGCTACCGCCCAATCCCCTCATGCGCGGGCTTGACCCGCGCATCCAGAACAACAACCGACGTGCTCGCTACCCTGGATGGCCGGATCAAGCCCGGCCATGAGGGAAGTTAGTTTTTCCTGAGAACCGAAACGAAGAACCCGTCCGTCCCCGTCCGCCGCGGCGTCATCTGGATGCCTTCGGCGGAGAGCTTGGCTGCGCGCGAAAACACCAGCGCATTCTCGCCGAGCGACTTCACGGCATCGTCAGGCGAAACGATCTCGAACGAAGCGTTGCGTTCGCGGAACGCCCGGATCTGCGCGCCGTTCTCCGCGTCGATCATCGAACAGGTGATGTAGACGAGCCTGCCTCCGGGCTTCACGAACCGCTCAGCATCGTCGAGCAACGCCGATTGCTCGCGCTGCCGGATTTCCAGCGCGCCGGGCCGGATGCGCCACTTCGAATCCGGATGCCGCCGCCACACACCGGTGCCGGTGCACGGCGCATCCAGGAGCACGAGGTCCATTTTTCCCGCGAGATCGGAAAGCACATCCTGCTTTCCTTTGGGCGACACGACCTGCACGTTATGCGCGCCCGCCCGCGCGATCCGTTCATGGATCGGCTTCAGGCGGCGAAGGTCGGAGTCGTAGGCGAATAGCTGCCCCTTGTTCTCCATGTGCGCGGCGAGCGCCAGCGTCTTGCCGCCAGCCCCCGCGCAGAGATCGAGCACCTGTTGTCCGGGCTCCGCGCCCGCGAACAATGCCGCAAGCTGCGAGCCTTCGTCCTGCACTTCGAAATCGCCTTTGAGGAACGAAGGCTCGGAAGTCGCCGGCGGCTGCCTGCCGTCGGCGCCGAGTTCGATGCGCAAACCCTGCGGCGACCAGCGCGTGGGCGCTGCGTTCAGGTGCGAAAGTTCTTTCGCAACTTCATTGCGATTGTTCTTCAGCGTATTCACGCGCAGATCGAGCGGCGCGCGGTTCGCCAGCGCCATGCCCTCCTGCCAGCGCTCATCGCCGAAGCTTTCCGCGAAATGCGGGTCCAGCCATTCCGGGTAGTCGCCCGCGACATGCGGCGGCGCTTTGGCAAGCGATCCGCTTTCGAGACGCTTCTTCTCGTCGTCGGTCAGCGGCTCGGGCGCAAAGCGCGAGCCGTCCGCGAGTTTGGAAATGTCCTCGGCGCCCATGTTGCGCGCGAGCCGGAGCGCGCCGAGCATCACCGCGCGCGGCGTTTCCGCACCCATGAGCCAGGCGGAAGATGCGCGGCGGCGAAGCGCATCGAACACGAGCGATCCGATCGCGCCGCGGTCGCCGGAGCCCGCGAAGCGGTGCATCTGTCCCCACTCGCGAAGCGCATCCGGCGCAGGACGGCGCTTTCCTTCGATTTCGGTCAATACTTCGATGGCGGCCGAGAGCCGCGCGGCGGGGGTCATGATGACCGGGCTTATAGAGAGAATGTGCCGTCTTTGACAGCCACGAAAAACTTGTCGAGTTCGATCGCGAGCCTGCGGTCGACGATTCCCAGATAGCTCGCCCAATCCTCGTATTGCGAAAGCTCAGTCTTCCCGTCGGTGATGCCGCGAAGCCCGATCATCGGCACGCCGAAGCGATTGGCCGCGCGATAGACCGCATAGCTTTCCATATCGACCATGTCGGCTTCGATGGTGTCGTACATCGCGCCGGAAACGATGCTCGCGCCGGTCGCGATCGATGCGGAGGCGAGGCCGGGAATTTGCTCCCTGATCTCGATCACCGCGGGCTCGCCGAGAAACGGCACCACGCCGCGGTCGAACCCGAGCGGAGAGCAATCCATGTCGCGGTAACAGATGCTCGAGAGCTGGTAGATTTCCGCGTGCTCGAGCTTGCGCGAACCCGCCGAGCCCAGCGAGGCCACAAGCTGCGGCAGATCGTGTTCGCGCTCGAGCCCGGCGAGTGCATGGCTGGTGACGCTCGCAGCCTCGACCGGGCCGACGCCGGTAATCAGCGGCTGAATCCGTCTCTGGAGTGCCGGGCCATACTCCTGCTCCGTCGCCATGACGAACAGGATATGAAGCGGGTGATCCCTCCAGAGCCTGAATTCGTCCATCAATCAGATGCCGGTCAGGATCTGGATCGCGAAATAAATCCACATGACGGTCAGGACGAGCACGCCGAAAATGAACGCGAAGAAGCGGCGCGGCACGCGGTTCGACGTGATGTGGATATAGGCGTGCAGAATGCGCGAGACCACGAATACCCACGACAGCACGACGAAGATCAGGTCCGCCTTGCGCGTGATCAGCGCGAAGGCGACGAGAACGTAGAACAGGACCGGATATTCAAACTGGTTCTGGAACGCGTTGCCGAGCTGCTTGGCGCGGTCGGGCCACGCTTCTTTCGTGAGCGCGATGTCGCGGATCTTCAGCTTGCCCGAATAGAGCACGCGGTTGCGCTCGACGAACAGCAGCACCGCAACCACAAGGTTGAGCGCGATCAGCACGAAGACGGGAAGCAGGATCGTCGGGACGGTCATGGGCAATACCTCAAAGGATCAGAGCCGGACGGCAAAGAGAATCCACATCGCGAGCAGCACGAGCGCGCCGCCACGGAAGGCATAGCTACGATACTTGCGCGTGTTGGATGTCGTATGAACATAAGCCTGCGCCGCGCGGCAGAGCACGAACAGCCATGCCAGCGCGAGAAAGACCATGTCGGTCTGGCGCATGACGATCGCGAGGATAAACACCGCGTAGAACAGGATCGGAAGCTCGAGCGAATTCTGGTAGGCGTCCGAGAACTGCGCGGCCTGCGGCGGCCACGGATTTTTCCCGCCGCGCAGGAGCAGGTCCTTCGGATCGGTCTTCTTGTCCATCACCGCGCGGCGGCGCGTGATCACCATGCCGAACATGAGAACGAACGTGATCGCCGCCATCGCAAGCAGCGGGGCGAGCGCGAAAAGAGGCGTCATGATGTTCACTGGTTCGCTTGTTCGAGGTTTGGAATGATTCCGGCGATGCAGGTGTCGCCGCCGCGTTCGCCCGGATAGACTTCGGCGATCGAGAAGCGGACCCATTGCGGCTTCACCGGCCGCGGCAGCTTGATCGTGTGCGCCTCTTTCGTATCCGGCACCGTCACGAGGATGCCGATGCCGTCCGAAGTCTGGATGCGAAGCTGCTTCACCCGGCTGGAATTCTTGTAAGTCACTTCGCTTTTCGGGTTGCCGTTCAGGAACGTGAACTCCTGCACGCGCACCGCGGGCTTGAAGCGGATCGTCACCGTCTCGCCGATGCCGTAGCCGACCAGCCCCTCGCACCAGGCCTTGCCGCTGTCCGGATCGAGGAAAGCTTCCGGCCCGAATTTGCTCTCGCCCTCCGGGTCGAGCACCGAATCCACGCAGAACTGCGTCTCCGCGAACTGGTTGTTCTGCGTGACGCATTGTTCCTTCTTGGGCTGCGCGAGAGCCGCCACGAACGGAAAGAGCAGCGCAAGCAACGCAACAGAAATACGAACCATCATCTTCTTCAGATCCTGCCCGGATAATTCGGGCTCTCGCGCGTGATCGTCACGTCGTGCACATGGCTTTCGCGCAGGCCCGCGCCGGAGATGCGCACGAATTGCGCCTTCTCGCGGAAATCTTTCAGCGTCTTGCCGCCGACATACCCCATCGAGGCGCGCAAGCCCCCGACCAGCTGATGCAGGACGGTCGAGAGCGGTCCCTTGTAAGGCACCTGCCCTTCGATGCCTTCCGGCACGAGCTTGAGTGAGTCCTTGATGTCCTGCTGGAAGTAGCGGTCGGCCGAGCCGCGCGCCATCGCGCCGACCGAGCCCATGCCGCGATACGACTTGTAGGAGCGGCCCTGATAGAGAAACACCTCGCCGGGGCTCTCGTCGGTGCCCGCGAGAAGATTGCCGATCATCGCGCATTCCGCGCCCGCCGCGAGTGCCTTCGCGAGATCGCCGGAGAACTTCACGCCGCCGTCGGCGATCACCGGCACATCGGATTTCTTCGCTTCTTCGGCGGCGTCGAGGATCGCAGTCAGTTGCGGCACGCCCACACCCGCGACCACGCGGGTCGTGCAGATCGAGCCCGGGCCGATGCCGACCTTGATCGCATCCGCGCCCGCGTCGATCAGCGCCTTGGTGCCTTCCTTGGTCGCGACGTTGCCGGCAACGACCTGCACCGCGTTCGAGAGCCGCTTGATGCGCGAGACCGCGTCGAGCACGCGCTTGGTGTGCCCGTGCGCGGTATCGACCACCACGACATCGACGCCCGCTTCCACGAGCCGTTCGGTGCGCATGAAGCCTTCGTCGCCGACCGTGGTCGCGGCGGCGACGCGCAGCCGCCCCTGCTCGTCCTTGCAGGCGTTCGGATTGGCGACCGCCTTCTCGATGTCTTTGACGGTAATCAGGCCGACGCAGCGATAGCTTTCGTCGACGACCAGGAGCTTCTCGATCCGGAACTGATGCAGGAGCTTCTTCGCCTCGTCCTGCGAGACGCCCTCGCGCACGGTGACGAGGCGGTCCTTGGTCATGAGTTCGGAGACGCGCTGGTTATGGTTGGTCGCGAAACGCACGTCGCGGTGCGTGAGGATGCCGGAAAGCTTGCCGCTGCCCTTCTCGGTGACCGGCACGCCGGAGATCGAATGCGCGCGCATGAGCTCGAGCGCCTCTGCGAGCGTCGCCTCGGGGTGGATGGTGAGCGGGTTGACCACCATGCCGCTTTCGAACTTCTTCACCCTGCGCACGTTTTCCGCCTGCTGGTCGGGCGTCATGTTGCGGTGGAGCACGCCGATGCCGCCCGCCTGCGCCATCGCGATCGCGAGCCGCGCCTCGGTGATCGTGTCCATGGCCGCGGACAGGATCGGGATGTTCAGGGAAACGGATCGGGTAAGGCGCGTGCGGACATCCACCTCGGACGGCAGCACGTCGGAAAGGCCGGGCTTCAGGAGCACATCGTCGAAAGTGAGCGCTTCCTGCGCGAGGCCGCCGGTAAGACGGTTCATCGCCAACTCCTGTTCACCGGACTTCTGCCGGAAAGATGACGTGCCGCCACGCGGGCTGGAATCGCCATAAGCATCGGGTTGGCGAGGGTCGTTAGCATGGCGGTTCCAAAAGGCAAAGGTGCCGTAGCGCAACCAATACCTTCCTCCCCTGCATCTTTTGCACGTCCCCCGCTATAGTCTCGTGAGCCAAATTCCGGAGGCAGAAATGACCGATCTCGTCCGCACCACGCTCGAAGCCGGCGTGCTTACCATGACGCTGAACCGCGCCGAGAAGAAGAACGCACTCAACAAGGCCATGTA
>CAZFPR010000121.1:0-8000 GCA_964521045.1 uncultured Hyphomicrobiales bacterium
AGAAGGTCGGCGCCAACGTGCAGGAGATCGCGCGCGGCATCGGCCTCGACAACCGCATCGGCGGGAAGTTTCTTCACGCCGGTCCCGGCTATGGCGGCTCGTGCTTTCCGAAGGATACGCTCGCGCTGATCAAGACAGCGAAGGACTTCGGCGCGCCGTCGCGCATCGTCGAGACCGTCGCGGACGTGAATAACAAGCGCAAAGCCTCGATGGCGGAGCGCGTGATTGCCGCAGCCGGCGGCTCGCTCAAGGGAAAGACGGTCGCGGTGCTTGGCCTCACCTTCAAGCCGAACACCGACGACATGCGCGATGCGCCGTCGCTCGAAATCGTGCCCGCCTTGCAGAAGGCCGGCGCGAAAATCCAGGCGCACGATCCCGAGGGCATGGAAGCGGCGGCGAAACTCCTGCCGGATGTCGCGTTTTGCAGCGGCCCCTACGAGGCGGCAAAGGACGCTTCCGTCCTCGTGCTGATCACCGAATGGGACGTCTATCGCGCGCTCGACCTCGACCGGCTCAAGGCTTCGCTTCTTTCTCCGTCCGTCGTCGATCTGCGCAATGTCTACGTGCCCGCCGAGATGGCGGCCAAGGGCTTCCGTTACGTGAGCATCGGCCGGCCGCCGGTTTAACGCTGGCTCGATCCGCGATTTGCCATTCCCGCCGGGACGCGGCAAAAGGCGGTGAATCCAGCGAATTTTGATGGTTTAAGCCCGAAAATGCAGCGCATTCGCAAGGCCGTGTTTCCTGTTGCTGGCCTAGGCACCCGCTTTCTGCCAGCGACCAAGGCCATGCCGAAAGAAATGCTCACCGTGGTGGACCGCCCGGTGATCCAGCATGTCGTGGACGAAGCGCGCGCGGCCGGCATCGAGCACCTCATTTTCGTCACCGGGCGCGGCAAGGCCGTGATCGAAGATCACTTCGACCGCGCCTATGAACTCGAGGCGACTCTCTCGGCGCGCGGCAAGAAAGCCGAACTCGAGATTCTCGCCGCGGCGCAGCCCGGCGCGGGAGAAACCAGTTTCACGCGCCAGCAGTCGCCGCTCGGTCTCGGGCACGCGGTCTGGTGCGCCCGCGATCTCGTCGGCAACGAGCCTTTCGCGGTGCTTCTGCCGGACGTGCTCGTGTTCGCGAAGAAAAGCTGCCTCGCGCAGATGATCGACGCGCACAAAGAGACCGGCGAAAAAACGAACCTGATCGCGGTCGAGGAAGTCGCGCCCGACCAGACGCATCAATACGGCGTCGTCGGCATGGGCGCGCGGAAAGGCCCTGCCTTCGAAGTCACGTCGATGGTGGAAAAGCCCGCGAAAGACACGGCACCTTCGAACAACATCGTCACCGGCCGCTATATTCTCCAGCCGGAGATTTTCGACGTACTCGAAAAACAGGAGCGCGGCGCGGGCGGCGAAATCCAGCTCACCGACGCGATGGTCGCGCTTGCGAAGACGCAGAAGTTCTACGGCTTCAATTTCGAGGGTACGACCTACGACTGCGGCTCCAAGCTCGGCTTTCTCGCTGCAAACGTCGCCTTCGGCCTTGCACGAGAAGACATCGCCGATAGCTTCCGCTCCGAATTGAAACGCATTACGGCGGGCAGCAAGTGAAAGAAAACCTGCAAGGCGGATTCTTCGACAAGCTGAAATACCGGCTGTCCGGGATACTCGGCGAGGACGCACGCGCAATCATTCCGCGGCTCGTGAAGTCCGATGGACGCCGCCACGCGAAAAAATATGCGCTGGCGCTCTTCATGATGTTTCTGGTGGCGGCATCGACCGGCCTCACCGCCTATCTGATGAAGGACGTCATCAACAAGATCTTCGTCGACCGCAATCATCTGGCGGTCTGGGCGCTCGGCGGCGCGCTGATCGGGCTCTACATGATGAAGGGCCTCGCCGGATACTTCCAGACTGTAACGCTCGCCAAGGTCGGCCACCGGATCATCGCCGACTATCAGAAGCGGCTGTTCGACACCACGCTGATGCAAGGCATCCCCTTCTTCTCGAAGCAGCATTCGACCGACTTCCTCAACCGGATGAACAACGGCGCGAACGGCGCGCGGCTCGTGCTCGATCTCGTGGTCACGAGTCTCGGCCGCGACGTGCTCACGCTCGTGTTCCTCATCACCGTCATGGTGGTGCAGGAGCCGGTGATGGCGTTCTTCTGCCTCGTCATCCTGCCGATCGTCGTCGTCGTGGTGCGGCAGCTGATCCGCCGCGCGCGCCAGATCGTGCATCGCAATTTCGTCGGCTCCGGCCGCGTGCTGCAAACCATGCAGGAAACGGTGCAGGGCATCCGCGTCGTGAAGTCCTACAATCTGGAGGATCGCGTCCGCGAACGCATGGCGGACAGCATCCACGATCTCGAAGAAAGCCTGAACAAGCAGGCGCGCGTCGGCGCCCGCACCGGGCCGCTCATGGAAACGCTCGGCGGCATGGCTGTCGGGTTGTTCGTGATCTACGCGGGTTACAGCGTGTTGAACGGCGCAAGGATGCCGGGCGAATTTTTCTCGGCGATCACAGCACTTCTGCTCGCCTACGAACCGGCGAAGCGCCTCGCCCGCCTGAACCTCGATATGGCGACCGCCCTCACCATGTCGCGCTTCCTGTTCGACGTCCTCGACTCGAAGCCCGCGGAAGTCGAACCCGCGACGCTACCCTCGCTCAAGGTCTCGAAGGGCGAGATCGAATTCCGGAATGTCTCTTTCGAATACCGCGCGGGCGAGCCCGTGCTGAAGGACGTCTCCTTCGTCGCGGACGCAGGGCGCACGACCGCGCTGGTCGGCAGTTCCGGCGGCGGAAAGTCCACGATCATGAACCTGATCGAACGCTTCTACGAACCGGCCTCGGGCACGATCCTGATCGACGGCCAGGAAATCGCGGCATGCTCGCGCCGCTCGCTGCGCGACCAGATCGCTTACGTCAGCCAGGACCTGTTCCTGTTCTCGGGCACCATCCGCGAGAACATCCGGCTCGGCCGCTCCGGCGCGAGCGACGAGGAATTCATCGCCGCCGCGAAAGCCGCCCACGCGCACGAATTCATCATGGGCTTCGAAAGGGGTTACGACACGGAGGTCGGTGAACACGGCACGCAGCTTTCCGGCGGCCAGCGCGCACGCATCTCGATTGCCCGTGCGTTCCTGAAAAACGCGCCGATCCTTCTGCTCGACGAGCCGACCGCGGCCCTCGACGCAGAATCGGAAAAAGAAGTGCAACGCGCGCTCGACGATCTGCGCAAGTCGCGTACCACGCTCCTGATTGCGCACCGGCTGCAAACCGTAATGTCGGCAGATAAGATCTGCGTCGTCGACGACGGCAGCATCGTCGAAACCGGCACACACCAGGAACTGCTTGCGCGCCGCGGCCGCTATCATGCCTTCTATCGCCTGCAATTCGACGACCGCAATGTCGTCAACGGCTGAAGCAAAAATGTCCGATCTGATCCGGCCAGTAATCCTGAGCGGCGGCGCCGGCACCCGGCTGTGGCCCGCATCGCGCGAAAGCCTGCCGAAGCAGTTTCTGAAGCTTCTCGGCGAGCGTTCGACCTTACAGGAAACGCTCCTTCGCGTCTCCGACAAGAAGACCTTCGGCAAGCCGGTCATCGTCGCGAACCACGCCTACCGCTTTCTCATTCGCGAACAGCTTGCCGAGATTGGCATGGATGCCGACATCATACTCGAGCCGATGCGCCGCGATTCCGGCCCCGCGATTGCGGCCGCTGCACAATGGATCGCGAAGACCGCGAAAGATGCGCTCGTGCTCGTGCTTGCCGCCGATCATGTAGTCACGAAGCCGAAGCAATTCGTAGCAGTCTGCCGCAAGGCGCGCGCCGCCGCGAAGAAGGGCAATATCGTCACCTTCGGCATCAAGCCCGACCATCCCGCGACAGGTTACGGCTACATCCGCCCCGGCAAGGCGATTGCGGGCGCCGCGCCCGCGCAAACGCTCGATGCTTTCGTCGAAAAACCCGACGCGAAAACCGCCGCGCAATACCTGAAGAAGAAATATCTCTGGAACTCCGGAAACTTCATGTTCCGCGCGGACGTGCTGCTCGAAGAATATGCGAAGCACGACACCGCGACCGTTTCCGCGGCCAGGGACGCAATCGAGAAGGCCGCGACGGACCTCGGCTTCCTGCTGCTCGACGAGAGTACCTTCAAGCGCACGACGAAGAAGTCGATCGACTATGCGGTGATGGAAAAGACTAAGCGTGCGGCCGTGATCCCGGCGGAGTACGGCTGGTCCGATTTCGGCGGCTGGAGCGCCGCGTGGTCGCTATCGAAACGAGACAGGCAGGGCAACGCAACCCGCGGGCCGGTCGCGGTCATTGATGCGAGAAACAACTATATCTCGTCCGACGGAAAGCTGACGGCGCTGGTCGGCGCGGAGAACCTCGTCGTCGTCGTGACCGACGATGCCGTGCTGGTCGCCGACCGCGCGCGCGCCGAAGACCTGAAGAAACTCGTCGAAAAGCTTCGCGCCGAAAAGCGCGAAGAGGCCGATACCCACGCCAAGGTGCATCGCCCCTGGGGCAACTACCAGTCGCTCGACCGCGGCGAGCGCTATCAGGTGAAGCGCATTGTCGTGAATCCGGGCGGGCGGCTGTCGCTGCAAAAGCACGCGCATCGCGCCGAACACTGGGTCGTGGTGCGCGGCACGGCGCTTGTCACCATCGGCGACGAGAAGAAGATGCTGAAAGAAAACGAGTCGGTCTATGTGCCGCTCGGCGCCGTTCACCGGCTCGAAAATCCCGGCAAGACGCCGGTCGAGATGATCGAGGTGCAGTCTGGAAATTATCTCGGCGAAGACGACATCGTCCGCCTCGAGGATGTCTATCAGCGCACCGCGAAGGACTGATCTTTACCGTCGTCCCGGCCAAGGCGCGAAGCGCCGCGAGCCGGGACCCATAACCCCTACAGTTCAGATTCTCGAAGACAGGGGTTATGGGTCCCCGCTTTCGCGGGGACGACGAGAGATTAAGCTGGCACAAATCCCGGCATCTGCATCGCCCGCTTCACCGACTCCACGACGCGCGAGGCCGGAATCTCCCGCATGCAGTTGTGATGCTCGAGCGGGCAGACGTATTTCATGCAGAACTGGCAATCCAGGAGCGGCTCGTGCGTAACGATATCCGCAACCGGATTGATCGGCGCCCACTTTGCGGGATCGGTCGGGCCGAACATACCGATTGCGGGAACGCCGAGCGCGGCTGCGACATGCAGCAGGCCTGAATCGTTTGCGACCACCGCGCTTGCCTGCGAAAGCGCGATCACGCCGTCGGAGAGTTTCCCGCCCGTGAAATCGCGCACGCCATTCCCCGCGTGTTCGAGAATTTCCTTCGCGAAAGGCTTTTCATCCGGCCCGCCGATCACCCAGACCTCGACGCCGCTCTGCGCGATCTGTTTCGCAGCCTCCGCGTAATAGGCGACCGGCCAGCGTTTCGCTTCGCCCACCGATCCCGGCGCGAGCGCGACCGCACGCGTTCCCTTCGTGACACTCATCCGCCCGCGCCATTCGTCCGCCTGCGCATCGCTCACGACAAGCTGCGGCAGCGGCCACTCCTTCGGCAGCGGCGCATCCTTCGGAAGCGCGAGCGCGCAGGACTGGTCGATCATGCGCTTGTGGTTCTTTTCGTCCCAGCGGATGTCGTTCAGAAGCAGAAAGCGCGCTTCGCCCAGAACCCCCGTGCGCTCGGGAATGCCCGCGAGCCACGGCGCGAACGCCGCCTTCCATTTGCGCGACATGATGAGCGCCGAGCCGTAGCGCTCCTCGCGCAGCAGTTTCGAAAGCGCGAAGTTCTTGGCGAACGCCGCTTTCTTCCTAGGAATATCGAAGGCAATGGCCTTGCGCACGCCGGGCATGAAGGCCGCGAGCGGCGCGGTCAGCTTCGAGGCCAGCATGTCGATGGGCCGGCCCGGGAAGCGCTCGTTGAGCACGCGGACCACCGAGTGGCAGCGCACGAAATCGCCGATCCAGAAATAGGGCACGATCAGGATCGGACGGCTGTTACCGACACTATTGTTCATGACACTTCTTTGAAAAAACCCGGGCCCGAGCGCAAGCCTTATGGTGAATCCTTTGTAAACCTTCCCGAATTCGCGGAAAATCAACCCTATCGCTTCACGGGCCTTCAACCCGCGCCTGTTATCCGTCTGTCGCAGAAAAGAGGCAAAGCGGACGGGAAATGGCAATTCTGGTCACAGGCGGCGCCGGCTACATCGGCAGCCATATGGTCCTCGCGCTTTGCGATGCGGGCGAGACCGTCGTCGTGCTCGACGATCTATCGACCGGCATCCGCGATAACGTCGATCCGCGCGCCCGTTTCGTGCAGGGCGATGTCTCCGATCCGCTGATCGTCATGCGGCTGATCGCAGAGTACCGCATCCGCGCGGTCGTGCATTTCGCAGCCAAGATCGTGGTGCCGGATTCGGTCGCCGATCCGCTGGACTATTATCTCGCGAACACCGTGAAAACGCGCGCGCTGCTCGCCGCGGTTACGAGCGCGCATGTTCCGCATTTCGTATTTTCGTCGACCGCGGCCGTCTACGGCAATGTCGGCCAGGAGCCGGTGAGTGAAGAAACGCCGGCCAGCCCCGTCTCGCCTTACGGCGCATCGAAGCTGATGTCCGAGTGGATGCTGCGCGACAGCGCGCACGCCTACGGACTGAAATACGTGGCACTCCGCTACTTCAACGTCGCGGGCGCCGATCCGAAAGGCCGTGCGGGGCAGTCTACGCCGCGCGCCACGCACCTCATCAAGGTCGCCTGCGAAACTGCTACGGCGAAGCGCAAGAGCATGCAGGTTTTCGGCACGGATTATCCGACCGCGGACGGCACCTGCATCCGCGACTACATTCATGTGAGCGATCTCGTGAGCGCGCACATGGATGCGCTGAACTATCTCAGGAATGGCGGCGGCAACCAGATTCTCAACTGCGGCTATGGTACGGGCTATTCGGTGCTCGAAGTGATCGAGACCGTGAAGCGAGTTTCCGGCATCGACTTCCCGGTCGAAATCGCGCCTGCCCGCGCGGGCGATCCGGCCGCGATCGTGGCAAGTGCCGGAAAAATCCGGAGCACGCTCGGCTGGCAGCCGAAATACGACGATCTCGAAACCATCGTCCGCCACGCGCTCGCCTGGGAGCGCAAGCAGCCCGCGAAATCCGCGGCCGCCTGACACTTACAAGCACAAACTTGCCGCGGACGATGCCCCCGTGGCACAAGCCTTCCGCAATAGCCGGGTAGGTTTCGATGCACATTACGATGATCGGCGCGGGTTACGTGGGCCTCGTTTCGGGCGCCTGCTTCGCCGATTTCGGCCATAACGTCTGCTGTGTCGATACCGATGCCGCCAAGGTCGCGGCACTGCGCGACGGCAAGATCCCGATCTTCGAACCGGGCCTCGACGAGATCGTCGCGCGCAACGCGAACGCAGGCCGCCTCTCTTTCACGACCGAGATCGCCGAAGGCCTCGCGAACGCCGAAGTCGTTTTCATCGCGGTCGGCACGCCGTCGCGGCGCGGCGACGGGCATGCCGACATTTCCTATGTGCTGGCCGCGGCCAAAGAGATCGCGAAAGCGGCGGCAAAGCCCCTCGTCGTCGTCACGAAATCGACCGTGCCGGTCGGCACCGGCGACGAGATCGAGAAAGTGATCGCCGAAGTAAAACCGAAGGTAAAAATTTCGGTGGTCTCCAATCCGGAATTCCTGCGTGAGGGCGCTGCGATCGAGGACTTCAAGCGTCCCGACCGCATCGTGATCGGCACCGAGGACGAAGACGCGCGCAAAGTGATGAAAGCGATCTATCGTCCGCTCAATCTCAATCAGGCGCCGCTCCTCTTCACCGGCCGCCGCACGGCGGAGCTGACGAAATACGCAGCCAACGCGTTCCTCGCGACCAAGATCACCTTCATTAACGAGATGGCGGACCTCGCCGAGAAGGTCGGCGCCGACGTGCAGGAGGTCGCGCGCGGCATCGGCCTCGACAACCGCATCGGCGGGGAGGTTCTT
>CAZFPR010000122.1:0-7953 GCA_964521045.1 uncultured Hyphomicrobiales bacterium
TCATTGATCGCTTTCCAGCCGGCGATCGACGAGCCGTCGAACATGATGCCTTCGGAAAAGGTTTCTTCCTCGATCATGCCGACGTCGAACGTGACGTGCTGCCACTTGCCGCGCGGATCGGTGAAACGGAAATCGACATACTTTACGTCCTGATCCTTGATCAGTTTCAGGACATCCTTGGCGCTAGACATTGCGGTAGTTCCCCTCGTTATCTGAATTCCCGGGCCCGGGAATTGTTTGCGTTTGAGCGCGAGTAATCAGACGGCGTCGTCGCCCGACTCGCCGGTTCGAATGCGGATCGCTTCCTCGATGTTGGACACGAAAATCTTGCCGTCCCCGATGCGGCCAGTCTGCGCCGCCTTGCGGATGGCGTCGATGGCCTTCTCGACCATCGCATCGGTGAGCACGATTTCGATTTTCACCTTGGGGAGAAAATCGACGACATACTCCGCGCCCCGGTACAGTTCGGTATGGCCCTTCTGGCGGCCGAAACCTTTGGCTTCGGTGACGGTGATACCCTGCAATCCGACTTCTTGCAGCGCTTCCTTCACCTCATCCAGCTTGAACGGCTTGATGATGGCCTCGACCTTCTTCATTGGCTTTCGTTCCTCTCCCGGGGGCTTCGTCGCGCGTGAAGCGCGCACTTTCGAGCCTGGCTCGATTTACTATACGAGCCGGGGTCGCATTAGCAGGGTCCGTGCCAGCCTCCGGCATAAGCTGGCGCGTTGATTTTGCAGGAAAATTCAGCAGTTCGCGAGAGGTAAGATTTCTCCGGCTATCATTCGAGCCTATTGAATAGGCAATATGCTCATGAAATAGGCGCTTAATTCGCGCCCGTTCGGTGTGCAGAGCGCGGAGATTAGGCAACAGGACGGCGCTTCGCCAGCGCGATCACGCTATGGGGGCTCGTGATATGGCTTGCACATGCATGAGGTTCTGACCCCGCAAGAGATGTCGGAAGCCGACCGGCTCACGATAGCGGCCGGCACGCCCGGCATCGACCTGATGGAACGGGCGGGCGCCGCAGTTGCGCGCGTTGCAGCGGGTGCCGTTCGCGATGGCCGCAGGATCGCGGTGGCATGCGGACCCGGAAACAACGGCGGCGACGGCTTTGTCGCTGCACGGATACTCCGCGAGCAGGGCTTCGATGTGCGGCTCTCGCTGCTCGGTTCGCGCGAGAGGCTTGGCGGTGACGCTGCGATCGCGGCATCGCGCTGGCAGGGCGAGATCGGAGCGTTCGACGCGCGGCATCTGACGGGCTGCGATCTCATCATCGACGCGCTGTTCGGAGCGGGGCTTTCGCGCGATCTCTCCGGCGAGGCGAAGCGCGCAGTCGAGGCGATCAACGCGGCAGGCTCGCCGGTCGTGGCGGTCGATCTCCCGAGCGGGATCGACGGCGTGAGCGGGCAGGCGAAGGGTGCCGCCGTTCGTGCAAACCAAACTGTTACGTTCTGCCGGATGAAACCCGCTCATCTTTTGATGCCGGGAAGAATCCATTCCGGGAAGATCACGGTCGCCGACATCGGGATTCCGGATCGCATCGTTCGAGAGATCGGCGGCAAGCTCCGGCTGAACGCGCCGGATGCATGGACCGGCGCTTATCCATGGCCGGCCTTGGATGGACACAAATACAAGCGCGGTCATGCGGTGGTCGTGAGCGGCCCGGCGCATGCGACGGGGGCGGCGCGGCTGGCGGCGAGGGCGGCACTCAGGAGCGGCGCGGGTCTCGTGACGGTGGCGGCTCCCAAAGCTGCGGTACCGGTGCTTGCGGCTTCGCTCGAGGCGGTGATGGTCCGCGAAGCGCAGGGCGCTGCGGGTCTCAGGACGCTCCTCACGGACGAGCGGATGAATGCCGTGCTGCTCGGGCCAGGCAACGGCGTCGGGGCGGCGACAAGGGCTGCCGTCGAAGCTGCGGCTAAGGCGGGAAGGCGGCTTGTTCTCGATGCTGATGCTATTTCAAGTTTTAGTGGAAGTTCAGAAAAGCTAGTCAAAATACTGACAAATAACAGTAATAGCACTATTCTTACACCGCATGATGGGGAGTTCTCCAAGCTGTTTGCCAGCGACTCAGCGCAAGTGCTTGCAGTTGAATCCAAAGTCGAGCGGGTTCGCGCGGCCGCAAAACGGCTCGGCGCAATCTTCGTACTCAAAGGCCCGGATACTGTGATTGCCTCGCCCGACGGACACGCGGCGATCTCGAACAATGCACCGCCTTGGCTAGCAACTGCCGGTGCTGGCGACGTGCTCGCGGGGATCGCGCTCGGTCTGCTCGCGCAAGGGATGCCGGCGTTCGAAGCGGCTTGCGCCGCGGTGTGGCTGCATGGAGAGGCGGCGAACCATGCGGGCTTCGGCATGACCGCCGAAGACATCGAACCCGTGCTCAGGAATGTACTTGCGCGGCTTTACGCGGACTTCGGCCCGTCCCTTTGAGCCAGCGCGTCTGAGACGATCTCGTCGTGATCGAATGCGAGTTTTTCGGCCCGGAAATTCGAGACGAATTCCGCTTCGGCGGCATCGTCTCCTGCCACAGCTTCGTAGCTGCCGGCCTCGATCAGGTAGGCCGCGGAGACGCAGTGGCCGCGCGGGTCGCGATCGGGTCTCGAATAGACACCAACGAGCCGGACGATACGGCCCACGATCCCGGTCTCCTCGCAAAGCTCGCGGAGTGCCGCTTCCTCCATCCGCTCGCCATAGTCCACGAAGCCGCCGGGCAGGGCGTATCGGCCCTGAAACGGCTGTTTCTTGCGGCGAATGAGGAGAAGACGGCCCGCGGGGTCGAATACGACGCAATCGGCCGCGAGTGCTGGCTGCTTGTGCATTGGTTTGGACTTGGGGGCGGTATCGAAACGGAGTTGAACCCCAAAAGTGCCATGCTATACCCCGCCTCGCCAAATCGGCGCCGGGCAGCCCCGGAGCACTTCCCCGCGGGTGTGGCGGAACTGGCAGACGCACTGGATTTAGGTTCCAGCGCCGCAAGGCGTGGGGGTTCAAATCCCTCCACCCGCACCAGTTTGTGCTCGCTGACGGAAATCAGAAACGAAGGCTTTGACGAAGATGCAAGTGAAGGAAACCCTCTCCGAGGGCCTGAAGCGCGAATATGAAGTAGTGGTCCCCGCGGCCGATCTCGACCAGCGCGTCAACGCGAAGCTCGACGAGATCAAGGACCGGGTGAACATCGCTGGCTTCCGCCCCGGCAAGGTGCCGATGAGCCACCTCAAGCGCGTCTACGGCAAGTCCGTGATGAGCGAAGTGATCCAGCAGGCGGTCAACGACTCGAACCAGAAGATCCTCGACGACGGCAAGTTCAAGCTTGCGATGGAGCCGAAGGTCACGCTCGCCGCCGAAGACGAAGCTGCGGTGAAGCAGCTCGTCGAGGGCAAGAGCGATCTTGCGTTCAAGGTTGCGATGGAACTTCTGCCGAAGATCGAATTTCCGGATTTCAAGAAGCTCAAGGTTACGCGCCCGGTCACGGAAACGACCGATGCCGACGTCGATCAGGCGATCGGAAAGATCGCGGAAGCGAACCAGCAGTTCGAGGAAAAGCAGGGCAAGGCCGCTGACGGCGATCAGGTCACGATCGACTTCAAGGGTTCGGTCGACGGCACGCCGTTCGACGGCGGTTCGGCGGAAGACGCGCCGCTCGTGCTGGGCTCGAACACCTTCATTCCGGGTTTCGAGGAACAGCTGATCGGTGTCGCCGCGGGCGACCAGAAAGACATCACGGTGAAATTCCCGGCCGACTACGGCGCGGATCATCTCGCCGGGAAGGATGCCGTCTTCGCGATCAACGTGAAGAAAGTCGAGAAGCCGAAAAAGGCCGAGCTGAACGACGAGTTCGCAAAGTCGGTGGGCGCGGAAGATTTCGCCAAGCTGAAAGAACAGGTGCGGGATCGTATCTCGCGCGACTTCAAGCAGGTCTCGCGTTTCAAAGCGAAGCGTTCGCTGCTCGATGCGCTCGACGAGGCGCTGAAGTTCGACGCGCCGCCGTCGCTGGTGGAGCAGGAATTCGATACGGTCTGGAAGGCGATCAACAACGACCTTCAGAACCGCAAGATCACCTGGGCCGACGAGGACACCACGGAAGACGAGGCGAAGTCGGAATACCGCCGCATCGCCGACCGCCGCGTCCGTCTCGGCCTCGCCATTGCGGAAATCGGGGAGAAGAACAATATCCAAGTTTCCGACGACGAACTGACGCGCGCGGTGGTGGAACAGGCCCGGCAGTTCCCGGGTCAGGAACAGCAGGTGTGGGACTACTTCCGCAAGAACCCGCAGGCGATGTCGGGCATCCGTGCGCCGATTTTCGAGGACAAGGTCGTCGATTTCATCCTCGAACTCGCCGAGGTCACGGAAAAGCAGGTTTCCCGCGACGACTTGCTTGCCGACGACGAGGAGACGACTTCCCGGCCCAAGATCGGGAAGAACAAGAAGGCGAAAAAGTAGGGTCCGGGATTAACCCACTCGATCCCGGCCCGCGCTAAATTCCGGCCAGCCGATTCGAGTGGAAGATATCTAGGAGATGACGATGCGCGATCCGATCGATACCTACATGAACCTCGTGCCGATGGTGGTCGAGCAGACCAACCGCGGCGAACGCGCCTACGACATCTTCTCGCGGCTGCTGAAAGAGCGCATCATTTTCATCACCGGCCCGATCGAGGACGGCATGTCCACGCTCGTGGTGGCGCAGCTCTTGTTCCTCGAAGCCGAAAACCCGAAAAAAGAAATCTCGATGTACATCAACTCGCCGGGCGGCGTGGTGACGTCGGGCATGGCGATCTACGACACCATGCAGTTCATCCGCCCGCCGGTCTCGACGCTCTGCACCGGTCAGGCCGCTTCGATGGGTTCGCTCCTGCTTGCAGCCGGCGCCAAGGGACAGCGCTTCGCGCTTCCGAACGCGCGCATCATGGTTCACCAGCCTTCCGGCGGCTTCCAGGGGCAGGCGACCGACATCATGCTGCACGCGCAGGAAATTCTGAACCTGAAGAAGCGCCTCAACGAAATCTACGTGAAGCACACCGGCCAGCCGCTCAAGGTGATCGAGGATGCGCTGGAGCGCGACAAGTTCATGACCGCCGATATGGCGGCTGAGTTCGGCCTCGTCGACAAGGTGATCGACAAGCGCCCGACCGAAGAGCCGCTCGCGAAGGCGTCATAAGCTTCTGATTTACGCACACTTTTACACGATCAAACGCCGCCATCTATTGGCGGCGTTTTTTTATCCGCATAGCATCACGACAGTGCATGGGGCGGCGCGGCGTGTGGACTGAACTTCTCAACTACAAAGACCCCAAGTTCATTCTGCTGTTGCAGATCCTTGTCGTGGTCGGCGTTCCGCTGGTGTTGTGGCGCTATCTCGGGCTGCGCCGCGCGTTTCCGCTCGCAATCATCCAGATATTCGTCGGCATCGTGCTCGGCGAATCCATCTTCGGCGCGTTCGCGCCCGAGGCCTTCAAGTATCTGTTCGGCCCGCCCGCGGTGAAACTCGGCGTCGGCACGCTCGCGCAGGTCGCAGTCGTCCTGTTCGTATTTCTCGCGGGCTGCGAAGCCGACCGCTCCATCCTGAACAACGCCGCCGGGATGATCCTGAAGATCGGGGTGACCGGCGTTGTCACGCCCTGGGTTCTGGGCGGGATCGCGGCCTTTGCGCTCGCCGGATATTACAGCGCGATTGCCGGCAGTGCGGTGGTCGGCATGCGCGGCAATCTGCTTTACGCCGTCGCTTTCGGGCTCTGCATGGCGGTGACGGCGCTGCCGGTACTCGTGATCGTGCTGCGCGAACTCGGATTCAATGCGAAGCCCATCGGCACGGTCGCGCTTGCAGTCGGCGGCGTCGATGATGGGCTCCTGTGGCTTTCGCTCGCGCTGCTGTTGCCGCTCGCGCCGCTCGGTGTCGCGAGCCAGTCGTTTGTGAGCATGACCACGCTGATCGCGTTTCTGTTTGCGATCGGGGGCGGCGTCATCGCCGTTCTTCTCATCCGCTTCGCGATCAATCCGGTGCTGGATCGGCTTCTCGCGCAGCAGTCGCCCGAACGCCTGCTCATGTCCGCCGTCATCATCGCGGTGTTTCTGTGCTCCGCGATCACGGAACTGACCGGCCTGCATGCGGTGTTCGGCGCCTTTCTGCTCGGGCTCCTGATGCCGGAGAAACTCCGGCACATGGCGCAGGACCGCTTCGACGTGCCGGTGAGCCTTCTTCTGCTGCCGTTCTTCTTTCTCGCGACCGGGCTCAAGACCAAGTTCGAGTTCGGCAACAGCGAGATGTGGTTCGTGTTCGCGGTGGCGATGGTCGTGTGCCTTTCCGGCAAGTTTCTCGGCGTGACGATCCCGTCCTATCTCTCGGGGCAATCGATGCCGTTCTCGATTACGCTCGGCACGTTGATGCAGTGCAAGGGGCTGATGGAGATCGTGGTCATGACATTGCTTTATGAGCGCGGCGTGTTCGGCCAGAGCACGTTCACAGCGCTCATTCTCGTGGCGCTGGTTTCGACCGCAATCACCGCCCCGCTGTCGAAACTCGCGCAATGGCATTTCGGCGATGCCGCAACGCAGACGCGCGATGAGGAGAAGGTCGAGGTCAGCGTACCGGTGGTGCCGGACCTGCCCAAAGCGGAACAGGCGGGAGAAGTCGTCGGAGCGCGCGCGAAAGTGGCGGGCGCTTCGCTCGATTTCGAGCATGCGATCGGCAAGGTCGCGGTGACGAACCCGGACGTGGTGATCGGCAGGCACAAGGACGACGGCATCCGCGTGAACGATGTGCGCGTGTCGCGCGGGCACGCGCGCCTCAAGCAGGCCGGCGATGGCGTTTACGAGATCACCAACCTGACTGCGACACGCAGCGAACCCAATCCGATCACCGTCAACGGGGTCGAGCAGGAACGCGCGATCCTTCGCGACGGCGACATGGTTTCGCTGAACGGCGTGAAGTTCACGTTCCGGAACGCGGCCTGACGCTTAAGGCTGGTCGAGCCGCAGCGTGGTTTCGCCGAGTTTGATGAGGTCGCCGAGCTTTACCTGCGTGTCTGCGGTGATCCGCTCGCCGTTGACCCAGAGTCCGCCGGGCCTGCCGCCGTCATAGATGCGGACCTCGAGGTTCTTCATGTCGAAGGTGATGACCGCATGCTGCTGGCGGGAGATCGTGTCGTCGCCGAAGTTGATCTGGACGCGCATGTCGTCGCCGCGGCCGATCTGGTTGGTGCCGGAAAAGATGCTGACCGCGTTTCCCGCGCCCGGGCCTTCGGTGATGGTCAGCTTCGCGACCACCGCGTTCGACTTGTCGCGGATCAGCTGGGTCGAAATATCGTCCAGCGCTTCGCCGCTGCCGGTCTCACCCTGTCTGACGATGCGGGTCTCGTTTCCGGACATGGCTGCCTTTCGTTCCGTATGCCTTGAACGTTGCCAAACGTAACGCATATGCGCGGACGCGGTCACGCGCCCTCAAACCCGGCCGCAAGGGAACTTTCCGGTGCTAGAGCGGCCTCCCGCGGGCGGCGGATCGTCGCAATTCGTCCTGCGGGACGGGCGTTCCGGCACCGTCCTTGCTTCATCCACAAGGTCCGGGAGTCCGGGGTTCCGGTAGCACTTGGATAGGATTTGGGTCGTAAGATCGTCATGAGACGAATCGAGGAGGGTCTGCCCGCTAAGGTTAAGCGAACCTTGATCATCCCGGCAGTAGCGTGCTTCGCTATTGCAATGCAGGGTGGGGCGAGATTCTCGAACTACCCCGGGCCGAAGTCGGCACCGGGACAACGCCTTGAGGGCAGGACGCGCTCGGGGCGAAGGAACGGAGAAGTGGAATGAGCAAGGCCGGCGGCGAGTCCAAGAGCACCCTTTACTGCTCTTTTTGCGGCAAGAGCCAGCACGAGGTCCGCAAGCTGATTGCCGGCCCGACCGTCTTCATCTGCGATGAATGCGTCGAACTGTGCATGGACATCATCCGCGAGGAGAACA
>CAZFPR010000123.1:0-3722 GCA_964521045.1 uncultured Hyphomicrobiales bacterium
CCTTTCCCAAGACATTCTCTCACAACGCTTGGTTCAAAAAAGCCACGTCAGGTCAAATTCGAAGCAACAACTTGGAATCAAAGCATTTTTTGACGAAGCAACGAATACGGTGAGTTACTTGGTCTGGGACCCTGCAACCATGCAGGGTGCCGTAATCGATCCCGTACTCGACTACGATTTCCGAAGTGGAAAGGCGACGTTCGCTTCGTCGGACGAGATTCTGGCTGAAGCTGAAAAGAACGGCGTCAATATCGTACAGGTGCTGGAAACCCACGCGCACGCCGATCATCTATCCGGCGCGCCTTATATCAAGCTCAAAACGGGAGCAAAGGTCTCTATTGGCGAGCACATTCGCGATGTACAGCGCATCTTCCGCCCTGTCTTTAATGCGACGGATATTTCGGGTAACGGGTCGGAGTTTGATCACCTATTCAAGGATGGCGAACGCTTTACGATCGGAAGCCTCGAAGGCGAGGTCATTTACACTCCTGGCCACACGCCGGCCTGCGTATCCTACAAGATTGGCGATGCAGTGTTTGTAGGCGACACGATGTTCATGCCTGACTATGGTACTGCGCGCGCCGACTTCCCTGGTGGTGATGCGAACGCACTATATCGTTCGATCCAACGCATTCTGGCACTGCCGCCTGAGACGAAGTTATTTATGTGCCACGACTACAAGGCGCCCGGACGTGACCACTATGCTTGGGAAACCACGGTCGGCGAGGCAAGGGCACGCAATGTTCACGTGCATGAGGGCGTAGGCGAGAACGACTTTGTCAAGATGCGCAAAGCGCGCGATGCGACTCTGGCCGCGCCATTGCTCCTGTTGCCATCGATCCAAGTGAACATCCGCGCCGGAAAATTTCCACCTGCGGAATCAAACGGGGTGCACTATCTCAAAGTGCCGGTAAAGCTGCCAGCATAGTCAATCGATAGCTTCAAAAAAGCATTAATCGGGCAGACCAAAATAAATTGGTTTGTTCTATGGCGTCGTTAGCAATTGAATAGGAGGCTCACTTTCACAGCAGCGGAGAAAAACCTTTTGCCATTTAATTAATAAAGGGCCCTTCGGCGGCTTCCCAATCAGACTACGCGAATTGCTCTGTTTCTAACTATTGATGATTAGCTTCGATTTTTGAGGCTTTTTGCCTGAAAATGTCTAAAGCCTGAAATGGTGCACGCGGCCCTCGTGCCGCTACGTCCCCAGCATAGTAACGAAGAACAAGCAGCGCACAGCTTCTGTCCCTGGCGAAGTAGCGCCTTGCCGAACGGGTAGAGGGAAGGTTTTTCTTCCCGGCAAAGACGGTAGAGACTTTGCGAGCTTATTGATCTGCGACAAATGATTGCGACTACTGCAAAAATATATCTCAGATAGGACTGATTAGTCTGGGGCATTCGATCTCAGAACATCTAGCCAGATGCTCGGAGCTAAAGAAGCATAATCAGACTAAGTGAGTGATCTTATTCTTAACGCCAACCGCCAGATTGCTGGCGTCGTTTTTATCCATCGTTTGAATCTCAAAGCTGTATATATCAGCGACGCGACGATCTTTCCAAAGACTCCTACACCGCTCACATGGTCATAGAGATGAAGCTCAACATCTGACCAATCTCGCTTATAGGGTTCGTCTCCGATGGTGAAGTCAAAGCGCGTGCAGCCGTGCCCAATCGCGTAACGCATCAATTCGTGCAAATGCGCGGCCCCGGCGCCAAAGCGGGCCACTGGTCCGTCGTCATAGCTGGCGAGGACGTGATAATAGCAGCCTCGATACATCAGCCCGAGATTCGTCGCGGCGGCATTCGTTCCCACCTGCAGTGCGCTGACATGGACGAGACTGCGCGCATTGGTGGCTATCGTGGCAAAAAATTCCGTGTAGCCTGGATTCGCGAAAATGTTCGCAACACCCATCTTGGCGAACTTCGTGCTTTTCTGTTCGATCAGAGTCGATAGTAGCCCCTGAGTTTCCTCGGGGTTTGACGGTGTACGAAACTCCACCACTCCGAACTCGCCAATCCTCTTGAGCTTCTTGCGGTCGTTTCGGCGCGTCGCTGCCGATCTTTTCCGCGAATAGAACTGTTCCCAATCGGCCTGCAGGTCCGTCGAATGTGCGCTGGATGCGTTGTGCTGGGTTTTCAGATCGCACATGGGATTCCGCTGGCCGCAGATCGTCTGTGGCATCTTGTCGAACCAGACAACACGGTGCGGATAGCCGCGTTGGATGTCAGTTTGGATCGCTTTCCAGAGCTCGGCGAAGCGCGCGGCTGTGAGAGTCTGCGCGATGTCCGGCGACAGCAGCGGCGCGTTATAGTCGCACAGCGCGCGGCCTAGAAAAGTGAGGCAGCGTCCGTATTTCACTTGCTCAATCGCGAGTGGTAGAATGAACAGCAGTTCGCCGCCAGGAGCGTGCACAAGTACGATCACCGGCGTAGTACCCTGGCGCAGACCGATGCAGCGCTGCCAGTTAACCAGCCAATCAAAGGTCTGGAAAGGCGTGCAATTCGCGCGACTTTCGAAGCTGCGCCACTCGGCTTCGATCGAAGTCAAATCTTCGACAATTTGAAACTTCGGCATGGCATTCGCCGACGCCGATATCGTCCGCTCGAAGCTGGTACGCTTCAGACTCGCATCGAAGGTTGCTTGAATACCCTGAGGAACTGTCACGTCACTCGCTCCCCTTGCCTGCGAGCCACAGGCTCTGCGCGCCCTCGGGTCAACTTCTGGGCGACACTTTTCAGAAGTGTCACCCATTCGGAAACCGCCGGCCGTAGATCGTCGCCGACAAGACTGTCCGATCGCTCGCGTCCGGTCAGCCATCCGACTGGTTGCGCCAGATAGCGTGCGAGTTCTCCGAGCCAGGCGCCAATGGCGCTTCGCCGCTGACTTTTAACAAGATTGAATCCGTCGAGAACGAAATTCCGGCTCCTTATGCCAATAGCATACTGCACCGGGGTGTGGACGCGGTTGTTGACCATCAAATCATAGAGATAACGCGGAAAGTCGACGCCGAGCGAAAGCGGCAGCGGCACCGAACCCCAGAACCGAGCGTTGGTCTCGAGCAGTACCCAGGCCTTGCTGTATTCATTACGGCGAAATTCAAACATGCAGACGCCAGTGAATTCGGTGTGCCTGCATATTTTTGCGCAGGCCTCGCGAAGGGCCGGATCTACCGCTTCGCTTTCGCGATAGGAGCTCGACCCTCCCCAACCCTCCCGCAAACGCTTGTGCTGAAATGCGTGCTGTACATGCCCGTTCAGCGCAAGTACCGAAACGCCGACGCCGACACCCTCAAAATAGCCTTCGACCAAGTAGCGCGGACGATCCACAACCTTGGCAAGGATTTTAGTCAGCTCGTCTCTATGCTCCGCAATGTACACCTTGCCCCAACTGTCGGACTTGTCCGGCCAGTATGAGCGCCTGGGCTTGATGACCAGCGGCAGACCGTAGCGCACGACCAGCGCCGGCGCATCGTCGTCATTCTCCAACCTTGCGCCTGGTACTGTATCTATCCCGAGCTGCGCGCAGAGTTCGCGTGTGCTCTGCTTGTCAAATAGATGCTGCATGCTCGCCCGGTTTGGAAGAGCGAGACGATATCCGGCGAACTCCTCGCGATACCGGTCAAATGCGAGGATGGACCTGTCGTCGCAATTCGGCAGAACCAGGCTGAAGGATTCGTTCTTGAGAATTTGCAGTACCGCGTCTCGCCACGCGTCCGGCCTAT
>CAZFPR010000123.1:3732-5573 GCA_964521045.1 uncultured Hyphomicrobiales bacterium
AAAGCGGGGCACTTGATGCACCGCTTGAACGTATTTCGATTTCAGTGCCGGAGCGTGCCAGTTGAAAGGCACAGCGTGGACCTCCATGCCAGCACGGCCAAGCGAGCGCGCGACGGCCAGAAAAATGCGCATGTCGTCGCCGAAGACGAGAACCCGTTCCGGTCTCTTCTCGCTCATAAGTATCCCCATTTATGTCGCTGGTTCCGCTTTCGTGGAACCAAACGATGCCGCCAAGTGGAACACATGAAGGCATCATCGGTAGGCCCTTACTCCATTCGCAGTAAACTTCTCGTATCCTGAACTGCGACGCTCATCTCCGTTAACCAGACGTAGCCTTGAAACATATGGGCGACGGATTCCAACGTGCGGTAAGGGGAGCCTGCCTTAGACGCGTATGGTTAACGATGCCTGTGCCGCGCTACCGTGAGCACGACCGCTCTGAAGCAAGTTCGTAAATCTTATCTGCTATATGCGTGAGCTGCCGCCGATAAGGGACAACTGACACAAAGAAATACGGCGTGCATGACGTGGGAAACGGGGATGCTCCAAGTACCAGACCGAAACCGAATGATGCGCGGGGAAGTGCTGAGCCGCGAGGAATTGTCGAGGCTCGTTCCGGCCTGGGAAGGTCTTTGCGCAAGAGCCGTTGAAAGCAATGTGTACTACGAACCGCGTTATGCGTCCGCGCTAATCAAAAACATCGATCTCGACGGGAGCCTTCGCTTCGCTACCGTGTGGCAAGCAGAAAAGCTCGTTGCGCTCATGCCGTTCAAGCGTCCAAGAGTGGGCGCTGCTCGCGCCTGGCAGACTGACTATACTTTCAGTTGCACACCACTTCTGGATCGCGCTTGTCCGCTCTGGGCGGCCACGGCGCTCATCGATCTGCTCCGCACCGTGAATGCGGGTGAGTGGGCCATACCAACAGTAAACATTGGCGGCCCGGCTTGCCGCGCTATAGTCGAAGCCCTCAAGAGTGACAACCGGCCGAGCCGGATCGTGAATTCTTTCCGGCGCGCGGTGGTAGAGCCCGCAGTTCGCTTCGATGAGCACATGAACATTCACCTGTCATCAAAGCGGCGCCGCGATCTCGCGCGCAATCGGCGCAGGCTGGAAGAACTCGGAACAGTTGCACATCACAGCCATCGTTCCGGCGAAGGCCTCGACCGCGCCGTAATGGATTTTCTCAGAATTGAATCAAGTGGATGGAAGGGAAGGCGCGGCACCGCGCTGGCCTGTGATCCCGCGACACGCCAGTTTGCGATCGATGCTTTTACGGGAGAGCACGAGGCTTCCATCTGCCGCGCCGACGTGCTGACGCTGGATAGAGTTCCGATCGCGGTCGCATTGACCGTGTTTAGTGGTGATACCGGCTTTACCGTCAAGGGAGCATACGATGAAACCTATCGCAGCTTTTCGGTCGGACTGCTACTAGAGGTTGACGTGCTCCGTAGCTTCTTGAACGATCGCTGGGCGTCTCGGCTTGATGGAGCCACCAACGGAGCTCATGTCGTCGATAGCCTGTGGTCAAGCACAGTTGAAGTCGGCGATCTAATATTCAGTCTCGCATCCCAGTACGCGGAGCAGCGACTTTCTCTCTTAGCGCTGTTCGATCAAGCGAAAAAGACTGTCAAGCGCAGCGCAAAGGCTTTGGCCGCCAGGGTTGCGGGCTGAATTGATGTCACCAGCGATGGCAAAGAGGAAAATGCGCGCGAGTCCCGTGATACCGCGTATCGCGCGGCTGCTGACGAGCAGTCATGTCCTGGGCTGGGCTGACCAAGCGGTCGTGTCGGCTACGAGCTTGCTGGTTCTGGTCATGCTCGGGCGCTGGGCCGGACCGCACG
>CAZFPR010000123.1:5583-7871 GCA_964521045.1 uncultured Hyphomicrobiales bacterium
TATGCGATTGGCTTCTCCATCATCGCATTGTTGCTTGGCACACAGGACTCGCTGATCACCAAGCCATATTCTGTACAGTTGCATGAACCATCCGGCGCGTCTGCGGAACATGTCTTCAGCGTTTTTATACTTGCCGTCATGCTGTCCGTGGTGGCTGCGATTACAACTGCAATGGCAGCGCTCCTGGCATCGGCCTTCGACACATTCCACGGTATGATTGAAACCGCCCTGGTTCTCGCGGCCGCGACTCCATTCATTCTGATGCGCGAATTCTCTAGGCGATACGCTTTCGCACATCTTGCTATTGTGCACGCTCTTGTCATCGATCTGTGCGTGGCCGTTCCCATGCTCATACTGATCGCAACTCTTGGCATGTCGGGACAATTGTCGGCGTCCAATACATTCGCTGTTATGGGTATCACGTGCGGCGTCGCCAGTATCGGCTGGTTCTATCTAATCCGCGATCAGTTCGGACTGAACCTGTCGCAACTGTACCCTGTGCTGCGGCGAAGTTGGAAAATGGGAAAATGGTTCCTCTCGAGTCAACTTGCCATGCAAATTCAGGGGTATGTGACGCCTTGGACGATCCTCTTTATCGCCGGGACCATAGCGACCGGAATTTACACCGCGTGCACGACGATAGTGGCCTTCGCGAATCCGCTATTGTTTGGCTACTTCAACGTGCTGCTGCCGAGATTTGTGCTGACGCTGCGACAGGAAGGCGTCGCGGCGCTTAGACGACAGGCCTGCCTGGCTGCATTGCTATTGGCGGCGATCATGGGAGCTTTCTCGCTGATCGTGTTCGCGTTCGGTGGCGTCGTCATGCAACTGTTGTTTCAGGGTGATTACTATTCTGGCTATGGAGAATTACTAACGGTGCTCGCGCTGGCTTCGCTTGCCGGCTCCGTTGGCGTACCGGCGTCCCTTGCTCTCGCAGCGGCAGGACATGCACGCAGGGTTGCCAGCATAACCGCTCTCACCGCGGCGCTCCACATTGTGCTAATTGCGGTTCTACTGCCCGGTTGGGGGCTGCTCGGCGCGGCCTACGGCATGCTCGTAGCGGAAGCGATCGGTAGCGCCGGCCGCTGGATGGCATTCCTCATGTTTGCTGCCAGGAACGCTCCCACAGAAGCCGCGCTAGCACCGGGCCAACCGCAAACATCGCCAGGATCGCCGAAATGTTGAATGTCGTCAGATCGCGCGAAACGCGGATATCGCGTCCGATTGTTCAGAAGAGCGAACAAGAACGTATTCTGCTGCGCGTTTTCAAGATGCTTGAGGATGCCGGCATCGAATACTGCGTACCGCACGGCTACGAGGATTTTTCGACGCCGATTACGTCCGACGTGGATTGCATCATCAGCGCCACCGTGTCGGACCGCGCGTTGCAGGCGCTGTTTCATCGCAACAGAAAAACTATTGGCGCTGATCTGGTCCGCTGTCGGAACGCCTATTTTGTGCTTGCGGGCCGGGACGAGGATGGAGCGCGCTCCTTCATCGCGATCGACTTTACCAGGAACTACGACGTCAACGATCTCCCGCTTTATAGTGGCCGGGAACTGCTCCAAACGCGCCGATCCGAGCACGTCTATGTGCCCGCAAGAGATGTCGAGTTTGGCGCATATCTCGCGCGCTGTGTTGCCAAGCACTCGCTGAGTGAAGACCGGTGCCGGAGATTGAGCATCCTTTATCAGCGCTCCCAGGCGCAATGCGCAGAGCAGATCCTGCGCTTCTGGAGCGGCGCCAATGCGAAGTTCATCGTAGCGAGCGCGGAGTCTGGGGACTGGACTCCCGTGCGCGAAAACCTTTCGAGCATCGCAGCGGAGCTGCGGCGAAAAGCGATCGGACGACATCCGGTTCGATTTATAGCGACCAAGATTCGGGCAATGGCCCGCCGCGTCAAACGTGTTCTCAACCCCGATGGCGTGAGCGTGGCTTTCCTGGGTCCAGACGGCGCCGGAAAATCAACCGTCATCGAGGCACTCCCACCGAAACTGAGTTCCGTATTCCCGCGCGCAAGGGAACTGGGATTTGCGCCAAGCCTGCTCAGGTTTATGCGCCGGGGTGGCCAATCGACCAGCGAGCCTCACGCGCTCAAGCCACGCTCGCCAGTCGTTTCCCTGGCCCGCGTTGCCTATTGGATGGCGTACTATATTTTTGGGTCGCCAGCGCTTCGACTTACCATCGCACGATCAACGCTTGTATTTTACGATCGACATTTCGTTGACATTCTAGTTGATCAAAAGCGATATCGTTATTCGTATCAGAAGTCAAGCTGGATCGCCGCC
>CAZFPR010000124.1:0-7543 GCA_964521045.1 uncultured Hyphomicrobiales bacterium
CGGAAGAAAGCGTTACTCGGTGGTGTCGCGCTCTATTGGGTCATTAAGGGCGTCTTATCATGCCGGCAGAAGCTGATCGATCTGCGCCCGTTTACGGACAAAGAAGGCATCAAGCGCTGCCGCATCGTGATGGAGCCGAAGCTGTTTCCGGTCCTGCCGAAGCCGCGCAGCGCGTTTCAGGGCTGGCGTTATCTGAAGGGGAGCGAAGCGCCGGCCGATCTCGCGAAAGGCGCAAAGGGTGCAGATGCAATGTCCGAGGAAATGCGCCGCGAACTCCACGCGTTGGGATTGCTCTGAAACCCAACGGCCCGCCCGGCGTTGTCTCCATGATTGAACATGGAGCGGCAGATGCGAGAACGCGCGAGCGCGGACTACGAACAGCCCGATAAGAATGTCGCCGACATGCCAGATCCTGTTGCGCTGCCTGCGACGAAGGCGCGGCAGGCGGAGAACCGCGGGCACATGTTCTGGGTGCTCACGATCGGGATCGCGCTTGCCGTGATTGCCTTAGGCGCGATCTATCTCGGTTTCTTCGCGGCATCGCCGCCGAACACCTGATTAAACCGCGATATTGTCGATCAGGCGCGTTTTGCCGATCTTTGCCGCGACAAGCAGGCGGAGCTTCGCTTTGCGCTGCGGGTCGGGTTTTGCGAGCGTCGCCGCGTCGCGCGCCTCCAGATAGTCGAGCTTGAAGCCCGCGGACATGATCTTTGCGCGGCCGCGGCTGAGCACGGCTTCCGGATCGGCACCGCCCGCAATCGCCTTCGCGGACTCCTTCAATACCTGATGCAACACCGGTGCTGCGGTCCGCTCCGGCGGAGACAGGTAGACATTGCGCGAGGAGAGGGCGAGTCCGTCCTTTTCGCGCACGATCGGAGCGCCGATCACTCTCACCGGCAGGTGCAGATCGCGGGCCATCGTCTTGATGACCTGTAGCTGCTGATAGTCCTTGTCGCCGAAGATCGCGATGTCAGGCATCACCGACGTGAAAAGTTTGGCGACGACGGTCGCAACACCCTCGAAGTGTCCGGGGCGAAACTTGTCGTCGAGCCCCACCGCGGCGGGCCCCGCGGGCTTCAGCATGGTGGCGAAGCCATCCGGATACATTTCCTTCGCATCGGGCATGAAGACGAGATCGGCGCCCGCATCCGCGAGCTTGTCGAGGTCGGCTTCGATCGTGCGCGGATAGCGGGAGAAGTCTTCGTTGGGCCCGAACTGCGTCGGGTTCACAAAGATGGAAACCACGACCTTCTTCGCGGATTTTTTTGCAAGCGCCACGAGCGAAACGTGGCCGGCATGTAACGCGCCCATGGTCGGCACGAGCGCGATATCCGCTTTCCGCTTTCGCCAGTCCGCCAGCACTTCGCGGAGCGCCTTGACGGTCTTGACGATGCGGGGTCGCGACTTCTTGGCGGCTTTGGCCATTTTCGCGCCTCCGGCGCCGGGAAACTGTGCCGCAGAAATAGCAAAACGCCGCATCCGGCGCCAATCGCTTGATTTCACAATGTAAATGTCCAGTTGCATCGGCTGCCAAAACACCCGATCTAATGGGGTATGGCCGGCACCAAAGACAAAAGCCCAGTCAATACGGACGCCACCCTGCCGAAGGAGACCACTCCGCGGGGCGAGATCGACGCGTTTCTGGCCAAGGCCAAGTCGCTGGGTCCGCGTACCGACGGCAGGCGCGGCAGGCTCGCGTTCGCGCTCGACGCCACCATGAGCCGTCAGCCGACCTGGGATCTCGCCTGCAAGCTCCAGGCGGAGATGTTCGAGGAGACAGGTGCGATCGGCGGGCTCGACGTCCAGCTGATTTACTTCCGCGGTCTTCGCGAATGCCGCGCGTCGAAATGGAACAGCGATCCCGCGCGCCTCGGCGAGATCATGGCGGGCATCTCCTGCCAGGGCGGACATACGCAGATCGGCCGCGTGCTCGAGCATGTCAGGTCGGAAAGCAGGACGGCGAAGATCGACGCGCTGGTTTATGTAGGCGATGCGATGGAGGAGCCGGTCGATCACCTCTGCGCAATCGCGGGCGAGCTTGGGCTGCTCGGCGTTCCGGCATTCATGTTTCAGGAAGGCGGCGATCCGGTCGCGGAGAATGCGTTTCGCGAGATCGCGCGCCTCACGAAAGGCGCGTGGTGTCCGTTCGACGCGGGGGCCGCTTCGCAGCTTCGCGAATTGCTGCGCGCCGCCGCAGCCTATGCCGCGGGCGGTCATAAGGCGCTCAGCGATCTTTCGAAGCGTGGCGGCCGGGGCGCAACCAAATTGATCGAGCAGTTGCGCTGATGGGAATTCCGACGCTCCTGATCGGCCTCGCGGTGCTGATGGTTCTCATCTTTGTCGGCCGCATGGTTTCAAGCAGCGATCCGAAGAAGCTCGCGAAGCTCGTTCGGACGATCAGCGGCATCGTCTCGATCGCGCTAGCCGCATTTCTTGCGGTGAGGGGCCAGATATTCCTGGCGATCCCGGTTGCCTTCTTCGCTGCTGGCCTGCTCGGCTGGGTGCGGGCGCCTGCAAGCTGGACCGCGCGGACGCAGCGCTCGACCGGACAGGTGTCGCGCGTGCGCGCGCAATTCCTGGAAATGGAACTAGATCACGACAGCGGCGAAATGCGCGGCCGCGTGCTCAAGGGAAAATACGAAAACGTGCCGCTGGATGCGCTCGACCCGCCGGCGCTGCTTTCGCTGCGCGCGGCGTTCGACGAAGAGAGCCGGGCTCTACTCGAAGCTTATCTCGACCGCCGGATTCCCGGCTGGCGTGAAGACGTCGATGAAGATCCGGGTCTTGGGAGCCGAGAGCCGCCGCGCCATGGCCCGATGACCGAAGAAGAGGCGCATCAGATCCTGGGGCTTGAACCGGGCGCTACCGATGCGGACATCCGGCGAGCCCACCGCTCGCTCATGAAGAAATTGCACCCCGACCAAGGGGGGTCGACGTATCTCGCGGCCCGCGTCAACGAGGCCAAGGAAGTTCTTCTTCGCCGCCATCACTAAACTCCACGCAACACTTACGCTTCGCTTGAGTGACGTCTCCCGCCGGATTTGTTCCGGTTATTCTTGTTGTTTCAGTTCTTCGCGACGAGGCAGTCTACGTCTCTTTTCTGCAACGTCTGGCATACGCGCCGCGCATGCCATTCCGACCGAAATCCCGCGAACCGTGCACGAAAAAGATTAGTGGAGTCTTTAGAGACCCTCTCGGTGTAGGGCGTCAGCTTGGCGAGGAGGGCGGTTGCGGATTCCTTAACGTCGTGGAGCCGGTCACGGGCGGCTTTGGCATTCGGGAATGCGCCGATCTGGATGGACCAGCCGATTTTCGCCGAAGGCGGCAGGGGGTCGCCCTGATCCTCGCCGGAAGCAGGCGGTATCGCCGAGACCGGAATGCTGTTCGTGGAGGCGACCTGCGGAGCGCGTGCCGCCGCCGGGTTCAATGCGTTCGCCTTTTTCTCGGCTGCAATCGCCTGCGCCTCCAATTCCAGTTCCTCCGTTTCGGAGAGCGGCTGGGACGAAGGCGTGTTCTGCGATTTCGTTTCGGGCTGCAATTTCGGCGCTTCGGCAAGCGGGTGAGTCTTCGGCTCGTTGAAGGCGAGCGCACTTCCGGCTTTCACCGGAGCGGCTGCTGCCTGCACTGTCGCCGGGGGCTGTTGCGGCTGGGTTTCTTTGGGAAGTTCGGCGATCACGACCGGCTTCTGCGCGTTGTCTGTGACGATCGGGACGGCGGCGATGTCGGATGCGCGCAGATTGGAGAAGGTGAACGCGTTCGGCTGTTCGGTGGCCTGTTCCTTGATTTTGCCTTCGCCATTCAGCGGCATGGTCTTCACCGGGATCGGCCGGATCGGCTGGTTGGAGCCTGCGACGACGATCGCCTGCTGCTTGGCCTGCGCTTTCGGCTGCGGCGCATTGGCAACGCGCTGCTTGGGCTGTTCCTTTTTATGCGCCTGCGCCGGTTCTTTCGGTGCTTGCGCCTTCTGCGCGATGCGCTGCTGTTTCGGTGCCGGCGCTTCCACAATCAGCGGCGCGGTGCGGCGGCCGTCGGTGGCGTCGTCGAGATTGTCGGTGATCAGTTCGCGCATGTAGTGGTCGCGCTGCGCACCGGTACGGCCGCCGAGTACGACGGCGACGATATGACGGTTCTTGTGACGAACGCTGGTCACGAGATTGAAGCCGGACGCATTCGTGTAGCCGGTCTTGATGCCGTCCACGCCGGCAACGCGGCCGAGCAGCCGGTTGTGGTTTGCGATCATGCGCCCGCGCCACTGAAAGTGCGGCGTCGAGAAGTAGTGGTAGAGCGACGGAAAGCGGTCCTGGATCGCGCGGCCGAGCGTCGCCATGTCGCGCGCGGTGGTAACCTGATCGCGGTGCGGCAGACCGGAAGCATTCTTGAACACGGTGCTCTTCATGCCGAGCGCCAGCGCCTTTCTGGTCATCAGCGCGGCGAATTCGTCTTCGCTGTCGGCGATGTTTTCTGCAACGACTGTGGCGACGTCGTTCGCGGAGCGCGTGATCAGCGCCTTGATCGCGTCTTCGACGGCGATGGTGGTACCCGCCTTCAATCCAAGTTTCGACGGCGGCCGCTCGGAGGCGAACTCGGAAACGTTCAGCCGCGTTTTAAGGTGCAACTTGCCCTGTTCGATGCGTTCGAACAGAAGGTACAGCGTCATGATCTTGGTGAGGGACGCGGGATGACGCAGCGCGTCCGGGTTTTCCTCGTCGAGGGTCTTGCCGCTTTTCGCGTCGATGACGATTGCAGAGAAGCCGGCCTGCCACGCGCCTGCCGAGCGCCGGTTCTTTCGCGCTTCCGCGTCAGCGGTAGAGCCGAGGAGTAAAGCGCCTGCCAATAGCGAGGCGACTGCCAAGGCGGCCCGCTTCCCCTGCGGGGTACGCCAGTACGCAACACACATACGCCCGTCCTGTGCCTTCGGCCGGAGATGGGCTCATCCGGCCTTTTGCCCAACCTGACGCCTCTAACAAGGGCGCCCGAAGCCTTCCAAAGTAGGGTCTGGCTCTTATGAAAGGGTAAAACCCCCGTTTGCGGTGCGAAAAAGGACGCCCAAAACAGGCGGAATAGGGGAATGTTCTTGATTTTTCAGAGATTTTGCATCGCAACATTTTTCTTGACTCTATTGTGCAGTGCACTAAATAGGCAGTCAGCGGCGCGCAAATGCATCGCCCCGAAAGTCTAGGAAACGAATGCGCCTCACGGGGCGCGATTAGGGGACTACCATGATCGAGAAATTCGAAGAGTTTCAGAAGCTGAGCAAGGACAACGCCGAACTGGCCGCGAAGAGCTTCGCGACGTTCCAGAAGGGCGCGCAGGCGATTGCCACCGAAGTCGCCGACTACTCCAAGAAGTCGTTCGAAGACGGTTCGGCCGCTTTCGAAAAGCTGCTCGGTGCCAAGTCGCTCGACAAGGCGATCGAAATCCAGACCACCTATTTCAAGAGCGCCTATGAGGCTTTCGTCGCGGAAGCGACCAAGCTCGGCGAGCTCTACAGCGACGTCGCCAAGGACGCCTACAAGCCGTTCGAAGGCGTGATCGCGAAGGCCACGACCTTCAAGATGTAAGTACGCGTAAGCGTAGGTTGCGTAAACGAAGAGCCCGGCATTACTGCCGGGCTTTTTGTTTGTCCGCTTTCGTGCGGGGCTTACTGCGAAAGATGAAGGCTCGCGAGCTGCCCGCCGATCGCATTGAAGACGGCGTTGAGGTCGCTCGCGCTCTGGACGTCGAAATACATCGACGGGTCGGTCGCGCAGTTCCGGAGTAGGGTCGCGTTCCCGTTGATGACCCGGATCGTGTAGATGCGGAATCCGGCCGCCTTCGCGTTCGTACACGCGAGCGCGGTTCGCGTATCGATGGGGCTCTGGCTGTTCGACCAGCGGTTCTGCGTATTGTCGCCGTCGGTGAGCAGAATGATGTACTTGCTCAGATCCGGTGCCGGAGCCGCGGCCTGCGTCAGCGGCTCGCCCTGCGTGAGCGAGTGCCAGGCCCAGGCGAGGCCGATCGTCACGTTCGTGTTGCCGCTCGCGACCATGGTGTCGATCCGCGTATGGAGATCGCTCCAGGTGTGGGTGAGCGGCATGATCTCCGAGAGAGCCCAGCCGCACTGGATCGCCGGAAACCTTGTCGCGTTTGTAGTGGGTGAGGTGTCCAGCGCATCGCTATTCTGATCGCGGTCTTCGACACAGCCGGTCCAGGTGTTGCGGTTTGCGGGCGTCCAGGTGGCGTCGACCCAGCTGCCGCCGTTGTTCTGGCAATTCCACTGGCTCGTGTATTCCGGCTTGGTGCAGACCTTCTGGTTCTCGCAGGAGTTCTGCGAATTGTATCCGGACTTGTTGCAGGAGCCGTTTTCCGATTCCCAGATGTCCCAGCGGAGCCAGCTCGCGCCGATGTTTGCTGTTCCTACCTTCGTCTGGACATGGAAGGGGATAATCGAAACCTTGACGTCTCCGGGATTCTTGGCGGCGGTTTCCAGCGTGTTCAAGAGGTTGTGTGCAGCCTTCTTCAACTCGGTCAGTTTGTTGTTCGAACTCATCGAGCCGGTGTTGTCGAGCGCGAGCGCGACTTCGAGCTTCTTGATGCCCCACGTGACCTCGGCGTGTGCGCCGACGGGGAAACTGTTGATACCGATCACGCCCGAGATCGCAGGCTGATACTGTCCGGATACGTTCAGCACGAGTTTGCCGATCGCGGAGGTCGTGATCTGAAGATCGCTCGGCTGGATGTTGACGGCGGTGGAGCCGAGACTGGCCTGGAAAATCTGCCAGCCCTGCGTGTCGAGCTGGGTTTGGGTCAGAGGCATAAGCTTGGCGAGCGCGAGCGCGGTCGAATCCAGCGCTTTCTGCATTGAAGCGCGGTTCGAGTTGGCCATGGAGTAATCCACGGCGGCGCCGGTCACACCGATCATCGGTATCAGCGCAAGCGAAAAAAGAATGGCGGCGTTGCCTTTGCGGCCTTCGTGGCCGGACCAGAAACGGCGAAACAGTCCCATGACGGTCTCCGGGGTTCCGGCAGGACCCTGCGCCGCGACTTTTAACCAAGTCTTGCGGGAACCCGCGAAAAGCGAAGCGTCCGGCGCCGGCACGAAGATCGGCGCGAAGCGCGATGAACGAAACGAAAACGGGATCGCTAGAATTCTAGCGATCCCGCATTGAAGCCGGCCTAGCGTAGCTATTTTGCGAGATGCAGCTTGGCGAGCGTCGCGCCGATGGAGTTGAAGACGCTCGTCAGCTGGCTTGCATTCTGCACGTCGTAGTACATCGACGGATCGGTCGCGCAGTTGCGCAGGAGATTTGCGTCGCCGTCGATCACGCGGATCGTGTAGATTTGTATTCCTGCTGCCTTCACTGCAGCACAGGTTGCAGCGGTTCTGGCATCGATGCTGCTGCTATTGCTTGTCCAGCGGTTCTGTGTGTTTTCGCCGTCCGTCATAAGGATAATATATTTACTGAGTTCCGAATTGGGCGCCGCCGCCTGAGTGAACGGCTCGCCTGGCGTAAGCGCATGCCATGCCCACTGAAGTCCGATCGATACGTTTGTGTTTCCATCC
>CAZFPR010000125.1:0-7534 GCA_964521045.1 uncultured Hyphomicrobiales bacterium
GACGATGAGAAGGCCCGCGATCGCGTCGCCGCGCACGAACTTCGAGGCACCGTCCATCGCGCCGTAGAACGAGCTTTCGTCTTCGAGGTCCTTGCGGCGCTTGCGCGCGGTGTCCTCGTCGATCAGGCCGGCGGAAAGATCGGCGTCGATCGCCATCTGCTTGCCGGGCATCGCGTCGAGGGTGAAGCGTGCCGCGACTTCCGCGATACGGCCCGAGCCCTTGGTGATGACGACAAAGTTCACGATCACGAGGATCGAGAACACGATGATGCCGATTACGAAGTTGCCGCCCATCACGAAATTGCCGAAGGCTTCGATGACGTGACCTGCGGCGGCGGTGCCCTGGTGGCCGTGGGTGAGAATGAGGCGCGTCGAGGCGAGGTTCAGCGCGAGGCGGAACATCGTCGCAATCAGGAGCACGGTCGGGAAGGCGGAGAATTCCAGCGGGCCCTGAATAAAGAGGGCCGTCATCAGAATCAGCACCGAGAGGATGATCGAAAGCGCCAGCAACAGGTCCAGCGCCATCGGCGGCAGCGGCATGATCAGAATGACGAGAATGCCGAGGACTGCGATGGCGAGCATGAGGTCGCCGCGGCGCAGAAGCGCGCCGATCTCGCCCATCGTGGGCATTTTTGGCTTGTAGTTGACGGTGCCGGCGCTCAGATCGGACATATTGATTCTCCGCGCCCGTACGGGCGCGCTCCCCCGGCAAAAATTGCCTCCCTTATGGTTAGCGAAGGGTTAACGGCCCTTATTTCCCTACCCTTGACGGGGAGGCTGGCTGCGAGCGGAGCGAGTAGCCGGGTGGGGCGTTGATCCCCCACCCTGTTTGCCTTCGCTTCGCTCGGCAAACTTCCCTCCCCGCAAGGGGGAGGTAGAAGAAGGTGCGCGAGAAACTTCAAACAGCCTCCATCCTTCCCGCGGGCCGGAGCCCCGGGGTTTGACCAGATCGCCCTCGCGAAAATCCGAGGGCGCGCGGGATGCCGCGAGCGCCAGAAGCGCATCACGGCCCTCTGCACGAAGAAGAGAAGTGCAGAGGAAGCAGCAGCCGCGAGCGAACCGGCGATACCGGCATCCCGCGCGCGGATGGTTTTCGGCTTTCCTTCGACCGGCCCCCGGAGGACGTACCAAGTTATCCTCCGCTGGCGGACCTTCCCGGCTTCGCCGTTTGCGCGTTGGCACGCGCTCGCACGAAGCCGCCAAGTAAGGTCCTTGTGACGAGCGGCAGGCTCGCCGGAACCGGGCGACTTCAGCCGCCGCAACCCCGCGCGTGCGTATCGCGCGAACCTGCGGCCAACCGCATTCCCGCTCCGCGCTTCAAGCGCCCTAGAAACACCCCTCGGAGAGGAGCGGGATTGATATGAATATAATCCTAGTGTGTGGCAAGATTTTGACATTGAGTATAGGTACAGTAATTGCTCATTCTGATCGAGACGATCTGCCTATTTTACGTAGACGTTCTCAACAGGCTTCTTGAGTTGGTCTAGTTTTATCCCAACACTTTCCGCCATCAGCTTTTAAGTCGGAGATATGTCTGAAGGTCGTTTCATAAGAGGTACTGGTTTACGAGGCTGCGTAGAGCGGCTTTTGGACGGCCAATACATCGCAAGCGAGATACAAGAAATATTCATGGCTGCGAGAGAACTGTCTGGAAGCGGTATAGCCGGAGAGGTAGCTGATTTTATTGCTCACCCTGTTCGGACAAAAGGTAGAGTATGGAGCGATATTTCAGACGCAGTTGAATTTATGCGATTTCGTGTTGAATACGACAACAGGAATGTTCTGACCAATACTATACCTACCGCTGCCTTGTCGGCTCTTCGCGCTAACCTTAGACGGATGAGAAAGAAGACGCTGTATTCTCACACTCAACTCAACAAAGCTCAGGCAAGCGACCTGCTTGAGCAAATTATAGGTCGAACAAGACAGGTCTCATCAAATCGATCAACGAGACTCCCTACAAACAGCCAACTAGAGCACAATTTAATTGTCTGTCTGTTCAGTGAGATAAAAGGGGGATCAATATTTGATGACTCAGATCTTTTCGAGGATCTGTATCGTTCGATGGTTCGACTAAAAGTTATAGGTCCGTCTGAAAAGTCAAAACTTAAACTAGCAAAATCAAAAATTACTCTTTTTGCAATCACTAAGCTTCATAACAAGACTCTCGATCTTGGAGAGGTTGGTAAGACAACTCTCGCGATTCGTAGAGATCAAAAGAACTGTCTTGGAGTTTTCGCGCAGAAACAGGTCTTTCAGTTAGCTGGCAGCACATTCTCAGGCATATTTTGGATAATGGAGACATCGTTGCTAACCGACAAGCATTGTGAGCTTGGCGTTGCCCCGAATGATCGATCAATCTTCGTTGGAGATTTTGAAGCCAAGGATGAACGGCTCAGGCTAGTCACTTAGTTAGTCTCTTTATCATTTAGTGGGCATAATAGAAGAACGGACGTCCTGTGGTTGCTCCTCATCTCTCCTTGTCAGGGAGAGGTCGGCGCGAAGCGCTGGGTGAGGGGGGTCGAATCTCTTTTACTCAGTACCCTCTCACCCCAACCCTCTCCCCTGGGGAGAGGGAGATAAAGTTTATCCCCGCCCCACGAACGGCATCTTCGTCGCCATCACGTTCATGAAGAGGACGTTCGCGTCGAGCGGCAGCTTTGCGATGTAGACGATCGCATCGGCAACGTGCTCGACCGCAACGCGCGGCTCCACTTTCGTGCTTCCATCCGGCTGCAAGACGCCGCCCTGCGCCATGCGATCCGTCATCGGCGTCACCGCGTTGCCGATGTCGATCTGGCTGCATGCGATGTCGTACGTGCGGCCGTCGAGCGCGGTCGCGCGCGTCAAGCCCGATACCGCGTGCTTCGTCGAGGTGTAGGGTGCGGAGAAGGGGCGCGGCGCATAGGCCGAGATCGAGCCGTTATTGATGATGCGGCCGCCGCGCGGCGACTGATCCTTCATGATCTTGAAGGCTTCCTGCGTGCAGATGAAGGGCGCGGTAAGGTTCGCGGCAACCGTCGAGTTCCAGTCTTCCAGCTTGATGTCTTCGAGCGGCACCGGCGGCGTGCCCTTGCCGGCGTTGTTGAAGATCACGTCGAGCCGGCCGAACTTCTCTTTGGTCTTTGCGAAGAGATTTTTGATCTGCGCGATTTCGCCCACATCGGTCGGGACCGCGAGGCACTCGCCGCCCGCGGCTTCGACTTCTTTCGCGACCTCGTCGAGTTCGGGCTTTCTGCGGGCCGCGATCACGACATTGAAGCCTGCTTTCGCAAGCGCCACCGCCGCCGCCCGTCCGATGCCTGAGCTTGCGCCCGTTACCAATGCGATCTTGCGCGAAGTTGCCATCGCCGTTCACTCCCTGAGATTTTCTGAATTTTTGCTGACGTTATCGTTTCGGGTTCTGCTGTTGCAGAACTTTCGCCGCAGGCTGGCCCGCGGTCAATTGCGCGTTTGCAGCGTTGGCATGCGCGCCGGTTCTGGGAAGCACGGTGTCGATGCCCTCGTTGGGCAGCGATTCCACGGGCCGCGTCGCGTAAGGTGGGCGAGGGATCGCGATGTGTGCGGCGCGCAACGCCGCCGACCAGCGCTCACGCAGATCGGTGAAATAGGGCTCGCCCGGCATGATGCGGTAATTCAGCTCGATGTTGAGCGCGTCGCGGCGGATGACCGCCATGTCGATCGGCAGGCCGACCGCGAGGTTCGAGCGCATGGTCGAATCCATCGAGATCAGGCCGATTTTCAGCGCATCGTAGATGTCGGTTTCGTAGTTCACCGCGCGGTCGAGAATGGGCTTGCCGTATTTGTGCTCGCCGATCTGGAGATAGGGCGAGTCGGTGGTGCATTCGATGAAGTTGCCCGCTGCATAGATCATGAAAAGCCGCAGCCGGCGCCCCTCGACCTGACCGCCGAGCAGGAACGAGACGTCGAAGCTGATGTCCGCGCTCTCCATGAACTTGGAGTCGCTGTCGAAAACCATGCGCACCGCGCGGCCGACGCGCTGGGCCGCTTGAAACATGGTCGGCGCGTCGGTGAGCCGTTCGCGCTCGCCGGTTTCGGGGTTCTCGATCCCTTCGGAGAGCAGGCTCACGACCGTCTGCGACACGGAAAGGTTGCCGGCGGACGCGAGCGCCATCACGCGCTTGCCCGGCTCCTCGAATAAATGGAGCTTGCGGAAGGTCGAGATGTTGTCGAGGCCCGCATTGGTGCGGGTGTCGCCGATCATCACGATCCCGTCGCGAACCAGAATTCCGCAGCAATAGGTCATCGACTCAACGCGCCTTCGTTTTCGGGTGCGGAGTATGCCCTACCGCGAGAGAGCGGCAAGTGCGGCGTAGCCACTCCCGCAGTGGGCCTCATGGTGAGGAGCGCGAGCATAGGCGAACGCGTCTCGAACCATGAGGGCCACCTCATCCTTCGAGACGGCGGCTTCGCCGCCTCCTCAGGATGAGGCGAATTTGCGAAAAGCTACTGCTGGGACTGCCGCCCCGCCTGATCCACGGTGACTTTCACGGCCAGCGCTTCGCCGACACCGCCATAGCGGGTACCGCGCACCGGCGCCGCGCCGAGATAGTCGAGCCCGCTTGCGACCCGGATATGGGCCTCTGTCGCGCAGATGCCGTTTGCGGGGTCGAACGCGAGCCAGCCGAGATCGGGCAGATAAGCCTCGGCCCAGGCATGACCGGAATCGGTATCGACGATGCCGTCCGCGCGCAGGAAATAGCCGCCGACATAGCGCGCCGGAATTTTTAAGGCCCGGGCCGCCGAGCAGAATATATGTGCGTAGTCCTGGCAGACGCCGTGCTTGTTCGCGAAGGCCTGGCTCGCGGTGGTCGAGGTCACGGTCGCGCCGACGTCGAACTTGAAGCTCGAATAGATGTGGCTCTGCATCGCGTGCAGCGTATCGAGCGGTGGGCGGCTGCCTCCGCCGCCGATCTCGTTCGCCCATGCCACGATGGATGCATCGGGTGCGGTGAGGTCGGTCTGGCGCAGGTAGAAGGACGGCGGGAATTTCTCGCGCGTGCCGCGCACCACGCCATGCGTGTCCTGCGTCTCGACTTCGCCCGCAACCCGCACCGCAAGCTCGGTGATCGGCCCGTCGACCGTGAAAGTGTGCGTCAGATTGCCGAAGGCGTCTTCGCGCGGCTCGACCCGGCAGTCTTCGGAAACTTCCACGCGCCAGCGCACGACATATTGTCCGTCGTGGTTGCGCGGATGCACGCGCAGGATCTGGATCGCCCGTGTTGCGGGCGTGTCATATCGATAGACGGTCTCGTGGGCGATCCGGATGCGCATTTCAACAGTCCTTATCCCTCCCCTTGATGGGGAGGGAAAGCTCGCGGAGCGAAAGCGACGCGAGCAGGGTGGGGCGACAGCGCAAGCGATTGATGCAGGGATTACCCCCACCCCGCCTCCACCCGCTTTCGCGGGTGTTCGGCGACCCTCCCCGCAAGGGGGAGGGATGAAGTGTGCTCGTGCTCATCATCAAATCAAATACTGATCGCCGATCGCGTTGCCGACGCGATTGTTGTCGATCAGGAACTGCGTGATGAACTCGTGCAGGCCGGACTGGAAGATGTCTTCCATCCTGCCGTTCTCGAGCTTGCTTGTGGTCGCACGCGCGAGGCGCTGCGCCTGGCCTTGCCTTCCGTAGAATTGCGCGAGATCGTCGAGATAGCGATTGATGTTCTCGTAGCAGCTTGCGAGCGAGCGCGGCATCTGGCGATTGAGGATCAGAAGATCCGCGACGAGCCAGGGCTTTACGCTGTCGCGATAGACCCAGTGATAGCTCGTGCGCGCGGAGACCGAGCGCAGGATCGAGGCCCACTGGAAATAGTCGAGCGGTCCGCCGACCTGCGCCTCGCGGGGCAAGAGCACGTGATATTTCACGTCGAGAATGCGCGCGGTGGCGTCGGCGCGCTCCACCAGAAAGCCGAGACGAGAGAACCAGTAGGCGTCGTTCCTGAGCATCGTACGGAACGAAGTGCCGTCGAAGCGCACCGAGGTTTCGGTGACGAAGTTCAGGAAGCGCGTGAATTCCTCGCGCGTGATCCGTTTCGGATCGTAGCGGTGCAGCTCGTGCCACGCCGAATTGATGGAGTCCCACATTTCGCCGGTCAGCGCCGTGCGC
Organism: uncultured Hyphomicrobiales bacterium; assembly: GCA_964521045.1. Taxonomy (GTDB): domain Bacteria; phylum Pseudomonadota; class Alphaproteobacteria; order Rhizobiales; family Xanthobacteraceae. The sequence goes on from CAZFPR010000125.1 coordinate 6,131, forward strand.
ACCGAGCGCGCGTTGGTGCGCGCGATCTCGATGCAGTTGCGGATGGAGGAGGGATTGTCCGGCGAGAACGCCAGATACTCGGTGACGGTGCGCTCGTTCGCTTCCGGGTATCTTTCCTTGAACGATGTCACGCAGCCTGCGGTCGCGATCGCGGAATCCCATTCGTTGGTCTCGCTGCCATAGCCTTGCGGCAATGCGGAGAGGCGATAGGTGGCATCTAAAATGCGCGCGAGGCACTCCGCGCGTTCGACGTAACGCGAGAGCCAGTAAAGATTGCTTGCGGTGCGCGAGAGCATGGCTAACTCTTTACCTCGCGATGGGCGAAGCCTCTCTTTTCCCTCCCCCTTGCGGGGAGGGTCGCTGAGCGAAGCGAAGCGGGGTGGGGGTAATCCCTGCGATAAATTTCTGCACTGTCACCCCACCCGGTCGCTCGCATTCGCTCGCGACCACCCTCCCCGTCGAGGGGAGGGAAAAAAGAAAAGCGCGAGAGAGGCGCGAACTTCTTCATCTGTCCAGCACCCAGGTGTCTTTCGTGCCGCCGCCCTGCGACGAGTTCACTACGAGCGAGCCCTTGGAGAGCGCCACGCGCGTGAGACCGCCCGGGACGATGCGCGTCTTGTCTTTGCCGGTAAGAACGAATGGGCGCAGATCGACATGACGCGGCGCGATGCCTTCTTCCACGAAAGTCGGGCAGGTGGAGAGTGCGAGCGTCGGCTGCGCGATGAAGCCTTCGGGCGCAGCTTTCACTTTCGCCGCGAAGTTTTCGATCGTCTTCTTGTCGGCGGCGGGTCCGATCAGCATGCCGTAGCCGCCGGAGCCGTGGACTTCCTTCACGACCAGTTTGTCGATGTTGTCGAGCACGTATTTGAGATGCTCCGGCTCGCGGCAGCGATGGGTCTCGACGTTTTTCAAAATCGGTTCTTCGCCGAGATAGAATTTGATGATGTCGGGCATGTAGCTGTAGACGGCCTTGTCGTCGGCAATGCCGGTGCCGACCGCGTTCGCGAGCGTCACGTTACCCGCCTGATAGACCGACATCAGCCCCGGCACGCCGAGCATCGAATCCGGGCGGAACGCGAGCGGGTCGATGAAGTCGTCATCGACGCGGCGATAGATCACGTCCACGCGCTTCGGGCCTTCGGTCGTGCGCATGTAGAGCATGTCGCCCTTGACGAACATGTCGCGGCCTTCGACCAGTTCGCAGCCGAGTTTGTCGGCGAGGAACGAGTGTTCGTAATAAGCGGAATTGTAGATGCCCGGCGTCATCAATACGACCGTCGGCTCGCCCGGCGAGGTGAGGGGCGCTACCGACTTCAGCGTCGCCAGCAAATCGTCGGCGTAATTCTCGACCGGCGCGACGGGATGATCGATGAAAAGCTCGGGAAAGAGCCGCAGCATGATCTC
>CAZFPR010000126.1:0-7438 GCA_964521045.1 uncultured Hyphomicrobiales bacterium
ACGCCGCCGCCGCCGAAGCCCGCGACCTCGCCCGCCGCGAACACATTGCCGAGCGGGTTCTTGCCGTCTTTCAGCACGCGCGCGGAGAGATCGGTCTCGAGGCCGCCGAGCGTCTTTCGCGTCAGCACCCAGAGCCGGACTGCGATCAACGGCCCGGCCGCAGGATCGAGCCGCTTATGCGGCTTCACCGTGCGGATCAGCTTGTCGCCGATATAGTCGCGCGCCGCGCGGATCGCGGCGATCTGCAAATCCTTGCCGTATTTGTTGTCGAGATCGCGGTCGCGCGAAACGACTTCGCGCGTCACGGTCTCAAGATTCACGAGATTCTTCTGCGTAAGCGCGTTCATCTTGGAGACGAGTTCGGGAAGCGCCGCCGCCGTCACGAAATCCTTTCCGGCGTTCACGAACTTCTGCACCGGCGTCAGCGTGCCGCGGCCGCGCTTCAACACGCCGCGAATGCTTTTGCCGGTCAGATCCGGATTCTGCTCCTGCCCGGAAAGCGCAAACTCTTTTCCGATGATGCGCTGGTTCAACAGGAACCACGAGTGATCGTCGCCGTGTTTGGTGATGTGCTCGAGCGCGCCCAACCCGTCGTAGCCAGGAAACAGCGGCACCGGGAAACGTTTCCCGCGCGCGTCGAGCCATAGCGGCGTCGGGCCGGAAAGAATACGGATGCCGTGGCGCGACCAGATCGGCGCGTAGTTGTCGATGCCTTCCGGGTAATGCCACATGCGGTCGGCGTTGATCAGCCGCCCGCCTGCGGTCTCGACCACGCCCTGCATCAGACCATCGACATGATCCGGCACGCCAGAGAGCATCTGCGCGGGTGCGCGGCCCATGCTCGCGGGCCAGTTCTTGCGGACGAGATCGTGATTGCCGCCGATGCCGCCCGAGGTCACGATGATCGCCTGCGCTTTCAATTTGAAATCGCCGATCACCTTGCGCGACGACTTCGCGGCGCGCTCGACATTCGAAGCTTCGAGCACTTCGCCTTCGACGCCGTCTTCCGTGCCGCCGGAGGCCGTCAGTTTCGTCACGCGATGACGGAAGCAGAAGCGCACGAGACCTTTCTTTTCGGCTTCGCGCAGACGCCGCACGAACGGCTCGACCAGCGCCGGCCCCGTGCCCCAGGTGATGTGAAAGCGCGGCACGGAATTGCCGTGACCGCTCGCGGTGTAGCCGCCCCGTTCCGCCCAGCCCGGCACCGGAAACCAGCGCACGCCTTGCGCATGCAGCCACGCGCGCTTCTCACCGCTTGCAAAATCGACGTAAGCCTCGGCCCATTTTCTGGGCCAGTGATCTTCCTCGCGGTCGAAGGCAGCGGAGCCCTGCCAGTCCTGCCAGGCGAGGTCGCGCGAATCCTTGATACCGAGACGGCGCTGCTCGGGACTATCGACCAGCATCAGCCCGCCGAACGACCAGAACGCCTGTCCGCCGAGCGACTGCTCCGGCTCCTGATCGAGCAGGATGACTTTCTTTCCGGCATCGGCAACTTCAGCCGCCGCGACGAGCCCCGCAAGACCGCCGCCGACGACGATGACATCCGCGTCCATTCATTCCTCCCGAACATTCCTGCTGTGCGCATTTGCACGCGCGGCTTTGCTTGCCGCTGTTTTCCCGCCTGCGTATAGCCTAGCGAAAGTTCCCGCCCCGCGCGACCGGCGCCCCTTTACGCAACGGCCTCCAATGAAAAAACTGCCCGCCCGCTACAACCACTTCGTCGTACCGCTATTCCTGACCTTCTTCATGACCTCGATCGTCGCGGCCATATCCACCATCAATGCGGTCGGTCTGAACTGGTCGGCGGCCCCGCTTTGGGCGCGCGCATGGGTCGCGTCATGGGCGGCGGCCTTCCCGGCGGCACTTGTCATGCTGCCGTTCTCGCGCTGGCTCGCCGGATTTTTCGTGCAGCAGCCGAAGTAGCGTTCAGTTCTTCTTGAACGTCCGCGCGACATAGGCGCGGATATTTTCGGCCGTTTCCTTCGCCTCCCAGACCTTCATGATCCGCTTTGCGAGCTGGCCGCGGTCGTTTTTCAGAATCTGCCTTGCCGTTATCCGCGTGTGCAGCTTGTTCGCGGCAAAGGCTTCCGCGCGGATCGCAGCATACTGCCGCGCCTTTTCCAGCGCACGCGGCATCAGCACTTCCGCGGTCACCGCTTCGTCGGCGAAGCCGTTCGCGAGCGCACCTTCGGTATCGAACGTCTCCCCGCTCGCGGTGAATTTCGGGAAGTGCGTGGGTGAAGTCGTTGCGCGCAGCACCTCGAACGCAAACGGCGGAAAAGGTACGCCGACGAGAAGCTCGGTGACGCCCATGCGGCCCGCGCTGCTTGCGAGCACGCGGTAGTCCGCGCAGGCCGCAAGCACGCAACCGCCTGCGATGGCATGCCCGTTGATCGCCGCGATCACGGGTTTCGGAAAATAGAAGATTTCCTCGTACATCCCGTCGAGTGCGAGCACGAGATCGCGCAAATATTTCCGCCCGCCTTCGGCTGCGCGCGGAAGATCGACGCCGGCCGAGAAAATCTTGCCTTCGGCAGTGAGGACGACGGCCTGCGCTTCCGATTTCGCGAGACGGCGAAATTCTTTCCGAAGCGCCTTGCAGAACGCCACATCCAGCGCATTCGCCTTGCCGTATCGCAGCGAAAGAATGGCGATACCGTTTTCATCGCGGATTTCGAACAAGTTCAGTGACCGTCTTTATGTTTATGCTGAACGTAGACGAAGAACGTGAGCGCCAGGATCACCGCGCCGATGCCGCCGCCCATCAACAGGAGATTCTGCGAAGCATCGCCGACGATCGCGCGGCCGAGGAAGAACACCGCGAGCACCAGGATCACGACGCCGGAGAGCGTGGTTTTGAGATCATCGATACTCTCCACGACGAGCCACCGTGGCAGCGGAATGCGATCCTGAATATAAAGCTGGTACAGACCGATCGCGACGATGTGCAACACGGTCACAAGCAGGAACGTATCGATCGCTTCGATCGCGGCGAGCGTCAGCTTCTTGCCGTCGGTTTTCGACTGCAACAGCAGTTTCACCGCGTCGTAGATTTCATAAAGCGCGTAAACCAGAAGCGCGGTTGCGACCACGAAGGTCGCGACAATTGCGACCAGCATGGTGCCGCGCGCGAGCAACACGAAGAAGCCGAGAAACGGCCGCTCCTTGAGCGCGAGCCGCCAGTCGATGTCTTTTTGCAGCGGGAGCTTCTGTTTGCGGCGGGGCGTGGGCATTTCAAGTCCCTTCTTCTCATCCTTCGAGACGGCCGCTTCGCGGCCTCCTCAGGATGAGGTTTTAGAATAAATACCTCATGGTGAGGAGCGCCGCAGGCGCGTCTCGAACCATGAGGCGGGAAATCAAACTTCCTTCGTCATCTCGCGCAGCTTGAACTTCTGGATCTTGCCGGTCGAAGTCTTCGGCAATTCCACGAAGACGATGTGGCGCGGCACCTTGTAGCCCGCGAGATTGCTCTTGCAGTGCGCGATCAGTTCGTCCTTCGTGGCGTTCTTGCCCGGCTTCAACTCGATGAAGGCGCAAGGGGTTTCGCCCCATTTGTCGTCGGCTTTCGCAACCACCGCCGCCGCCTGCACGGCGGGATGTTTGTAGAGCGCGTCCTCGACTTCGATCGAGGAAATATTCTCGCCGCCCGAGATGATGATGTCCTTCGAGCGGTCTTTCAGCTGGATGTATCCGTCGGGATGCATCACGCCGAGATCGCCGGAATGAAACCAGCCGCCGGCGAAAGACGCCTGCGTCGATTTTGGATTTTTCAAATAGCCCTTCATCACGACATTGCCGCGGAACATGACCTCGCCCATGGTCTCGCCGTCGCGCGGCACGGGCTTCATGGTTTCAGGGTCCATGACGTCGAGACCTTCGAGCGGCGCGATGGTGACGCCCTGACGCGCCTTCTTCGCAGCCTGCGCTGCGGGATCGAGCAAATCCCATTCCGCATGCCAGTCGTTCACCGCCGCCGGGCCGTAGGTTTCGGTGAGACCATAGAGATGCGTGACGTTGAAACCCGCGCCCTTCATGCCGGCAAGCACGGCTTCGGGCGGCGGCGCCGCTGCGGTGAAGAATTCCACGACATGCGGCAGCGGCTTCTTTTCTTCGTCGGGCGCGTTGAGCAACGTCGCCATCACGATGGGCGCGCCGCAGAGGTGCGTAATTTTATGCTCCGCGATCAGATCGAACATCAATTTCGCGCGCACCTGCCTGAGACACACATGCGTGCCGGAGCAAACCGAGATCGACCACGGGAAGCACCAGCCGTTGCAGTGGAACATCGGCAGCGTCCAGAGATAGACCGCGTGCTTCTTCATGCTGCCGGTGAGAACATTGCCGGTAGCGAGCAGCGCCGCACCGCGATGATGATAGACGACGCCTTTCGGGTCGCCGGTCGTGCCGGATGTATAATTGAGCGAGATCGCATCCCATTCGTCGCCGGGTGCTGAGCGCTGATAATTTTCGTCGCCTTCCGCGACCAGCGCCTCGTAATCGAGCGTGCCCAGCTTCTCGCCCTCGCCCTTGTATTCGGGGTCGTCGTAATCGACGACGAGCGGCTTCACCTTGCAGAGTTTCAGCGCTTCCTTCGCCATCTTCGAAAATTCTTTATCGCCGATGACGATCTTCGCTTCGCCGTGATCGAGCGAAAAGCCGATGGTCGCGGGGTCGAGCCGCGTGTTCAACGTGTTCAGAACGCCGCCCGTCATCGGCACGCCGTAGTGGCACTCGAGCATCGCCGGGGTATTGGCGAGCAGCACCGCAACCGTATCGCCGCGCGCAATCCCGCGTTTGGCGAGCGCGCTCCCTAGTTTCTTCGAGCGCGCGTAGAACTCGCGATAGGTCCGGCGCATCGGCCCGTGAATGATCGCGACATGATCCGGAAAGACGGCGGCCGAGCGCTCCAGAAAGCTGATCGGCGTGAGCGGCACGTAGTTGGCCGGATTCTTGTCGAGATCGGTGTTGTAGGCGGTCTTTTTCATTGGGGTACCCCGTTCCGGCTGGACCCTAGCGAACCGGAAGGGTTCCGATCAACGTCAAGAATTCAGCGCCAGACGATCGCGCCCGCTCCCTGCCAGATCAGCCCGAGCGAAACGAGGAACATCAGGAAATAAGCGATCCGGTAAAACAATTCCTCCGGCACGCGGCGCGCGAGCCAGATGCCCGCAACGTTCGAGACGATGGCAAGCGGCATCAGCGCGAAAGATATCGCGAGCGCACGCGGCGTGAACTCGCCGAGCAGCGCGAAGGGCACGACCTTGATCGCGTTCACCGCGGCAAAGAAAATCGTGAAGGTGCCGAGGAACACCATCTTCGGGAGTTTCTGCGGCAGCACATGGATGCTCATCGGCGGCGAGCCCGCATGCGCGAGCGTACTGGTGAAGCCCGAAGCGGCGCCCCAGAAAATTCCGCTGATCGCGCTCGGGCGCATGGAAGCCGCGGCTTTTTTCGCAAGACCGAACCACTGGTTCATCACGAACACGAAGGCGATCACGCCGACGATCAGCTTCACCCAGTCGCCGGAAACCACCGTGGCAAGCGCCCATGCCAGCGCGATTCCGGCGACCGCGCCGGGAAGCAGCACTTTCAGATTCCAGCCGTCCCATTCCTTGCGGAAAGCCCAGAGCGAGATCGCATCCTGCATGAGCAAAATCGGAAGCAGGATCGCTGCTGCTTCGAGCGGCGGCACGACGAGCGCGAGGATCGGTGTCGCGGCCATGCCGACCCCGCCAAACCCGCCTTTGGCAAAGCCGAAGCAGGTGACGGCGAGCGCGGCGGCGAGCCAGAAAACGGGATCGGAAGGCAGCATGCGGCGCGACTTATAAAGAGCGCTCTCCGCCTGCGCTACGGCATGATACGCATGGGTACCTGCGACCAACGCCGCCCTTGCATATCGGCACCCGGCAGCGACAATCGCCAAAAATCATAAGCCTACAGGGAAGAAACGATGGTTACCCCGATCGCAAGCCGCTATCCGAAAACCTATGCGCACTGGCAGCGCGACCCGGAAGGGTTCTGGCGCGAAGCCGCCGAAGCGATCACGTGGTTCGAAAAACCGAAGACGGTGTTCGACGCGAAAGCCGGCGTCTATGGCCGCTGGTTTCCCGATGGCGTGATGAACACCTGCTACAACGCGGTCGACCGCCATGCCGAAGGCGGCCGCGGCGATCAGGTCGCGTTCGCCTATGACAGCCCGGTCACGCAGACCAAGCGCAACATCACTTACAAAGAGTTGCAGCGCGAAGTCTCCGCCTTCGGCGCGATCCTGCGCGACTTCGGTATCGAAAAGGGCGACCGCGTCGTCATCTATATGCCGATGATTCCCGAAGCGCTGGTCGCGATGCTGGCCTGCGCGCGCATCGGCGCGGTGCACTCGGTCGTGTTCGGCGGCTTCGCGCCGAAGGAACTTGCGACACGCCTGAACGACGCCAAACCGAAACTTCTCTTGACCGCGAGCTGCGGCATCGAAGTGCAGCGCGTGATCGCCTACAAGCCCCTGATCGACGCCGCGATCGAAATGGCGGAATCGAAACCCGAAGCCGTGATCCTGTTCCAGCGCCCGCAGGCGCAGGCGGAAATGAAGAAAGGCTGGGACTGGGACTGGGCCTCGCTGCGCGAAGAGGCGCTCGCCGCAAACAAGACTTCCGAATGCGTGCCGGTGAAGGCGACCGACCCGCTCTACATTCTCTATACCTCCGGCACCACCGGCATTCCGAAAGGCGTCGTGCGCGACAACGGCGGCCACGCCGTCGCGCTGAAGTGGTCGATGGAGAACATGTACGGCATCAAGGAAGGCGAAGTCTGGTGGACCTCGTCCGACATCGGCTGGGTCGTCGGTCATTCCTACATCGTCTATGCGCCGCTCTTTCACGGCTGCACTTCCGTCGTGTTCGAAGGAAAGCCCGTGGGCACGCCGGATGCCGGTGCATTCTGGCGCGTGGCCTCCGAGCATGGCGCGGTGTGCTTGTTCACCGCGCCGACGGCCTTCCGGGCGATCAAGAAGGAGGACCCGGAGGGCAGGAAGGTCGGCGACTACGACCTCTCGGGCTTCCGCACCCTGTTCCTCGCCGGCGAACGCGCCGACCCCGACACCGTGCAGTGGGCCGAGCGCATCCTCGGCGTCCCGGTGATCGATCACTGGTGGCAGACGGAAACCGGCTGGACCATCGTCGGCAATCCGGCGGGCCTCGGCCTGCTTCCGGTAAAGCACGGCTCGCCGACCGTGCCGATGCCCGGCTACGACGTGCAGATCGTCGACGACGGCGGCAAGCCGGTCGCGAACGGCACCATGGGCAACATCGTCGTGAAACTTCCCCTGCCGCCGGCATGTCTTCCGACGCTCTGGCAGCAGGACGGAAAATTCAAGGACGCCTATCTCGCGGAATTTCCCGGCTACTACAAAACCGCCGATGCCGGATTTATCGATGAGGATGGC
>CAZFPR010000127.1:0-5206 GCA_964521045.1 uncultured Hyphomicrobiales bacterium
CGCGTCTTCACGCACCCTTTCATCGTCGCGACTATTCTCGGCGTGATCGCCGCCTGGGCGCATTGGACGCCGCCGGTCGCAATCGACAAAATGCTCGAGTTTCTGAAGAACGCCGCCGCGCCCTGCGCGCTGTTCACGCTCGGCGTGACGGTCGCGCTCAGGCCTTTCACCGGAATCCCGCGCGAAGTGCCGGCGCTGCTCATCATCGGGCTGCTGCTCCACCCGCTGCTGGTGTGGTTCGTGCTCGGGACGATGGGCAACCTGAACCCGGTCTGGGTCTATACCGCGGTCTTGATGGCGGGCCTGCCGCCTGCGCTCAACGCCTTCATCATGGCGCGGCAGTACAACGCTTATATCGAGGAATCTTCCAACGGGATTCTGATCGGCACCATCGCTTCGGTGTTGACGGTTACTGCTTTGCTCTATCTGATTGAGCGGAAGCTGTTACCAGTCGTCCTGTTTCAATGAGCACGCACGAACCGCCGCTTAAAGGCATTCTCGTCGCCGATTTCACGACCCTCTTGCCCGGCCCCGTCGCGACCCTGATGCTCGCGGAAGCGGGCGCCGATGTCGTCAAGGTCGAAAAGCCGGGTGGCGAAGACATGCGCGCCTATCCGCCGCAATGGGACGGCGTCTCGGCCGCGTTTGCGATGCTCAACCGAGGCAAGCGAAGCCTCGTCGTCGATCTCAGAACGGACGAGGGTCGCAAGGCCGCGCGCGAACTCGCAGCCAAAGCCGACGTGCTGGTCGAGCAGTTCCGGCCCGGCGTCATGCAGAAGCACGGGCTCGGCTACGACGAGCTTTCGAAAATCAATCCGAAACTGATCTATTGCTCGATCACTGGCTACGGCCAGTCCGGCCCGAAGCGCGACGAGGCGGGACACGATATCAACTACATCGGCTCGACCGGATTGCTTTCGCTCGCGCCGGGCCCGCTTGAGAATCCCGTCGTGCCACCTGCGCTGATCGCGGATATTGCGGGCGGAACGTTTCCCGCCGTTCAGAACATTCTGCTTGCTTTGATCGCGCGCGGAAAGACCGGGAAGGGCGCCTATATCGATATTGCGATGGCGGACGCCATGTTCACTTTCGCCTGGATGGCGCTCGCGACCCTGCATGCGACCGGCAAGCAATCGGGCCCTGCTTCGCTCAGCACCACGGGCGGCTCTCCGCGGTATCAAATCTATCCTACGAAGGACGGCAAGCTCGTCTGTTGTGGCGCGCTGGAGCAGAAATTCTGGATGGCGTTCTGCGGCGTGATCGGCCTGCCGCAGGAACTGACCAACGACTTCAAAAATCCGGCCGCAACGAAACAGGCTGTACGCGAGATCGTCGCGAAGGAAACCGCTGCGCACTGGAAGCCGAAGTTTGCTGCCGCAGACTGCTGCGTGACGATCATGGCGACGCTCGAAGAGGCGCTTGCCGACGAACACTTCGTAAAGCGCGGTCTCTTCACGGAGCAGGTATCGTCGTCGGGCGGCGACAAAACGCTCCCTGCGCTTCCCGTGCCGGTCGCTTCGGAATTTCGCGCAAAGGGTCCGCGGACCTGGCCCCGCATCAAGTAGTCAGGTTGCCGCGAGCAGGACCACCGCGAAGGGATATTCCTCGTCGATCCAGATTTCTTCCGTGCGCCAGCCCGCACTTTCGGCAAGCGCGCGCAATGTGGCCTGCGTGAACTTGTAGGAATTTTCCGTGTGAATGGTTTCGCCGTCGGCAAACTCGAAGCACCGGCCGTTAACCGCCACGGCCTGATCTTTTTCGCTGACCAGATGCATTTCGATACGGCTCTGCTCCGCATTCCAGATGGCGAGATGATGAAACGAACATTCGTCGAAATCCGCGCCGAGTTCTCGATTGATGCGTGACAGGAGATTGAGATTGAACTGCGCGGTGACGCCGGCGCGATCGTTGTAGGCCGCGCGCAGCACTTTTTCGTCCTTCACGAGATCGGCTCCCAGAACGAACTTCGCTTCGCTTCCGAGCTGCCTGCGTGCGCGCGCAAGAAATTCGCGGCCGCCTTCGGGACCGAGATTGCCGATCGTAGAACCCGGGAAAAACCCTGCCTTCGTCCCGTTCCTGACCGCGGCGGGCAGCGACAGTTCGGCGGTAAAGTCGCCGATGAGGGGAACTACGTCGATCCGCGGGTAGTCGACGGAAAGCGCATCGGCTACGCCAAGCAGAAACTCCTCGCTGATGTCCATCGCAACGTAGGATTTCAGCTGAGGCAATGCATCGAGCACGATCCGCGTCTTCCGGCTTGCACCGCTGCCGTACTCAACCAGATGTGCCACACCGGAAAGGCGATCAGGCAGTTCCGGCGCGATCCGTGAGAGCAGCAAAGTCTCGGTTCGCGTCGGATAGTATTCTGGCAAATCGCAGATCCGGTCGAAGAGTTGCGAGCCGCGCTCATCGTAAAAATACTTCGGCGGAATCGCTTTCTGCGAGAGCGAAAGACCGGCGACCACGTCGTCGCGAAAGGCTTTGTCTGCAACCTTGTCGAGCATGCGTCAGCGCTCCAGATTGTGCGCAAGGCGAAGGCCGCTGAACTGCCAGCGCTGATGCGGATAGAAAAAGTTGCGATAGGTCGCCCGGATATGTCCTTCCGGGGTGGCGCACGAACCGCCGCGCAGCACGAACTGGTTCACCATGAACTTGCCGTTGTATTCGCCGACGGCGCCGGGCACCGCGCGAAATCCCGGATAGGGCCGGTAGGGGCTTGCGGTCCATTCCCATACGTCGCCGAACATCTGATGCAGCAGAACGCCGTTCGGCTTCGCGGGCAGCGGACGCAGCGCGCCCGTGCCGACGGTATTGCCCCTAACGGGCAGCCCAGCCGCGGCGATTTCCCATTCCGCTTCCAGCGGAAGACGCTTGCCGGCCCAGCGCGCGAAAGCATCGGCTTCGTAATAGCTGACATGGGCAACCGGCGCGGCGGGATTGACCGGGTGCAAGCCGCCGAGCGTCATCGAATGCCAGAGACCGTCGCGCTCCTCCCAGTAGAGCGGCGCGCGCCAGCCTTCCTCGCCGCATTTGTACCAGCCGTCCGAGAGCCACAGCGTGACGTTCTCGTAGCCGCCGTCGCGCATGAATTCGAGCCACTCGCCATTCGTGACGGCCCGGTCTGCGATTGCGAACGGCAGGAGATAGGTTTTGTGGCGCGGGCCCTCGTTGTCGTAGAAAAATCCTTCTCCTTCGAACCCGGTCTCGACGAGGCCGCCCTGAAATTCGACGAACTTCGCCGGCACTGCGTTCGCCGGTTCGTCCGTCTCGCGCTCGATATAGGCCGGCTTGATCGGGTTGCAGGAGAGGTGATGCAGCACGTCGGTGAGCAGCAATTCCTGATGTTGCTGCTCGTGATGACAGCCGAGCACGATCAGCGTCGAAAGCTCGCTTTGCTTGTTGCCGGCATCCCGCGAGATCAACTTTTCCATCGCCGCATCGACATGCGCGCGATAGCGCCCGACATCTTCGACCGACGGGCGGCTCAGCAGTCCGCGCTGCGGGCGCGGATGGCGCGCGCCCATCGCTTCGTAATAGGAATTGTAGAGAAAATTGAATTGCTCATCGAACGGCCGGTATTCTGGATCGAACTGCTTGAGTACGAAGGCCTCGAAGAACCATGTGGTATGCGCGCGGTGCCATTTTACAGGGCTCGCATCCGGCATCGATTGTAAAATTTGATCTTCGGGGGATAGCGGTTCGGCGAGCTTCTCGGTATCGCCACGCACGCGGCGATATTCGCGCAGAAGTTCATCGGTCGATGGCGCGGCAGCCGGCACGGTCATGGCGAAGCCTTTGGGTATGGCGTTGGCGATGATGCAGTCGGTCGGACATTGTGGCCGCTTTCGCACACGGCGCGGAAATCACAATCTCCGGAGATAACCCCGCAAACACGACTCTTGGATGCAGAAATCGTTCCGCCTTGCTGGCTTTTCGTAGAAAAATTACACGCTTTTCGTTCGCGAGGCGTCCGTAGGCCCGTGACCGAGCCCGCCGCGCATAAGGCTACGGCGCAAGAATGGAATGCGGGACGCAATTTCCAGCCCCAGGCCGCGGGCGAGATGCACGGGTAGAAATTCCGTGAGCAGCGAGCGGCCGAGCAATTCAACTGCCGCTGCGCGGCTGCGAATGTCACCGCGCCGGTTCAGATCGTATGCGGCGATCACGCCCTGCGACCCCGGATCGAGGCCTTGCCGGAGCGCTTCGCCTGCGAGCCGCGCGATTTCGGCGGCATCGCGAATGCCGAGATTCAATCCCTGCGCGCCGATCGGCGGAATGACGTGGCCGGATTCTCCGGCCAGCGCGACCCGATTGTCCGCGAAGCGATCCGCGATTTCGACGCCAAGCGGGAATATGCCGCGCGGCCCGTCCACCTGAACTTCTCCGACGAGAAAGTGAGACTTCTCCTCGATCTCACGGGAGAGTTCGTCCGGCGATGCCGTCCGCAACCGCTCCGCGTCCTCCGCACGGCATACCCAGACGAGGCTGGAACGCATGCCCTGAAGCGGCACCAGCGTGAAGGGTCCACTGTCGGTGTGAAACTCGGTCGAGATGTCGTTGTGAGGCCGAGAGTGGGAGAGATTCAGCGCGACGGCGTGCTGCGGCAGTGGCCGCTTGCTCGTGCCTATTTCCGCTGCCTGACGGCAAAGAGAATTGCGGCCATCTGCTGCGACGATCAGGCGGGTTTCAAGAGAAATGCCATCGGCAAGCGTTACCCGCGCAAGGTCTTCGGTGATGCCGATACTTTTCGCCGCCTGTTCGATGACGAGCAATCGCGGATGATCGAGATTGGTGCGCAGGACCAAGAGAAGAGTTTCGTTCGCGATGTTGTAGCCGAAGGCATCGAGACCGATCTCCGCCGCATCGAACAACACTTCCGGCGTCCGGATCAGCCGCCGCGTGCCGTCGGCAAGACGCAGCTTGCGGAGCCGATCCGCCGCTCGCTCGATAAGCGTCCAGAGGCCGAGACCTTTTAGAATATCGACGGAGCTGCCGAGGAGCGCCGTCGTGCGATGATCCGTGTGCGGAGGCTTGGGCGCGAGCAGGGTGGTCTGCACGCCCTCGCGCGCCAGTGCGATAGCCGCTATCAGCCCCGCAGGGCCGCCGCCCACTACGATTGCATCCGATGCCGATGCGTTTCGATCCATGGCCGCAGTCTAGCGGACTTCGTGCCGAAATGCTGACATGTCGAAATGTCGCCGGGTCA
>CAZFPR010000127.1:5216-7414 GCA_964521045.1 uncultured Hyphomicrobiales bacterium
ATATAGCCACGCCCAACGCGCGGGCGCATTTGCAGTGCATGTGCTGACGGCGTCAGGCGTGGGGTTCGGCCTGCTTGCGCTGATGGCTGCACACGGGCGGCAGTTCACGGAGATGTTTCTGTGGCTCGGCGTCGCACTTCTGGTTGACGGCATCGACGGCCCGCTGGCCCGGCGCCTCAACGTGAAAGAAGTGCTTCCGCACTGGTCGGGTGACGTACTGGATCTTGTCGTCGACTACCTGACTTACGTGGTCGTGCCGGTCTATGCACTGATCCTGAGCGGCCTTATTCCCGCGCCGCTCGGCCTCGTTGCGGGTGCCGCCATCGCAATTACGAGCGCGCTCTATTTTGCCGACGGGCGCATGAAGACCGAAGACGCCTTCTTTCGGGGCTTTCCGGCCGCATGGAACGTGGTCGTCTTCTATCTCCTGATCGGGAAGCCGCCGTCCGGGGTCGCGCTCGGAATAATCGCCTTGCTCTGCGCGCTGACCTTCATTCCGGTTCCCTTCGTCCATCCATTTCGCGTGTCACGGCTGCGTATCCTGACGATCCTGCTCTTGGCTGCATGGATGGCGCTTGCAGTCGCGGCGCTTGCATATGACCTATCCCCGCCGCAGCCTGTCTGGATCGGGCTCCTGGTGCTAGCGGTATACTTTCTCGGCGCAGGGATATTCCGGATCCGCGGCACATGAGCATTCCCGTATTCGACTGGATCGGCGATCCGTCCGCATGGGTCGCGCTGGTGACATTGATCGTGCTCGAGATCGTCCTCGGCATCGACAATGTCATCTTCATTTCGCTCCTGGTGCAGCGGCTCGGCAGACAGGCGGCGAAGCGCGCGCGTCAGATCGGGCTCGGCCTCGCGCTCATTTTCCGTATCGCGCTCCTGTTTCTGCTGACCTGGATCATTGCGCTGAAGGAGCCGGTGTTCTCGCTGTTCATGCGCGATTTCTCGTGGCGTGACATCGTTCTTTTCGCAGGCGGCGTGTTCCTGATCGTGAAGGCGACACAGGAGCTTCACAGCGCCGTCGAAGGCGAGAACGGCGAGAGCAAGCCGGCGGCGGCAGCCGGCGCGTTCTGGTCCATCATCGCGCAGATCATCCTGATCGACATGGTCTTCTCGGTGGATTCGATCATCACCGCGATCGGCCTCGCTGACGACATCGAGATCATGGTGATTGCCGTGCTGATCGCGATTGTCGTTATGTATCTCGCCTCGGGCTGGATCTCGGATTTCATCACGCGGCATCCGACGACGAAGGTGCTGGCACTCGCGTTCCTGCTCTTGATCGGTGTCGCGCTGGTCGCCGACGGCCTCGGCTTCAAGATCCCGCGAGGGTACATCTATTTCTCGATGGCCTTCGCAGGTCTTGTAGAAGGCGTGAATATCGCGATGCGGAAGAACGCTCGCAAGGCGAAGACCGCTGTTCAGGCGCACGAACGAGCGGAAGAATAAGGAAGAAAGCGAAGTAGGGATGATGGACAAGAAAATTCTGCTGATCACGGGCGGGAGCCGCGGCATCGGGGCTGCGACTGCGCGCATGGCCGCGCGTCAGGGTTATGACGTCGCAATCAACTACCTTGGCAACGAGAAGGCGGCGAACGAGGTCGTCGCCGACATTGAGAAAAGCAACGCCCGGGCTATCGCAATCCAGGGCGATATGGCAAATGAATCGGACATCCGAAAAATGTTCGAAGCGGTCGACAAGTTCGGCAAGCTCACGCACGTCGTGAACAACGCGGGCATTACCGGCAAGGCCGGACGTTTCGCGGAATCCGACCCCGCGATGATGCGGCAGGTCGTGGATGTGAACGTCACGGGAGCGATGATCGTCGCGCAGGAGGCCGTGAAGCGCATGTCGACGAAGTACGGCGGCAAGGGCGGCGCGATCGTGAACCTCGGCTCGATGGCGTCCACGCTCGGCTCACCCGGCGAGTATGTCTGGTACGCCGCCTCGAAAGGAGCGATCGACGCGCTCACGATCGGGCTATCGCGGGAGGTCGCGGCGGAAGGCATTCGCGTCAATTCGGTCGCGCCTGGGCTGATCGACACCGAGATCCATGCGACTGGCGGGCAGCCCGACCGGATCGCCCGGCTGCGCTCGATGATCCCGATGGGCCGCGAGGGCAAGGCGCAGGAGGTGGCCGAGGCCATCCTGTATCTCTTGTCGGATCAGGCTTCCTATGTCGTGGGCACGA
>CAZFPR010000128.1:0-4168 GCA_964521045.1 uncultured Hyphomicrobiales bacterium
ACAGATCCATGATGCCGCCTTCGTTCACGAGATCGTCGGCGACGGACTGGATGAAGCAGGCGTGCGGCTGCGGATGTTCGTAGGCGGAGGCCGACTGCGTCAGCTTGCCGGAGAAGGGATCGACATAGAAGTGGCCCTGGCCGGGGCCGTCGATGCCGTAGGCCCAGTGCAGGCCGGTGTTGAACCACTGCGGCGAGTTCGGCGCCGCCATCTGCATGGCGAGCATGTAGCGCATCTCGTCGAAGAAGGCGGAAGCGTCCTGCTCGGTGTCGAAGTAGCCGCCCTTCCAGCCCCAGTAAGTCCAGGTGCCGGCGAGGCGGTCGAATACCTGCGTCGCCTGCGTCTCGCCGACGATGCGTTCTTTCTCGGGAACGGAGGCTAGCGCCTTTTCGTCCGCGACGGAGCGCCAGAGGAAGGAGGGAACGGTTTCCTCTTCCACGCGCTTCAACGCCTTCGGCACGCCGGCCTTGCGGAAATATTTCTGCGCGAGCACGTCGGTCGCGACCTGCGAGAAGTGCTCGGGCACGTCGATGTTGTCGAGCTTGAAGACGATGGAACCGTCCGGATTGCGAATCTCACTCGTCGCTTTGCGGAAGGTGATGGCGGAATACGGCGACTGGCCTGCTTTGGTGTACCGGCGCGGAATACGCATCTTCATCGTCCCCTTGATTCAGGCGCCGGAACCTGTCGTTCCGTCGCTCTTATGTTGCAGGCCCGATCTCCGCCGAGGCCTCACTGTGTTGGGACCAACCCGCCTCTATCGGGCGGGTTCGGACCCGGATTTTAGACCCCTGCGGGCGACAGAGCGACCGTTCGCCGGGCAGGCATTTCGCCCGGCGCCGCGCCTCTAGCCTCCGCTGGAGATGCCCGGAATCGACCCCAAACGCCGCGGTCCCGGACGAAACATGACGCTACGGTGACTCTACCCATCGCGTCAAGTAATAGTACGCCAACCGTTACGAAACACTAAAAGTGGTGGGTCGGCTGTGAATCCTGGGCATATCGACTTGCCCGAATCCCCGGACCCTATGGCGGTATTCGGGGGCGATTCCCGATCCAGAACAAGAGTTGACGCAGCCACCCTAGGAGCTAGGCCGCGAGTCGGCAGCCCAGTTTGCTGGGCTTTGCCCACAATCCCCGGAATCCCGGTGAGAAAAATATTTTCTGACCGGCGGGTCGGAGAGGCGAAAGGGCCAGCATGGTCTTGAGTGCGATCTTCGCCTTAGGCGACAGGATCGATTCTATAACGCTTGAGCAACGCTTCTACGTCGTTGGACTTAACGACAAAGGTGCCGTCGCTCTTCAGCTTGTTGGTGCGAATTTTCTCAGCGGCTGCATCAATCACAACAGATTGGAACGTTCGGAAAAGAGAGAGCAAATCTTCCTCTGATATTTTGCGATGCCGCGCGAGGTCTTGAAGTGCTTCGGTACTTACCCACCCATTATAAGAACTGCGATCAACCATAATCTCGAACCAAACGCCGCGATTATCATCGACTAGTAAACCTTCGACTCTTCGAACTTTGCCAAGCATCGACAGCTTATCCATCGCCGCACGTTCTAAAAACGCGGAGCGATTGACGCCAAACGCTTCGGCGGCGTCGTCGATCTTTTCTAACAAATTCTTAGAAAGCATGATGTTTATGCGCTCGCGCTCTTCGGGGTTGTGTGTAAGCGAGATTAGCACCGCAAGGGCGCCCGCTTTCATAGCGGCTCGCACTTCCTTGTCGGCGCGTAGAGTTGCAACGGTACGTGCTGTTGGAATCTGTGCGCCATCGCTAACCAGCTCATCGAGGAAGAGGGCAAGCGCTTCGCGGGCAGCATCTGCCGCTCCGTCAAGCGTATCGGCCATGGCTACACAGCCTGGCAAATCGGGGAATGAAACGCCGAAGCTGCCATCCGCCTCATCGATCAGGGCAAAGTAGTTTCGCATTGCTTGCTCCTAGTCTTTCCACCCTGCGGCCTTGGCGATCGAACGCGCGACCAAACTGGACAAGTCGCCTTTGTGATTGGGGACGATCGTCATGCCCTTGGCCGGGTGCTTGAAAATCATATGCGACCCCTTCGTCCGGACGTGTGTCCATCCCTCGGATTGCAGGCGCTGGATGATCTTTCGAGGGTTGCGTTCCATCGCGCCCATCTGAAGAGTGTGTAACAATACACACGCAATTGCCGCAGTGTCAAGCAAGAATGTGTATCAGTGTGTATATGAGTTGCCGGAGCAACCTCGAGTTTCACACGAAATGAGCTTGAGTACGGCTCCCGCCACGAAAGCATGCTCCTAGCCGCGAGGATCGCAGACAGAGATACGCTTGTTATCGAAAGGCGTTCTAGACTCCGCCGGAACCTTGCCCCAAAATGCGGGCTGCGTTTGTAGATACGTGGCGTCCGGGTGAGGGGTGTTCAATGCGGGCCGGGCTCGTAGGCATTTTCTGTTTCGTGGCTCTCCTCGCGCTCGGGCATTACGTGGCGGCACCGTTCTTCTGCCGCGGCGGTTTTGCGATTCCGACGCTGGATTCGCGCGCGTTCTGCGGCGCCGACCTGCATCTCAACCGTTCCGGCTCGATGCTGCTCTACTTCGGCTCGATCGCGATCGCCTTCATGTTCGGTGCGATCGCGGGAGCGCTGCCGGGCAAGCACAAGGCCGAGCCGCAGCCGGGCGAGAAAGCGGCGGGCAACGCCGCCGAAACGTTCGAGCAGATCCTCGCCGCCGAAGAGAAGAAGCAGGCCGCGGCCTCCCCGGCCGGAAGTGGCACTCCAGCGGCATCCGCGGGCGCATCCGCGGAGAAATCGAAAACCTCTACTGCGTCCACGCCGGCGGATACGGCTTCCGTCAAGAAGGAGGCTGCGCAGCCGGAAGCGAAAAAGAGCGGCGACGCCAAGAAGCCCGACGCCACTCCGGGTGCGGCCACGGCAGGCGACGCGATCACGGCCGGGCTTTCCGCGGCGAAGAACGGCATTCGCGGCCCCTTCGAAGGCACCAACCAGGAACTGATCGCGCATTTTCGCGAACTGAAGAAGCAGGAAGGCGTGAACTCGATCGCGCAGGCGCAGCGGCTGCTCGACGAAAGCACGGTGGCCGCGCTCGCCAAGGGCGTTGAACCGAAGCAGCATCTTTCGGAGATCGCCCATCTCGTGCTTGCCGAAGACCCGGACCTGCAATCGGGCGTGGTGCGCGGGGTGGTGGTCCACATCGCGGCCCGGCTCAAACACCTGGGTGTTGCGAACAAGCTTCCCGCTGCCACGAAGGGCGCTGCATAAGCCCGATCGCGAACTTCATCCTGAGGAGCGGGTGAAGCCCGCGTCTCGAAGGGTGAGGACATAGTAAAGTGCCGCGTTTGCGCGGGCGCGGCTGCGTGCTAGACGGGCGCCATGAAAACCTTCTTCCTCGGCATCTTCACGTGGTGGAATTCGGCGACCTGGGGCACGTTCTGGTGGACGTGGCTCTATGGCGAGCATGTCGGCACCGACAGCCAGGGCAACCGCTATTACCGCACGGATCGCGGCCGCGTTGAGAAGGACTTCCAGTTCGAGCGCCGCTGGGTGATCTATAACGGTCTCGCCGAGCCCTCACGCATCGGACCCGACTGGCACGGCTGGCTGCATCACACCGTCGATACGATCCCGGCCGAAGACAACTACAAGGCGCGCGACTGGGAAAAGCCGCATCGCCCGAATTACACCGGCACGCCGAATGCGTGGCGCCCGCGCGGCTCGACGCTTGCCTCCGGCAAGCGCCCGCAGGCGACGGGTGATTATAAGGCGTGGTCTCCGAACGAGTGATCCACTTACATTTTACCTCATGGTGAGGAGCGGCGCGAAAGCGCCGCGTCTCGAACCATGAGGCTCATCCTTCGAGACGCGCCCTTCGGGCGCTCCTCAGGATGAGGCCCAATTTACTGGGCACTTGGCGGAGACGGAGGGGTTCGAACCCCTTATTATCTCGTCCCGGAATGACAAGTAGAGATGCCAGACCACAAATACAGAACATTCCTGCATTGGTCCGCCGGGGGCGGCGAGGGCACGAAGACCTATAAGTCTTTCGCCCGCACGCACACGATCACGGCCAAGACGAAAAGCGGCGCGGAGAAACCCGCGATTGTCGCGACCTCGGCGTTTCATTCGCTCGATCACTACAACCCCGACGAGATGCTGCTCGCCTCGCTCT
>CAZFPR010000128.1:4178-7372 GCA_964521045.1 uncultured Hyphomicrobiales bacterium
TCCCGGGCAAACCGGTGATTCCTGGTTCGTCAGACCCCGCGTTCCGCGGCGACGCCACGCGCTACAACCCTGAAGAACTGCTGGTCATGTCGCTGTCGTCGTGCCACATGCTCTGGTATCTGCACCTGTGTTCGGAGGCAGGCGTGGTCGTGACCGATTATCGCGACGAGGCGGAAATCCTTTTGCGGCTGGATGCGAAAGGCGAGGGCAAGGTCGAGCGCGCAACGCTCAATCCGCGCGTACAGATTTCGTCAGGCGATCCGGCTATCGCGCGGGCCTTGCATGGTGACGCGCACAAAAAATGCTTCGTCGCGAACTCGGTGAATTTTCCGGTTCTGTGCGAGCCGGAGATTGTGGGCGGTTGATTTTGTCGTCCCCGCGAAAGCGGGGACCCATAACCCCTGTGCCCAAGTTTGACTCGGTGGTTATGGGTCCCGGCTCGCGCTCGCGGGTGCTCGCTTGGCCGGGACGACAATGTTTTAAAAGACTTTGACGGCGAGCCGAGAGTCAGAGCACCACGATCCCCGAATGCTTCGCCTTGTCGTCGGGCTCGACGTGGATCGAGATCAGCGCGTCGTGCACCTCGGCCTTGATCGCGCGCTCCAGCCGGTCGCAGATCTCGTGCGCGTCGGTGACCGACATCGATCCTTTCACCACGAGATGAAACTCGACGAAGGTCATCGGCCCGGCGTGGCGCGTGCGGAGATCGTGCGCCTCGATCGCGCCGTCGGCATTCTTCGCAATCGCCGCGCGGATGCGCTCGAGCGTTTCTTCGGGCAGCGCCTCGTCGAGCAGCCCGCCCGCGGACTCTTTCATGAGTTTCCAGCCGGCCCACAGGATGTTCAGCGCGACCAGCACTGCGAGCAGCGGGTCGAGCGCTCGAATGCCGGAATAGACCGCGAGCACGAGCCCGGCGAGAACGCCGATGGAGGAGATCACGTCCGTCATGAGATGCCGTCCATCGGCGACGAGTGCCAGCGAGAGCAGATTGACGAGCGTGGCGGCACCGTTGACGGCAAGGCCGAGCCACGGCGCTTCGATCATGCGCGGAATCTGATAGGCGTCCCATGCCGCGCGCAGGATCGCGAGTGCGGCGATCACGATCAGCACGCCTTCGACGACCGCGGAAACATACTCCGCCTTGTGGTGGCCGTAGGGATGATCCTTGTCGGCGGGCTGCGCCGCGAAACGGATCGCGATGAGGGCCGCGATCGCGGTCAGCACGTTGACGATGCTTTCGATCGCGTCTGAGAGCAGCGCAACCGAGCCGGTCAGATGATAGGCGAGATATTTCAGCGCGAGGACGGCGAAGCCGACCGCGATGCTGCATGCTGCGAGAATTTCGAGGCGCTTCATGGGATTGCGATCTGACGGACGGCGCCGGTCTAGGCGGTTCGTCCCGTCTTCGCAACCTGTGGATGCTCGGCTGCAACTGACTTGCAGGAGCGGGCGTGGATGGGCTCCGGAAGCGCTTGACTGACAACTGATATACTATATCAATAACGATACAAAGTATCCAAATGGGGGCGTTTCGTGAAATTCGGATTGCTGGGTGCCGCGGTTCTGGCGGCAGGATTGGGCATCTCTCAGGAAGCTTCTGCGCGAACCGAGACGTTCGGCCAGGAAACCGTGGAGACGCGGACGCCGCGCTACCAGCGCGCGCCGCAGCAAGGGCGTCACCATCATCACGCGCACGACGGGCACAACCATGACGGCCACGGGCGGCATGCCGGCGACACGCATTTCGGCCATGGGCACGGGATCGAAACCGAGAGCCTGTTCGGCTTCGTGCTCGGCTCCGATACCGAGCATTCCGGCGCAAGAGGCATCGCGCTCGAAATCGTCGGCCGCTTCGGCAAGCGCGACGGCTCCTACACCGGCATCGGCAAGAAGCTCGAGTTCGCTTACGGCATCACGGACAGGGTGAGCGCCGGGGTCGGGCTGTTCGCGATCAACCAGCGCATTATGGCCGTGACCGGCTTCGACGATGTGCGCACCTTCTCGTTCAACGGCATCGGCGGCGAGCTGCGCTGGAATCTCGCGAAGCGCGGGCCTTCACCTGTAGGCGTGACGCTGCATTTCGAGCCGTCATGGCAGACGCATGACGAGCTCTCCGGTCTGCGCGGCACCAAGTACGGCGCCGAGAACAAGCTGATTTTCGATACCGAGCTTGTGAAGGACAAATGGTTCGCGGCTTTCAACCTGCTCTACGAAGTGGAGCGCGTGCAGGAAAAAGGCGAGACCGACATCGAACGCGCTTCGAAATTCGGCTTCGGCTTCGCGATGACGCATCAGATTGCGCATCACATTTATGTCGGGCTGGAAACGCGGTACCTGCGCGCCTATGACGGCCTGACGCTGAATGACTTCACGGGTGAGGCGCTCTATCTCGGCCCTACGCTCTATGCGAAGCTTGCGGGCAATGCGTGGCTGTCGCTCGCCTGGAACCGTCAGGTCTGGGGCGCCGAGTTCGGGAATCCGGAGCGTCTCGATCTCGCCAATTTCGAGCGCAATCAGGTTCGTCTCAAAGCCGGCATCGAATTCTAGGAGACCGCGACATGCGCAAACTGTTTCTCGCTGCTCTTGCCATCACCGCGCTTGCTCTGCCTGCGCAGGCGCAGGAGAAAGTCCAAGAGAAGATCAAAGTGCTCGCGAGCTTCTCGATCCTCGGCGATCTCGTGCGCGAGGTCGGCGGCGAACGCGTGGAAGTCTCGACGCTCGTCGGCCCGAACACGGACATGCACGGTTTCCAGCCGACGCCTGCGAACGCCAAAGCCGTTGCCGGTGCGAAACTCGTCGTCATCAACGGCCTCGGCCTCGAGGGCTGGGCCGACCGGCTGGTGAAGGCCGCGAACTACAAGGGCGCGCGGCTGGTCGCGAGCAAAGGCGTGAAGGCGCTAACGGCCGAGACCGAAGGTCACGGTCATAACCACAAGCACAAACACAGCGACCGCTACGATCCGCATGCCTGGCAGGAAGTCGCGAACGTGAAGATTTACGTCGCCAACATCCGCGACGCGCTGGCCGGCGTCGATCCGGAGGGCAAGGAAGTCTACGTGCGGAACGCGGCGGCCTATTTGCAGAAGCTCGACGCGCTCGAAGCCGAGATCAAGCAACTGTTCGCGGGCTTGAGCGAAAAAGAGCGGCGCGCGATCACGTCGCACGACGCCTTCCATTATTTCGGGGATGCCTAC
>CAZFPR010000129.1:0-7367 GCA_964521045.1 uncultured Hyphomicrobiales bacterium
CTGGTCGGCGGTCGCGCGGTTCATGCCGGTGGTAGCAAGTTCGGCGCCGCGGAGAATGTTGCCGCCGCCGACGACGACGGCGATTTCGGCTCCGGCTTTACGCGCTTTCGCTAGGTCCTTGCCGATGGCGGTCAGCGTGCCGGCATCCAGACCGAAGTCCTTGCCGCCCATTAAAGCTTCGCCCGAGACCTTTACGAGTACCCGGGCGAAGCGTTGTTTCGGCATTTTCGTGGCCTTCGGTGTTCGGCTATCAGGCTTTCCCGCCGGCGGCTGCGACTTCCGCGGCGAAGTCCTGTTCCTGTTTCTCGATGCCTTCGCCGAGCGCGAAGCGGATGAAGCCCTTGATGGCGATGGGCGCGCCCGCCTTGCCCTCGGTTTCTTTCAGCGCCTGCGCGACCGTTTTGGAGGGGTCGTGCACGAACGGCTGATCGACGAGGCTCACTTCCTTGTAGAAGCTCTTGAGGCCGCTATCGACGATTTTCTCGACCACGTTGTCGGGTTTTCCAGAGGCACGTGCTTTCTCGGCGAGAACGCCGCGCTCCCGCTCGATGGTAGCGGCATCGATACCCTTGGATTCCACAGCCAGCGGGTTCGCGGCAGCGATGTGCATCGCAACCATGCGGCCGATCCGGTTGAGTTCGGTGACGTCGCCCTTCGATTCGAGCGCGACCAGCACGCCGATCTTGCCGAGGCCGTCGGAAATCGCCCCGTGCATGTACTGCGCGACCGCGCCGTCGTTGACCGAAATCTCGGCCGCGCGGCGGAAGGTCATGTTTTCGCCGATGGTGGCGATCCCGGACGAGATCGCTTCCTCGATCGTGCTCGATCCGGCCTTCACGGCCTTGAGCTTTTCGACGTCCGTGCCGTTATGCAGCGCGGCCTGTGCGATCAGCTTCACGAGGCCCTGGAAGTGATCGTTGCGTGCGACGAAGTCCGTCTCCGAGTTCACCTCGACGACGACGCCCTTCTTGCCCTCGACAGCCATGCCGACGAGGCCTTCGGCGGCAACGCGGCCGGCCTTCTTCGCAGCCTTCGACAGGCCCTTCTTGCGCAGCCAGTCGACCGCGGCCTGGATGTCGCCCTTGGTCTCGGTCAGCGCGGCCTTGCAGTCCATCATGCCTGCGCCAGAGAGTTCGCGCAGTTCCTTCACCGCGCTCGCGGAAATTTCGGCCATATCTTTTCTCCGTTACGCCGGAATTATTCGGCGTCGGCTTGGAATTTCTTCGCCTGCTCGATCCAGCCTGCGACACGCGCAGGCAGACGGACCTCTTCGCCGACGCGATGGGCGTCGGTGCTCGTGAGTTCGGCGATCTGCGAATAGTGGAAGATGCCGAGATCGTTGAGCTGCTTCTCGACGTCCGGGCTGACGTGGCCAAGCTTCTTCAGATCGTCCGGCGCACCGCGCGGGCCGGCCAGCGGCTCGAGCTTTTCCCACTCGGTCGCGGCAGGCAGCGTCTCCTGAACCGGGTTCGCGGAAGCGCCGATGTCGATGCCCGCTTCGCCCTGCGCGCGGGAGATGCCGTCGATCGCGGCCTTCGCGATCAGGTCGCAGTAGAGGTTGATCGCTCGCGCGGCGTCGTCGTTGCCCGGGATCGGATAGGTGATGCCATCCGGATTGCAATTCGTATCGATGATCGCGGCAATCGGAATGCCGAGACGGCGCGCTTCCTTGATCGCGATGTCTTCCTTGTTGGTGTCGATCACGAAGAGCAGGTCGGGAACGCCGCCCATGTCGCGGATGCCGCCGAGCGCAAGCTCGAGCTTTTCCTTCTCGCGGGAAAGCGTCAGCTTTTCCTTCTTCGTGTAGCCGCCGGACTCGCCGGAGTTCAGCATTTCCTCGATCTTTTTCAGGCGCGAGATCGAGTTCGAAATGGTTTTCCAGTTCGTGAGCGTGCCGCCGAGCCAGCGGGAATTCACGAAATACTGCGCGGAGCGCTTCGCGGCGTCGGCGATCGAGTCCGCAGCCTGGCGCTTGGTGCCGACGAACAGCACGCGGCCGCCCTTGGCGACGACATCGGAAACCGCCTGCAACGCGCGCGAAAGCGCGGGCACGGTCTGCGCGAGGTCGATGATGTGGATGTTGTTGCGGGTGCCGAAGATGAACGATTGCATCTTCGGATTCCAACGATGAGCCTGATGGCCAAAGTGAACGCCAGCTTCCAATAGCTGACGCATGCTGTAGTCGGGCAGCGGCATAGTCCAAACTCCGGTTTGCCTCCGCGGACAGAGCAAGGCCACCTGGCCCTGCACCGGATGATCCCTCTCGGGATCGAAGCGTCCGCGTGCGTGATGGGCGCGTGTATAGGCGGGGTGCCTGTCTTGCGCAACCCGGAGGTTGCGGCGCAAGAAATTCGCCTTAATCCATTGATATTATTATAGTTCCTGGACTTCCAGGACACCCTCGACGGCCCGCACATTCCCCGCGATCAGCGGCGAAATCGCGTATTTCCCGGGAAGTTTGACCTCGACTTCGGATAACCCCTCGTCGAGCGAGACGATGATGTTCACCTCGCCTTTGGGCTCGGCCTTCGGTTCGGCGGGCTTGCCGCTGCCGTTTCCATTCCCGTTGCTGCCGTTTCCATTCCCGTTGCTGCCGTTCTTCAATCGCTTCGCGATCTGTTCGATCGAAGCTTCCGGTTTCACGAAGACGGCGAGCCCGCGCTGGTTTCTTGTGGCGACATCGTCGAGAAGATCGACGCCGTAAATGCGCAGCCGCACTTCGTCGCCCTGCGCGTCCGCGCCGACCTGCACGAGCACGGCTTTGCCCGGCTCCAGCAGCTTCTGGTACTGCACGAGACCTTCCTGAAAGATCACGGCCTCGAAGTAGCCGGTCGGATCGGACATGCGGATATTCGCCATGCGCGCGCCGGTCTTGGTCCGGCGCTCCTGACGCGAAACGATCGTCGCGGCCAGCCTTCCCGCCGTGGTGCCCGCGCGCGCGCTTTGCTGGAATTCCGCCCAGGACTGAATCCGCAAACGCTTCAGCGCAACCGTGTAATCGTCGAGCGGGTGCCCCGAAAGATAGAAGCCGGCCGCATCGAATTCCTTCGACAGGCGTTCCGCGGGCAGCCACGCCTCGGCGTCCGGCAGGCGCAGCACCGCCGTATTGGACGCACCGCCGAACAACTCGCTCTGCCCGGAAGCGCGGTCCTCGCCGCTCCGCTGCGCATGGCGGAGGATCGCCTCGCAGCCCGCGAATACACAGGCGCGGTTCTTTTCCAGCGCGTCGAACGCACCGGAAGCGGCAAGGCTCTCCAGCATGCGCTTGTTGATCGACTTCGAATCGATGCGCGACGCGAAATCCGTCACGTCCTTGAAGGGCTTCTCTCCACGCACGGCAACGATACCATCGACCGCATGCGCGCCGACGCCTTTGAGCGCGGCAAGCGAATAAAAGATCGTATTGCCTTCCACGTCGAAAGCGCGGCCCGACTTGTTCACCGAAGGCGGCTCGACGTTGATGTTCAGCCGCTGCGCCTCGCGGCGGAACTCCGCAAGCTTGTCGGTATTGCCCATGTCGAGCGTCATGGAAGCCGCGAGAAACTCGACCGGATAATTCGCCTTGAGATAGGCAGTCTGATAGGCGACCAAGGCGTAGGCCGCCGCATGGCTCTTGTTGAAGCCGTAGTCGGCGAATTTCGCGAGCAGATCGAACACCGACTGCGCCTGCCCTTTGTCGATGCCTTGTTCTACCGCGCCCTTGACGAAGCGGTCCTGCTGCGCGGCCATTTCCTTCTTGATCTTCTTGCCCATCGCACGGCGCAACAGGTCGGCTTCGCCGAGCGAGTAGCCGGCGAGCACCCGGGCCGCCTCCATCACCTGCTCCTGGTAGACGATCACACCGAACGTCTCTTTGAGCACGGGCTCGAGCTTGGGATGGATATAGTCGGGCAGTTCCTTGCCGAGCTTACGGAAGCAATAGGTCGGGATGTTCGCCATCGGGCCGGGCCGATAGAGCGCGACCAGCGCGATGATGTCTTCGAACCGGTCGGGCTTCATGTCAGCGAGCGCACGGCGCATGCCCTGACCTTCCACCTGAAACACACCGACCGTCTCGCCGCGCGCCAGCATCTCGTAGGTTTTCTTGTCGTCGAGCGGGATCTTGTCGATATCGATTTCGATACCGCGCTTCTTCAGAAGATCGGTCGCGGTGCGAATGACGGTGAGCGTCTTCAGACCGAGAAAATCGAACTTCACGAGCCCCGCGACTTCGACCCACTTCATATTGAACTGGGTCACCGGCATGTTGGAACGCGGGTCGCGGTAGAGCGGGATCAGCTCGCCGAGCGGACGGTCGCCGATCACGATGCCCGCGGCATGTGTCGATGCGTGGCGATGCAGTCCCTCGAGCTTCAGCGCGATATCGAACGCGCGCTGCACGATGGGCTCCTCTTCCGCCGCCTGTTGGAGCCGCGCATCGCCTTCGATCGCCTTTTCGAGGGTGACCGGATTGGTCGGATTAACCGGAACGAGCTTGCAGAGCTTGTCCACCTGCCCATAGGGCATTTCCAGCACCCGGCCCACGTCGCGCAGCACGCCTCGCGCCTGCAAAGAGCCGAACGTGATGATCTGCGCCACGCGATCGCGCCCGTAGCGCTCCTGCACATAGCGGATCACCTCGTCGCGCCGGTCCTGGCAGAAGTCGATATCGAAGTCCGGCATCGACACGCGCTCAGGGTTGAGAAAGCGCTCGAACAGCAGGCCGAAGCGGATCGGATCGAGATCGGTGATCGTGAGCGCATAGGCGACGAGCGAGCCCGCGCCGGAACCGCGGCCTGGGCCGACCGGAATATCCTGCTGCTTCGCCCAGACGATGAAGTCGGCGACGATCAGGAAGTAACCCGCATACTTCATGTTGCCGATGACGTTCAGTTCGAAATCGAGCCGTTCGAAGTATTCCTTTTCGGAGTGTCCCTCCGCCGTACCGAATGCTTTCAGGCGTGACTTCAATCCCGTCTCTGCACGTTTGCGCAATTCCGCCGTTTCGTCGCTTTTCTTGCCGCCGAAGTTGGGGAGGATTGGCTTCCTCGCAGTTGGACGATAGGAGCAGCGCTGGGCGATTTCTGCCGTCGCGGCAATCGCAGCCGGAAGATCGGCAAACAACTCGGCCATCTCCTCCTGCGTCTTGAGATAGTGCTCCGGGCTCAACTGGCGGCGATCGGTCTCGGCCACGCGCCGGCCTTCGGCAATCGCGAGCAGAGCATCCTGCGCCTCGTAGTCGTCACGGGATGCAAAGAACGGCTCGTTGGTTGCGACAACCGGAATCTTCAATGATTCCGAAAGCGAAAGCAGATGCGGCTCGGCGCGGCGCTCGCTGGTCAGGCTGTGCCGCTGCAACTCGACATAGAGACGGTCGCCGTAGATCGTTTTGAGCTTCTCAAGCCTTGCGCGCGCAAGCTCCGGCTTTTCGTTGACGAGGCGGTCGATCGGCCCCGAGGGACCGCCGGTCAGGGCAATCAGGCCTTCTGCGGTATGCGCGAGCCAGTCCGCCAGCACACGCGGCGCTTCGGTGTCCGGCGTTTCCATGAAGCTGCGCGACGTCAGCCGCATCAGGTTGCGATACCCGTCCTCCGTCGCTGCCAGCAGCACGAGGTTTGGTAGCGGTTGAGGAACTGCGCCCGCCCGCACCGGAGGCTCATCCGCGAAGTCCACGGCGAGCGCGCAGCCGATGATGGGCTGTACGCCGGTCGACGCCATCTTTTCCGAGAATTCCAGCGCGCCGAACAGGTTTCCCGTGTCGGTCAGGGCAATCGCAGGCTGCCGGTCTTCGCTCGCGAGCTTGGCGAGCTTCGCAATCGGAAGCGCGCCCTCAAGCAGCGAATAGGAAGAATGGACGTGAAGATGGACGAACGGTGTCTTCGCCACGGCGGCCTCAACGACTCTGGAAAGCTATTGTCCGGACTGAGCAGAGATACGCAAATCGCGCTTGTGGACTACTCGAGTTCCACGACCTTGCCTTCACGTAAGGTCACCCGCCGCGTCATGCGCCGTGCAAGTTCGAGGTTGTGGGTCGCAATAATCGCCGCAAGCTTGGTCGCGGTCACGAGTTTCGAGAGCGTCTCGAACACGTGATCCGCGGTTTTCGGATCGAGATTTCCGGTCGGCTCGTCCGCGAGCAACAGGCGCGGCGCATTCGCGACCGCGCGCGCAATCGCAACGCGCTGTTGTTCGCCGCCCGAAAGCTCCGACGGCCGGTGCTCCAGCCGCTCGACGAGCCCGAGAAAGCGCAGCAACTCGTTCGCGCGCTTCGTCGCCTCGCGCCGGTCGAGACCCGCGATCATCTGCGGAAGCGTGACGTTCTCGCTCGCGGTAAATTCGGGAAGCAGGTGATGAAACTGGTAGACGAACCCGATTTCATCTCGCCGGATCTCGGTGCGTGCTCCATCCGGCAGTTTCGCTGTCGGCTTTCCGTTGATGTAGACCTCGCCCCCGTCCGGATGCTCGAGCAGCCCGGCCATGTGCAGGAGCGTCGATTTACCGGCTCCCGACGGCGCGATCAGCGCGACCGACTCTCCCGGCCACACGGAAAGTGTAGCTCCGCGCAGGATTGCGAGTTCGTGATCGCCCTGCACATAGCTGCGGCGAACGCCTTCGAGATGGAGTGCCGGAACCTTATTCATCATTCGTACCGGAGCGCTTCAACCGGATCGAGCCGCGCCGCGCGCCACGCCGGATAGAGGGTCGCGAGAAACGACAGGATCAGCGCCATCAGGATGACCGCAGTAGTCTCGCCGCTGTCTATCCGCGCCGGCAAGCGGCTGAGATAATAAAGTTCCGGCGGGAACAACTGCGTCGAGGTCAGCCAGGATACGAAGCGGCGGATTTCCTCGATGTTGAGGCAAACCAGCAAGCCGATCGCGAACCCGACCAGCGTGCCGACGATTCCGATGCTCGAACCGGTAATGAGGAATATCCGCATCACCGCCCATTTCGTGGCGCCCATCGTGCGCAGGATCGCAATGTCGTGACCCTTGTCTTTGACGAGGATGATAAGGCCCGAAATGATGTTGAGTGCCGCGACCAGCACGATCAGCGTGAGGATCATGAACATCACGGTGCGTTCGACCTGCAACGCGCTGAAGAAAGACGCATTCCGCTGCCGCCAGTCGATGATGTAGACCTGCCGGCCCGCATTTTCGTTCACGGCTTGCCGGTATTGCACGATCTGGTCGGCGTTGTCGGTGTAGACTTCGATCGCGCTGACATCGCCTGCGCGGTTGAAATAGGCCTGCGCCTCGGTGAGCGGCATGAACACGAAGCTCGCGTAATATTCCGACATGCCGATCTCGAACACCGCCGCCACCTTGTAGGGCTTGATTCGCGGCGTCGTTCCAATCGGGGTCACCGCTCCCTTGGGCGCGACCAGC
>CAZFPR010000130.1:0-1486 GCA_964521045.1 uncultured Hyphomicrobiales bacterium
GAAAAGTTTGGTGGGCGCACCAGGGCTCGAACCTGGGACCCGCTGATTAAGAGTCAGCTGCTCTACCAACTGAGCTATGCGCCCGCACCAATCGGGCCGCGAGCTACCTCGCGGAGACGGGCGGGGATAGCAAAGCACCCCTGCCCTGTAAAGCGAAACCGGCTGCCCGGCACTACTCCTTGAAGGCCTCTTCGCGCTTCTTCCGGATCGCCGGCAAGAGCACCAGGAGCAGGGCGATGATGGCCAAAATCAGCAAGGTCGCGCTGATCGGCCGCTGGAAAAATACCAGGGGATCGCCGCGGGACAACAGCATCGCCCGCCGCAGATACTCCTCGAGCAACTTGCCGATCACGAAGCCGAGCAGCAGCGGTGCCGGCTCGCAGTCGAGCTTCACGAGGAAATATCCGATCACGCCGAAGATCGCCATCAGATAGACGTCGAACGGATTGTTGCTGATCGAATAGACGCCGATGCAACAGACCGCGATGATCGCCGGATACAGCATGTTGTAGGGAACGGTCATCATCCGCACCCAGATCCCGATCAGCGGCAGGTTGAGGATCAGCAGCATGGCGTTGCCGACCCACATCGATGTGATCAATCCCCAGAACAGATCCGGCTTGTCCGTAATCACGTTCGGGCCCGGCACGATGCCCTGAATGATGAGCGCGCCAATCATGAGCGCCATCACCGGGTTCGACGGAATACCGAGCGTCAGCATCGGAATGAAAGAGGTCTGCGCGCCGGCGTTGTTGGCCGCCTCCGGCCCGGCAACGCCCTCGATCGCGCCCTTACCGAACGGCACCGGATTTTTTGAGAGCTTCTTCTCGATCGTATAAGCGGCGAACGATCCAAGCACCGCACCGCCGCCCGGCAGAATGCCGAGCAAGGAGCCCAGTCCGGTGCCGCGCAGGATCGGCATAATGATCGCTCTCACTTCCGCAGCCGTCGGAATGAGATCGCGAATTTTCGAACTGATCGCTTCGCGAACCTGCGTCCGCTCGAGATTGCGGATGATTTCGCCGATCCCGAACACGCCCATCGCGAGCGCAGTGAAGTCGATGCCGTCTGCAAACTCGGTCGAGCCGAAGGTGAAACGAGGCGCGCCGGTGTAGAGGTCCTGGCCCATGGTGCCGAGCAGCAGCCCGAGCGTAACCATCGCAAGCGCCTTCAGAACCGAGCCGTGAGCCAGCGCCACCGCGGCAGCCAAGCCCAGAACCATGAGTGCGAAATATTCCGCCGGCCCGAACGTCAGCGCGAATGCGGCGAGCGGCGGAGCAAAACCGGCAATCAGGAATGTCGCGACCGTGCCCGCGAAAAAGGATCCTACCGCTGCGGTGAAAAGCGCGAGTCCGGCCTTGCCTTTGCGCGCGAGTTGGTGACCGTCGATCGCAGTCACCACCGATCCCGGCTCTCCGGGGAGATTGATCAAAATTGCCGCCGTCGAGCCGCCATACTGCGCGCCGTAGTAGATGCCGGCAAGCAT
>CAZFPR010000130.1:1496-7016 GCA_964521045.1 uncultured Hyphomicrobiales bacterium
GAACGTAATCGGCAGGAGCATCGCGATGGTCGCGACCGGGCCCAGGCCCGGCAGCACGCCGATCGCAGTACCGAGAAGCACGCCGATGAAGCAGTATAAAATGTTGGTCCAGGTGAGCGCGTGCTCGAAACCGAACGCGAGATTCGAAAGGATATCCATATTAGTACCCGCCAACCCACGGCCCGAATGGTGAAAGCGGCAATCCGAGACCCTTCACGAAAATCACAAAGCAGCTGGCGACAAGGCCGATCGTCAGCGCAACCGCAGCTTTTGCGTCCCAACGCTCGGCCGCGAAGGTAGAGATCAAAACCGTCAACCCGAGCGAGAGTACAAAGCCAAGCCCTTTGAGTGTCACGCCGTAACTCGCGACGGAGAGCGTAACGACAATCAATGCCTTCCAGGGAATTTCGCCGATTGCTTCGCCATCGGTAGTGAACCCGTTGACCAAAATGATGACGGCGAAAACAGCGAGCATTCCCGTGAGCACCATCGGGAAGTATCCCGGGCCCATGCGGTATGCGGTGCCAATTTGCAGCTCGGTCAGCCCGTAAGCGAACACCGCTGCGATCACGAGCAGCAGAATGCCCGTGAAGAAATCTTTCGGATTGCGAATGCTCAACATGGCGTTCCCCCCGCCAAGAATTTTCCGGCCGGAAGCAAATCGCCTCCGGCCGGTTGTTTCTTAGATTGTCTTAGACAGCATTAGTCGGCGAAAACGCCGGCCTTCTGGATCAGCGGACGCCACTTGTTGATTTCCGATTCCAGCTTCTTGCGAAGCGCAGCCGGAGTTGCGTCGGCCTGCGAGACCGGCTCGGTGCCGAGCGCCGCAAAGCGCTCGATGACCTTCGGGTCCTTCAGTGCAACCTGGAGCGCGTTCACGAGCTTGTCGAGCGCTTCCTTCGGCGTGCCCTTCGGCGCGTAGACGCCGTGCCAGACCGCGAGATCGAAGCCCTTGAGACCGGCTTCGTCGAGCGTCGGCAGGTTCGGCAGGTTCTTCACGCGGGTCTTGGTGGTGACGCCATAGGCCTTCACCTTGCCGCCCTGAATGTGGCTGGTCGTGTTCGTGGTCTGGTCGCACATCAGGTCGACCTGACCGCCGAGCACGTCGGTCATCGCCGGGCCGGTTCCCTTGTAGGGAATGGTGTTCATCTGCTCGCCGATCGCGGACATCAGGAGCATGCCGCAGAGATGCGAAGCAGCACCGACGCCTGCGTTGGCGTAGTTCGTCTTGTCCTTGTTCTTCTTCACGTAGGCGATGACTTCAGCAAAGTTCTTCGCCGGAAAGTCCGGACGCGCGATCACGGACATCGGCGCGTCGGTTACGAGACCGACCATTTCGAAGTCCTTGAGCG
This sequence comes from uncultured Hyphomicrobiales bacterium, assembly GCA_964521045.1. GTDB lineage: Bacteria > Pseudomonadota > Alphaproteobacteria > Rhizobiales > Xanthobacteraceae. The sequence goes on from CAZFPR010000130.1 coordinate 2,849, forward strand.
GATCGTAGGCAAGCTTGCGATAGAGCGTCGGCACAGTGGACATGCCGATGTGATGAAGAAGAAGCGTGTATCCATCCGGCGTTGCCTTCGCGACCTGCGCAGGCGCGCGCGTGCCGCCGGCACCGGCGACGTTTTCGACGACAACCGTCTGGCCGAGCGTCTTGGACATCGACTCCGCGATCAGCCGGCCGACCGTATCGGTCGGGCCGCCGGCCGCGAACGGAATTACCAGCGTTACGTTGCGGGTCGGGTAGCCCTGAGCCGAAGCGCCCGAGATGCCGAGCGCGAGAATTCCCGCGGCGGCGAGTAGCCACTTACGCATTTGTAGTCCTCCCATTGGCGGGCGCTTGGAAACGGCGCCCTTGTTTTCATTATCCGCCGCCTTCCGACAGGCGGGCGGGGCAAGGAGGGTCATAGGCACCATCTGAGCCCCTGCCCGTCAAGCCAAAAAGCCGGGCATGCCCGTTAACACCGCGCAACTGCAGCATTTTCCTCGTTGGGCATGGTGGGACATCAGGCGGAGGGATTTCGCGAATTGACACCTGTTTTCAAGGGGAATATCTGGAGCCGGTTCTGCGAGCGAACATTCATTCGCTTTTACTGCAACGCACCTAAATCCCGCTTTCCGTGCCGTCCAAGGATGCGAAAATGCGCCGCGCCAACACACAGCTTCAGATGGACCGCCGCGAAGAGATTCTCGCGGCCGCCAAACGCTGTTTCTCCCGCAACGGCTTTCATGGCACGTCCATGCAGGAAATCTGCGCCGAGGCGCGGATGAGCCCGGGCGGGCTGTACCGCTATTTCCCGTCCAAGGAGGCGATCATCGCCGGCATCGCCGAGCAGGACCGCGCCGATGTCGCGGAAAAATTTCAGGCCATCGTCGATGCGCCCGACTTTTTCTCGGCGCTCGCGCTCGCGGCACGGCGCTACATCGTCGAAGAGTCGATGGACGAAGTCTGCCTGCATACCGAGATCAAGGCGGAGAGCCGTCGTAATCCTGAGATCGCAAAAATTTACGCTGGCATCGAGCAGGCCGTGAAGACCGGCATGCTCAATGTGCTCCGCGCAGGCGTCGCACGCGGCGACATCCCGCCTCACATCGATCTTGAGATCGCAGCGACGATGCTGATGGCGCTCGTGGACGGGCTCTACTGGCGCCGCGCGGTCGATCCGGCATTCGACGCGGAAACGGTGCTGCCATCGCTGCTCGCGGTCACGCATTTCCTGCTCACCGGATCGGGCAAACAGAATATCACGAACGAAGTGGCGGGCCGTACGGCCGCCGGGGAGTAAGTCATGCACGGCAATCTCGAACGCACGAAACAGAGCCTGAACTTGGCGCTCAAAGAAGCGAAGCTGCGGCTGACGGCGCTTGAGAAAGCGGCAAGGCTGCGGCTGGCGGCACTCGAGGAAGCGGCGAAGCCGCACCGCGCCCGGATCGAAGCCCTCTACGAGAAGAGCCCGGTCAAGGGCAGCAAGCTCCTGGCGCTTTCGCTGATCGCACTCGCCGTGCTCTGGATCGGCTCCGGAATCATCTTCCCGCATCAACCGGCGCCGGCATCGAATGCATCCGAGCAGGCGGGCGTAAAGTTCCGTGTCGCGGTGACCACGGTCAACGCGCAGCAGTATCAGCCGAGACTGGTGCTCTCGGGCCGCACCGAGGCCGACAAGAAAGTCGCGATCGTATCGCGCACGCAGGCCATCATTTCCGAGCTTCGCGTGAAGCGCGGCGACCGCGTGAAAGCAGGCGACGTGCTCGCCGTACTCACGGACGACGGCCGCAACGCGCAGCTTCAGCAGGCCCGCGCACTGGTGCAGCAGCGGAAGGCGGAGTTCGAGGCCCGCACGAAGCTGATCGAGCAAGGCAACCTGCCGAAGCTCGACTCCAACGCGATCTCGTCGCAGCTCCGCGCCGCAGAAGCCGCGCTCGCACAGGCGGAAGCCGAGATTCAGCGCATCCGCATCGTCGCGCCGTGGGACGGCGTCGTCGATCAGGTCAGCGCCGAACAAGGCCAGTTCCTGATGCTGATGCCGGGAGGCGGAGGCGGCGCCGGCGGCAACGAAATCGCGCGCATGATTTCGCTCGACCCGATCCTCGCGATCGTCGAAGTCTCGGAGAAGCGGCTCGGTGGCGTGCGCGTCGGCGAGGAAGCCGAACTCCGTCTCGTTTCGGGCGAGATCGTGAAGGGCAAGGTGCGCTACATCTCGAAGAGCGCTTCCGCCACCACGCGCACATACCGGGTGGATATCGAGGCCGCGAACCCCGACAACAAAATACCAGACGGCATCACCGCGGAAGTCGCGATCAGGCTGGCCGCCGTCGAGGCAACCAAAGTGCCGCGCTCTGCCCTCACCTTCTCAGCACAAGGCAAGCTCGGCATCCGCGCGGTCAACGGCGACAGCAAGGTCGCGTTCGTTCCGGTCGAGATCGTCGATGACGAACAGCAGTTCATGTGGGTGAAGGGCGTACCGGATGGCACGCGCGTGATCGTGCAGGGGCAGGATTTCGTCCGCGAAGACCAGGTGGTCGAAGCCGTCGCCGCCGATCAGCAGAACGCACAGCGCTAAAGGGCTTTCGCAATGAACCCCGTCGATTTCGCCATCACGCGCGCGCGGCTCACGATCGCGACGCTGATCTTCCTGCTGCTAGCGGGTGCGGTCGCTTATGTCCGCATCGCGAAGGAATCCGAGCCCGATGTCCGCATTCCTATAGTTTACGTACAGCTCGCACAGCGCGGCATCAGCCCCGAAGACGCCGAGCGCCTTCTGCTTCGGCCGGTCGAGACCAAGCTGAAATCGGTCGGCAACGTCAAGGAAATGCGCAGCCAGGCCTTCGAAGGCGGCGGCTATGTGCTGCTCGAATTCCAGGCCGGTTTCGAATCGAAGTCCGCGCTCGCGGACGTGCGCGCGAAAGTGGACGAAGCCAAGCGCGACATGCCGACCGATATGGAAGAGCCGCTGGTGCAGGAGGTGAACCTCTCGCTCTATCCGGTAATCGTGGTGGCGCTTTCCGGCGACGTGCCGGAGCGCACGCTACTGCGCATCGCCCGTACGGCAAAGAACGCGATCGAGCAGGTGCATGGTGTATTGTCGGCGGAATTGCGCGGGGCACGCGACGAGGTCGTCGAGATCATCGCGAACCCCGCACTTATGAAGAGCTACAACGTTTCGCTCGACCAGCTTCTGCAAGTGACGCGCGCGTCGAACTCGCTCGTCGCCGCCGGAGCGCTCGAAGGCGAAACCGGCCGTTTCGCCGTCAAAGTGCCGTCGTTGATCGAGAAGCCGGAAGACGTGCTGCGCATTCCGGTCGCGGCGACTTCCGGCGCCAACGTGACCCTCGGGGACATCGCCGAAGTGCGTCCGACCTTCAAGGACGCGCTCACGATCACCCGCGTCAACGGCCAGCCGGCCATGACGATCGAAGTATCGAAGCGTACCGGCGAAAACCTCATCAACACCGTCGATGGCGTTAAGAAAACCGTCGAGATGTTGCAGAAGACCTGGCCCGGCGCGGTCAAGGTTTCCTTTACACAGGACAAATCGAAGACGATCCGGATCATGCTGCACGACCTACAGAACGCGGTTGCGACCGCGGTTCTGCTCGTGACGGTCATCATCCTGTTCGCGCTCGGCCTGCGCGCGTCGTTCTTCATCGGCATCGCGATCCCGGCGTCGTTCCTGACCGGCGTGCTCGGGCTTTATCTCGCCGGGCTCACGATCAACATCGTCGTGCTGTTCTCGCTGATTCTTGCGGTCGGCATGCTGGTCGACGACGCGATCATCGTCTCCGAATTCGCCGAGCGGCGGATGTCGGAGGGCATGGAGCCGCGCGCGGCCTATTCGCTCGCCGCAAAGCGCATGGCGGCACCCGTGATCTCCGCGACGTTCACCCGCATCGCGGCGTTCTCGCCGCTCCTGTTCTGGCCGGGCGTGGTCGGCGAGTTCATGAAGTACATGCCGATCACGCTGATCGCGACTTTGTTCGCGTCGATGATCGTCGCGCTGATCTTTACGCCGACGCTCGGCGCTCTGTTCGGCCGCGCGGCTCCCGTGCCGCATGACGACCGCGTTTCCGACAAGGGTCCGTATATGCAGATCGTCAAGCGGGCGGTCGCGCGGCCCGGCGTTCAGATCATGATTGTGATAGAGACTCTGATCGTGATTCATG
>CAZFPR010000131.1:0-4630 GCA_964521045.1 uncultured Hyphomicrobiales bacterium
GCAAAGAAATTTAAAGCGCAGATGCTCGCGCATGAGGGCGTCTATATCGCCTCGCCGGAATACAACGCCTCGATGCCGCCGCTTCTGAAAAACGCCATCGACTGGGTCTCGCGCGCGAAAGAGCCCGCCGGAAATCCCTATAAACAGTGCACGTTCGCGATCGGCGCGACTTCCGACGGCCGCTTCGGCGGCTATCGTTGTCTCTATCATCTGCGCCAGTCGCTCGAACTCGGCCTCGGCGCGCTCGTGATCCCCGAGCAGATGGCGATTGCAGGCGCCGGAAGTGCTTTCGACGAGCGCGGCGCGCTCAAGGACGAAGCCAACCAGAAGATTCTGAAAGCGCAGCTCGGGAAGCTGATCGCGATGGCAGGAGTGCTCGCGTGAGCCGCGAAATTGCCGCGCGCGACCGCGTGATCGTCGCGCTCGATCTGCCCGATGTGGAGGCCGCCGAGAAGACGATCTGGTCGCTCGGCGACAGCATCAATTTCTACAAGATCGGCTACGAACTGGTGATGGCGGGCGGCCTTTCGCTCGCGGAAGACCTTGCTCATGGCGGCAAGAAAGTATTTCTCGACATGAAGCTGCATGACATCGGCAATACCGTCATGCAGGCAACGAGACGCGCGGCAAAGCTCGGTGCGGCGTTTCTCACCGTGCACGCATTCCCGCAGACCATGCGCGCGGCGGTCGAAGGACGCGGCGACAGCGACCTCGAAATTCTGGCGGTCACGGTGCTCACGTCATGGGACGACGACGACCTAAAAGATGCGGGCTACGCGGCAACCGTGCCCGAACTCGTCGCGCGCCGCGCGGCGCAGGCCGAAGCGATCGGCATCGACGGCCTCGTCTGCTCGCCCGCGGAAGCGAAAGATCTTCGCCAGCGCTTAGGTGCGAGGATGCTCTTGGTCACGCCCGGCATCCGGCCGGCCGGCAGCGCGAAGGGCGACCAGAAGCGGATCATGACGCCGAAGGAAGCGGTTCTTGCGGGCGTGGATTACATGGTGATCGGACGGCCGATCGTGGCGGCCGAAGACCCGAAGCGGGCCGCGGAAGCCATCGTCGAAGAAATCGAAAACGCAAAGAAGTAAGGGGAGCGAAATGGCAAAAGGCTACTGGATTGCGCGTGTCGACGTGCGTGACGACAACGTCTATGCGAAGTATCGCGACGCGAATGCGATCGCCTTCAAGAAATACGGCGCTAAATTTGTCGTGCGCGGCGGCAAGTTCGAGAACCCGGAAGGTACCTCGCGCTCCCGCAACGTGGTGATCGAATTTCCGAGCTATCAGGCGGCGCTCGATTGCTGGAATTCGCCGGAATACAAGCATGCGATCTCGATCCGCGCGCCGATTTCCGAGGGCGATATCGTCATCATCGAGGGCTATGACGGCCCGCAGCCGTCCTGACGCGCCCGCGCTTTCCTAGAGCTACCCGGCCGCGCTATACCCGCGCCGAACTTCTGGAAGCGCGAAATGGCTGAGATTCGTCTCTTAATCGCAGGTGCCGGCGGCCGCATGGGCCGCACGCTTTTGCGCGCCGTTCACGAAGTGCCGGGCTTCGCGCTTGCGGGCGCGGTGGACCGCGAGGGTGCTGCGGAGATCGGCGCGGACACGGGGATGCTTGCGGGCCTCTCGCCTTCCGGCATCAAGGTGACGAGTAACGCGCAGCCGCTCGTAGGCCAGGCCGACGCCATCATCGATTTTACCTCGCCGGCTTCGACCATCGCGCTCGCGGGATTCGCGGCCGGGGCGGGCATCGTGCATGTGATCGGCACGACCGGAATGTCGAAGGAAGACGACGCAAAACTGGAAGCTGCCTCGCGGCAGGCGATCCTCGTGAAGTCCGGCAACATGAGCCTCGGCGTCAATCTGCTCGCGGCACTCGTGAAGCGCGCGGCAGCAAGTCTCGGCCCGGAGTTCGATATCGAAGTGCTCGAGATGCATCATAACCGCAAGGTCGATGCGCCCTCCGGCACAGGACTTCTGCTCGGCAACGCCGCCGCGGAGGGCCGCAAGATCGATCTTGAGAAGCATTCGGTTCGCTCGCGCGACGGCCATACCGGCGCACGGCGCATGGGCGACATCGGCTTTGCCACGCTGCGGGGCGGTACGGTGGTCGGCGATCACACCGTGATCTTCGCCGGACCTTCGGAGCGTATCGAGCTGTCGCACAAGGCCGAAGACAGAATGATTTTTGCGCGCGGCGCCTTGGTTGCGGCGAAATGGGGCAAGGGCAAAAAGCCCGGCATCTATTCCATGACCGACGTGCTCGGACTTTCCTAGTCCATCCTCATGAAGCTATTTGCCTACAGCGTTCTGCTTCTGCTGCTCGCGGCACTTTTCGTTTATTTCTTCGGGACAAAGTGGGCCGCAGACATTACCGGCATAAGCCCGCGTACGATCTCGCTCATTGCGGGTTTTGCGGTCGTCCTGCTCGGGATTGCAGGCGTCATGATCGGGCGGCTTTCCGCGGCTCGTCCGCGCGGCAAGTAAGGCATCGACAGCCGCCTTTTCTCTCGCTATGCGCTTCGCCGCCCGACTTATTCGAGGAAGCAAGATGGAACGCCTGCTGGTTCTCGTCCGCCACGGCCAGAGTGAGTGGAACCTGAAAAATCTTTTCACCGGCTGGCGCGACGTCGACCTCACCGAGCAGGGCGTCTCCGAAGCGAAGGCTGCCGGCAAACGTCTGAAAGAACGTGGCATCAAATTCGACGTCGCCTATACCTCCGCGCTGAAGCGCGCACAGCGGACGCTAGGTCTTGTGCTCGACGAAATGGGCCAGAGCGGCATTCCGGTTCACAAGGACGCCGCACTGAACGAGCGCGACTACGGCGACCTGAACGGCCTCAACAAAGACGATGCCCGCAAGAAATGGGGCGAGGAGCAGGTCCATATCTGGCGCCGTTCCTACGACACGCCGCCGCCGGGCGGCGAAAGCCTGAAGGATACGGTCGCCCGCGCGCTGCCCTATTACGTGCAGAACATTCTTCCGGGCGTACTGCGCGGCGAGAGCACGCTGGTCGCAGCACACGGCAATTCGTTGCGCGCGCTCATCATGGTGCTCGAGAAGCACACGCCGGAAAGCATCCTGAAGCGAGAACTCGCGACAGGCGTTCCGATTATTTACAAACTGAACGCCGACGCGACGGTCGCCGAGAAGATCGATCTCGCGGGCTGAAAGCGTTCCGCGGGCCGTTATTTCGCGACGTAGTTCGTATGAACGTACTGACCGGCAAAGAAGCCGATCGCGGTAGCGAAAGCAAAGCCCAGCGTGCGGACCAGCGAATTGGTGACGCCCAAAGGTCCGCCTAGCAGCATCATGACGACAACGATGCTGATCGCGATGCTGATGGCGAGCGTAATAATCAAAGACAAAGACCACTTCATGAAAAACCCCCTGTCACGATGTGACAGGGGGAAGCTTGTGACGGGGGCGGGCAAAATTCAACATGCCTTGCGATCACGCCTAAGCGATGAGTTTCGCCTGCTCCCAGCCGAGCATCGCGCGCTTCCGTGTCAGTCCCCAGTGGTAGCCGGTCAAAGCGCCGTTCGAGCCGACGATGCGGTGGCAGGGCACGACGAAAGAAATCGGGTTTTTGCCGACCGCAGCACCTACCGCCCGCGGCGCGTTCGCCTTGCCTATCGTCCGCGCGACGTCGCTATAGGTCGCCGCGCTCCCGAGCGGCACCTTCAATAGCGTCTCCCACACCCGGACCTCGAAGTCGGTGCCGATCAGCACCACCCGCAGCGGCGCATCGGGTTTCCAGCGTTCTGACTGAAAGATGCGGGCAGCGATGTCCGCGGTCGCAGCCGAATCCTCGACATAGTGCGCGTTTTTCCAGCGCGCCCGCATGTCCTTGAGTGCCGCATTTTCCTTGCCGGGGTCGGCGAAGGCGAGGCCGCAAAGTCCCCGCTTCGTGACCATCACCAGCGCGGTTCCAAACGGACTTGGGTGAAAGCCGTAGCGGATTTCGAGACCCTCTCCGCCGGTCTTCCATTCGCCCGGCGACATCGCTTCGTGCACGACGAACAGATCGTGCAACCGCCCGGGACCCGAAAGCCCGAGTTCGTAGCTCGCTTCGAGTACGTTCGGCGATTGCGCGAGCAGCTTCTTCGCGTTGTCGAGGGTCACGGCCTGTAGAAACGCCTTCGGCGTCAGTCCGCACCAGCGGCGAAAGAGTTCGTTCAGCTGACGCGGATCGGTCTTCACCGCGGCCGCGACGGCTTCCACCTCCGGCTGCTCGCGGAATTTCTTCGTCAGATATTCTATGGCGCCGCGGACGGTTTCGTAATCCTGGCGGCCGCGGGCGTCGGAAATCTTCATGGCTCTCGCAAGCATAGCGAAATCCTCCGGTTGATGCGGAGGAATTAGGCTTTGATCGTTTCGCAAACCACCCGATTTCGCCGGCGGGAAGTTCAGCGCTTTGCGGTTGCAAGCGCGCCGGCGAGCGATTTAGCCAGACGCTCCTTGCTGGCAGGCGGCAGGAATGCGCCGATTTCGCGGGTAACGCGGCGCTCGGTGAGGGCCACGCGGGTGACGCCGGAAAGATCGTCCGAGGTCGTCTCGAGCCGGACCCAGCGCGGGTTCATGGTGTCTTCGCGCAATTCGCCGCGCGGCGAAAAACGCCGCCAG
>CAZFPR010000131.1:4640-6808 GCA_964521045.1 uncultured Hyphomicrobiales bacterium
CGAGAATTTCCTCGAAGGCTTTTGCCGCGCGGTAGTTCGTACGAAACGCCAGCCACACGAGAAATACGTCGAGCCCGAGGAAGCCGAACACCGGCCAGGCGCCCATCAGGAGAAAGGCGACACCGAGCACGAAACTGGCAAAGCCGAGCACTCCCATCATGATCGTAAAGCCCTGTGGGCTGAGCGAACGGTGCGGGGATAACCGCTCGTACAGGAGCTGTGTTTCCGGAATCGGGTTGCTGGCGTTCATGGCCCGATTATAGAGAGGCTATGGGCAAAAAAGCGACCGCGAAAAAGCGCGCAGGCACATCGAAGCTGCGTAAGAAAAATCCCTCGCCGAAGCGCTGGGGCGAGCGCGAGGTGACGGAAGCTTTCACGCGCTGGCAGAAGGCGAGCCCGCACCCCAAGGGCGAACTGGAATCGGTCAATCATTTCACGCTTCTGGTCGCGGTGGTGTTGTCCGCGCAGGCGACCGATGCCGGCGTGAACAAGGCGACGAGGGCGCTGTTCGCCGTCGCCGACACGCCGGAGAAAATGGCCGCACTCGGCGAAGAGAAGCTTCGCGACTACATCAAGACCATCGGCCTTTACAAAGGCAAGGCGAAGAACGTGATAGCGCTCTCGAACATGCTGATCGAGAAGCACAACTCGCAGGTGCCGAAGACGCGCGAAGAATTACAGGAACTGCCCGGCGCGGGCCGCAAGACCGCGAATGTCGTCTTGAACATCGCCTTCGGCGAGCCGACGCTTGCGGTCGATACCCACGTCTTTCGCGTGAGCAACCGCACGGGGCTCGCGCCCGGAAAAAATCCACTGGAAGTGGAACTCGAACTGGATCGCGTGATTCCCGCGCGCTTCAAGACGCATGCGCATCACTGGCTGATCCTGCACGGACGCTACACGTGCCTCGCGCGAAACCCGAAGTGTGCTGCGTGCCTGATCGGCGATCTCTGTATCTGGCCGGAAAAGACGCTTTAGGTCTTTGCGCGCGGCTCAGGCGGCAGGATTTCGCTCGTCCGCGTGTATCGCTTATGCCGCCGCACCATGAAGGCGGTGGCGAAGACCGGCGTGATCAGATTCAGCACCGGCACGATCACGATCGCCGCAATCACCATGCCGGACAGGAACACGGAAACCGCGTTCTGCTGCCGAAGGCGCCGCGCTTCCTCCGGCGTGCGGAAGCGCATCGCCGCCATCTCGAAAAACTCGCGGCTCAAGAGATAAGCGTTTGCGACGAAAAAAACCGCGACGTTGAGCACGGGGATCACGAACCACAAGAGGATCGCGGCTAGGTTCACAAGAAGCACCACGCCGAAGAATTTCGCGGAGAGGAGCGCGGCCCGCGGGATGGAGAGCGGCTTGCCGGGCGCGTCGGCGGGAAACTTCGTCCGCTCCACTTCTTCCGCGACATCGTCGAGAAAGATCGCGGCCATCAGCGACGTCACCGGCGCCATCGCGAAGAAGGCGAGGATCAAGGTCAGCAGCCCGAGCAGGATCGCGGCGATGTAGTCGTAGGGGTGCGACAGCGGCAGCAGGAATTGCAGCAGCCACTGCAAGGCTGCGCCGAGCGCGATAAGCAGAAGAACGGCAAGCCCGACCGACTTCAGAAGAACCTTCCGAAGCGGGGGCGAGAAGACTTGCGAGAAAGCGCCGAGGGCATCCGAAATCATGCCGGAGCCTTGTAGCGGGCATTATGCTCTGATTGAGGCGGCGACCGGAGCGCGTTCAGGAAGTTCAGGAAGATCGGGAACGAGGGGCGGATTTCCGCCTTCCGCGAAAGGGCGGGGGGCTTCCTCCCGCTCGTCTTCGGGCGGCAGCGGTCGGTTCGCCCAGCGCAGCTTTTGATAATTGAAGCCGAGTTCGATCGTGGGCTTCACCACGCGGAAGTAAGGCGAGATGTCGAAGTCGCGCGGCATGTAGAGCGAGTGGTGCCGGATGTGCAGGATCTCGCGCCGCTTTTCCTTGTTCTCGACCAGTTCGATGCGCGGCAGGATCGGGTAGCGCACCGACTCGAAAGCCTGGGCGATCAGGCCCGAGCAGATTACTTTCGTGGGCACGCCCGAGCCGAGCGACAGAAGCCGGCGGCGGTAACGTGCGGGGATCGGCGCGGGAAACAGATAGCGCAGGAGATCGAGGATGTTTTTCACATCGTACTCGATGCCGAGCCG
>CAZFPR010000132.1:0-6458 GCA_964521045.1 uncultured Hyphomicrobiales bacterium
GGGGCTGAATGGCAATTCCGGCTTGTACTGATACTTGTTCTGGATGATGAGCGTGTCGAAGAAGTTCAGCGACGCTGCGGCGACCTTCACGACCACTTCGCCTTTGCCTGCGGCAGGCTCCGGAATGTCCTTGATCTCCAGCGCCTCAGGCCCGCCGTGACGCACGCAAAGTACCGCTTTCATCGCATTCTCCATCCCTGAACTGCGCGTTGCCGCGCCATGTTTTCGTCGGCGTCCGTTCCTACATAACGCCGCATTGAAAGGCCGCTTTTCCTTTTGTTGGCAGCGGACCCGAAAGGCGGCTATTTCTAGAGCTTGCGGCGGCGTTTGTCGCGGGGGCTGGTGCAGCCTGCCGGACAAAAAGGAATTCTCGGATGAAGTTTCGTCTCGTCATGGTTGCGCTGGTTAGCGCCGTTCTGGCCTCTGCCGGAGCGATGCATTCCGCTGCGCAGGACGGAGAGAAAAAAGCGCCTGCAAAAACGGCCCCGAAAAAGGCGAGCGAAAAGAAAGAGCCCCAGAAAAAGGAAGCGCAGAAAAAAGAAGCGCCGAAGGCGGAGCAGAAGGAACAGAAGAAAGCCGAGCCGAAGAAGACGCCCGGCACGCCGGCCCTGATCGCGCAGTTCGGCGACTGGGGCGTCTATGTGAACAAGACCGCGAAAATCTGTTTCGCGCTGACGCAGCCGAAATCGCGCGAGCCCGCAAACATCAAACGCGATCCCGCCTATTTCTACATCACCACGCGGCCCGGCGAGAAACTCACGAACGTGGTGAGCATCGCCGCCGGCTTTCCGCTCAACGAAAACACCGAGGTCGTGCTGCACGCCGCCGGCGCGAACTATCCGCTGTTCGTGAAAGGCCACGGCCTCTGGATCAAGAACGCGGACGACGAGGCGAAGCTCGTGGATGCGCTGCGCAAGGAAGACGAGATCGTTCTGAAACTTGCTCCCGTGAAGGGAACGGTTACCACAGACGTCTATTCGCTCACCGGCGTCGCACAGGCGCTCGAGCGTGTCGCAAAGGAATGTCCGTGAAACGTTCGCTGGCAGGGCTCGACCGCATACAGCTCGCAGAAGCGCTCTGCGAGATCGGCATTCCCGAGCGCGAGCGCCGCATGCGCGTCTCGCAGCTCTGGAACTGGATCTACTTCCGCGGCACGCGCGACTTCGAGACGATGACGAACATCTCGAAGGATGTGCGCGCGAAGCTTGCGGAGCATTTCACGCTGGAGCGCCCCGAAGTCGTGGTCGAGCAGGTGTCCTCCGACGGCACCCGCAAGTGGCTGATTCGCCTGCCCGCCGACACGCCCGGCGAGAAGCCGCACGACATCGAGGCGGTTTACATTCCGGAGAGCGACCGCGGCACGCTCTGCATCTCGAGTCAGGTCGGCTGCACGCTGAACTGCTCGTTCTGCCATACCGGCACGCAGCGGCTTGTTCGCAATCTGCACGCCTCCGAAATCGTGGCGCAGGTTATGATTGCGCGTGACCGCCTCGGCGAATGGCCCGGCATGACGCGCGCCGAAGGTACTGCAAGCGAGCAGGACGCGCCTCGCCTCGTCACCAATCTCGTCTTCATGGGCATGGGCGAGCCGCTTTACAATTTCGACGGCGTGAAGAACGCGATCGCTATCATCTCCGACGATCAGGGCATTTCCATCGGCAAGCGCCGCATCACGGTTTCGACCTCCGGCGTGGTGCCGGAGATCGGGCATCTCGGCAACGATGTCGGTGCGATGCTTGCGATCTCGCTGCATGCGACGCGCGACGAGCTGCGCGACGAACTTGTACCGCTCAACAAGAAGTATCCGATCAAAGAGCTGCTCGACGCCTGCCGCGCCTATCCCGGCGCGTCGAACTCGCGCCGCATCACCTTCGAATACGTGATGCTGAAAGGCGTGAACGACTCGCCTGCCGAAGCGAAGGAACTGGTGCGGCTCCTGAAGGGCATCCCCGCCAAGATCAATCTCATTCCCTTCAATCCCTGGCCCGGCACGAAATACGAATGCTCGGACTGGGAAACGATCGAAAAGTTCTCCGACATCGTTTTCAACGCGGGCTATGCGAGCCCCGTGCGCACGCCGCGCGGCCGCGACATCCTCGCCGCCTGCGGACAACTCAAGTCGGAGACGCAAAAACTCTCCGCGCGCGAGCGTATGGCGCTGCGCGCGATGGCGATGACGGACTGAGCGATGGCGCTGTTCCTTCGTTCGTTCGTGATCGCTTTCGCCTTTCTCGTATCCTGCATGGTCGCCGCGTTCGTCGTCGCCTACGGACTGGTTGCGCCGGAACTCTCGCAGTTCAGGAGCAATCCCGAGCTCTTTCTGTTTTTTCTGTTTATCGGCAGCGCCGCCGGCGTCGTCACGCCGTTCTATGTGTTCGCGCCTTCGTTCATAGCGATCCTGATTGCGGAAATGTTTTCGCTCCGCTCGGTGCTTTACTATGCGCTCGCGGGCGGCCTGATCGGTGCGCTCGCCTATTTCATGACCGACATGGCCTCGCGCATGGCGGGCCGCGGCACGGTCGTTCCGATCACACAGGAATTGCAGTGGTTGACTGCCGCCGGCATCGTCGCGGGCTTCGTCTACTGGCTGATTGCCGGGCGCAGCGCGGGAAAGTGGAAAACATGATTTCGTCATCCCGGCCGAGCGATGCGAGAGCCGGGATCGCGTGTAAATAATTCAGACGGTCCCGGATATTTCGCTTCGCAAAATTCCGGGACGACAGCTAACCCTTCGCCGCCCACTCGATTGCCGCTTCGAGACGGTCATTGCCCCAGAACAGTTCGCCGTCTTCAGTGACGAATGCCGGCGCGCCGAAAATTTTCAAATCTCGCGCGGCTTCCGTCTCGGCCCGCAGCGCATCCTTGATCGGCTGCGTGTTCACCTTCTCGAAAATCTTCGCAGGGTCCTCGCCCAGCCCCTTCAGCACCTTTTCGATAATCTTCGTGTCAGCAACATCAGCACCATGCGCGAACTCGGCGTTGTAGGTTTCGCGCGTGAACGCCGCGCGCATCTCGCCTTTCATGCAGAGCGCCACCCGCGACGGCAGGATCGAATGCGCCGGAAACGTCTTCGGCAGCTTGAATTTCGGCAGCCCCTGTTCGTCGCATAGCCGTTCCAGATCGCGGATCATGTAGCGGCCCTTGTCGGGATAGACGTTGAAGGGCGAGGTATCCCAGCCCTGCGCCTTGAAGATCGGCCCGAGCAGAAACGGACGCCAGTTCACCTCGACGTCGTAGTCGAGCGCGAGGTCGTCGATCCGCATCGCGGAGAGATACGAATAGGTCGAGGCGAATTCGTAGAAGAAGTCGAGTTTTGCCATCACGAAAGGTCTGATTCTGCCGACAGAATAGCGTTATCGGGCGCATCTGCACGAGCGAAGGCGACAACCTTGCGAACGGCAACGGGCCCCCTATAACCTCCGCAAACTCGTGGCCTAACGGCCTCTACCACCGAGCAGAAATAAATGAGCAAGAGCGTAAAGAAGGTCGTGCTCGCCTATTCCGGCGGCCTCGACACCTCGATCATCCTGAAGTGGCTGCAAACGACCTATGGCTGCGAGGTCGTGACCTTCACCGCCGATCTCGGCCAGGGCGGCGAACTCGCGCCCGCGCGGGAAAAGGCGCTGCGCGCCGGCATCAAGGAAGAAAACATTTTCATCGAAGACGTGCGCGAAGAGTTCGTGCGCGATTACGTCTTCCCGATGTTCCGGGCCAACGCGCATTATGAAGGCCTTTATCTTCTCGGCACTTCGATCGCGCGGCCTTTGATCGCGAAGAAGCAGATCGAGATTGCGCGCAAGACCGGCGCCGACGCCGTCTCGCATGGCGCCACCGGCAAGGGCAACGATCAGGTGCGCTTCGAACTCGGCTATTACGCGCTCGAGCCCGGCATCAAGATCATCGCGCCATGGCGCGAGTGGGAGTTCAAGGGCCGCGAGGATTTGCTCGCGTTCGCCCGCAACCACCAGATCACGATCACCAAGGATAAAGAAGGCGAAGCGCCGTTCTCGGTCGATGCAAACCTCCTGCACTCTTCGTCCGAAGGCAAAGTGCTCGAGGATCCGAACGTCGAAGCCCCGAACATCGTCTATCAGCGCACCATCTCGCCGATGGACGCGCCGGATAAGCCGACGACCGTGAAGATCGGCTTCGAAAAGGGCGATGCCGTTTCCATCGACGGCAAGAAACTCTCGCCTGCTTCGTTGCTCACGAAGCTCAACGAACTCGGCCACGACAACGGCATCGGCCGTCTCGATCTCGTCGAAAACCGTTTCGTCGGCATGAAGTCGCGCGGCGTTTACGAAACGCCGGGCGGCACGATTTTGCTCGCCGCGCACCGCGCGATCGAGAGTATCACGCTCGACCGGGGTGCAGCGCATCTCAAGGACGAGATCATGCCGCGCTACGCCGAGCTGATCTATAACGGCTTCTGGTTCTCGCCCGAGCGCGAGATGTTGCAGGCCCTGATCGACAAGAGCCAGGAACATGTCGAAGGCGAAGTGACGCTGAAGCTCTACAAGGGCAACGTCCTGATGGCCGGCCGCGCCTCGCCGAAGTCGCTCTATTCCTCGACCCTCGTCACGTTTGAGGACGACAAGGGCGCCTACGACCAGAAGGACGCCGAAGGCTTCATCAAGCTGAACGCGCTTCGCTTGCGGACGCTGGCGAGCCGCAACAGGAAGAAGTAGATGGCGCGCAAAATCATCGGCCTGATTGTCTGCCTGATAGGCATCCTGTTCGGCGCGGCGCTGAGCGGCACAATGCTGCTTCTGTTCTTCGCCTATTACGGCGCTCCCGAAAATCCGGGCAGCGAAGGCAACATCGTGCTGGGACTTGGCGCCGCCCTCGGCGTGCTGCTGGGCTACGGCATCTACAAGCTGGGCCGCAAGATCGCGGGCTGATTGCGCCGCGCCGAAGACGCCCTATCTTAAGCGAAGTGAGAGAAGGACTTCGCCATGCTCTGGTCGCTGACCGTCGCCCGCGTTGCCGGCACTGCCGTCCGCATCCACGTCACGTTTCTTCTGTTCCTGGTCTGGATCTGGTTCGCCTATTACCGTGAGGGCGGCACGCAAGCCGCGACCGAAGGCGTGATCTTCATCTCGCTTCTGTTCTTCTGCGTGCTTCTGCACGAGTTCGGCCATGTCTTCGCCGCGCGCTGGTTCGGCATCAAGACGCCGGACATCACGCTCTGGCCCTTCGGCGGCATCGCCTCGCTCGAACGCATTCCGGAAAAGCCGAGCCAGGAATTCGCCGTCGCGATCGCGGGCCCGCTCGTGAATGTCGCGATCGCCGCTGTGCTCATCGTCTATCTCGGTGCGACCAACATCGACATGCAGGCGCTGACCAAGATCGAGGACCCGGCAACGTCGATGATCGTGAAGCTTGCGGGCGCGAATATCTTTCTCGTGCTGTTCAACCTGATTCCGGCATTCCCGATGGATGGCGGCCGCGTGCTCCGCGCGCTGCTGGCAACCCGCTATTCCTTCGGCCGCGCGACCGAATTGGCCGCGATGGTGGGACAGGGTTTCGCGGTCCTGTTCGGCATCCTCGGCATTTTCACGAACCCGATGCTGATCGTGATCGCGGTCTTCGTATTCCTCGCGGCTTCCGCCGAGGCCGGTCACGCGCAGCTGCGCGATGTCTCGCGCGGCGCGCTCGTTTCCGATGCGATGATCACGCAGTTCCGTGCGCTCAATACGCAATCGACCGTGGACGAGGCCGCGACTGCGCTGATCCAGACCACGCAGAAGGAGTTCCCCATCGTCGACGGCGCGGGGAAGCTGCGCGGCGTGCTCACCCGCGACGCCATGATCAAGGCGCTCAAGGAAAAAGGCCCGCAATGTCCGGTCATGGAAGCGACCGACGCGGAAATTCCGACCGTGTCCGCCCGCGCCACGCTGGAGAGCGCGATCAAGGTCTTGCAGGAAAGCCGCGCGCCCGCGATCGGCGCGACCGATAGCTACGACCGCCTGATCGGCCTCCTCACCGCCGAGAACCTCGGCGAGATGATGATGGTCCGCGCAGCCCGGCCCAAGGATTACGAAGGCCCCTGGCGGCGGCGTCTGGGTTAGGGCGCTTCCTCGCAACCCCTTCTTTCTTCCCTCCCCTTGATGGGGAGGGAAGCGCGCGAACGAATGTGAGCGCGCAGGGTGGGGTGACAGCGCAAATTTTTATCAATGAACCCCCACCCGGCTCGCGCTTCGCGCTCACCACCCTCCCCGCAAGGGGGAGGGAGAAGTGTTTCGTTAACGCCCGGCAGGTTGCCAAGGCCGGGTTCGCCCCTATATACGGGCCGCGAATCCGCGGGCCATTTGGGCCCGCGACGCATTTCCGGACCCTAAAATGAAACTCCGCAATATCGCGATCATCGCGCACGTCGACCATGGCAAAACGACTCTGGTCGACCGCCTTCTCCAGCAGGCCGGCACCTTCCGCTCGAACGAAAAGGTCGCCGAGCG
>CAZFPR010000132.1:6468-6798 GCA_964521045.1 uncultured Hyphomicrobiales bacterium
CATCACCATTCTCGCCAAGGCAACCTCGATCCTCTGGAACGACGTGCGCATCAACATCGTCGATACGCCGGGCCACGCCGATTTCGGCGGCGAGGTCGAGCGCATCCTGAACATGGTCGATGGCGTGATCGTACTCGTGGACGCCGCGGAAGGCCCGCTGCCGCAGACCAAGTTCGTGGTCTCGAAGGCCTTGAAGATGGGTCTTCGCCCGATCGTCGCGATCAACAAGGTCGACCGCCCCGACGCGCGAGCGAGCGTCGTCGCGTCCGAAGTGTTCGATCTCTTCGCGGCGCTGGACGCCACCGAGGAGCAGCTCGATTTTCCGATCCT
>CAZFPR010000133.1:0-2764 GCA_964521045.1 uncultured Hyphomicrobiales bacterium
ATAAAGAATCGGTTCGCCGCCGCGGCGACACCGGCGCGCTCCTGATAGGCCTTCTCGAGAGCCGTCTCGACGCGATCATCTATCGCGCGAAGTTCGTGCCGACGGTGTTCGCCGCCCGCCAGTTCATCAACCATGGCCATGTGCAGGTGAACGGCAAGAAGGCGACGATCCCCTCGATGCGTCTCGAGCCGGGTGATGTCGTTTCGATCAAGGAAAAGTCGAAGCAGCTTCCGCTGGTTCTTGAAGCGACCCAGCTCGCCGAGCGCGATGTGCCGGATTACATCGAAGCCGATCACTCGAAGATGACCGCGAAGCTGACCCGCGTGCCGGTGCTGACCGAAGTGCCGTTCCCGGTGCAGATGGAGCCGCATCTCGTCGTCGAATTCTACTCGCGCTAACTCTCGCGCGACGCTTAATAAGAAAAGCCGCCCGCTCCGGGCGGCTTTTTTCGTTTCGGGCGCCTCCACCTGGCTCGCTACCGGAATACCGTGCGTTGCGCCGGCAATTTCCGTCGCCTTCAATGTGACGATTGAACGACGGGGGATCATTTCATGCCGAAAAATATTGTCCTGTTGTCGGACGGCACGGGCAACGCCGCCGCGAAAGTCTGGCGCACGAATGTCTGGCGCACGTATCAGGCGCTGGAACTGCGCGATGGCCGCAAGCAGATTGCGCGTTACGACGATGGTGTAGGGACTTCCGCTTTCAAGCCGCTCGCGCTTCTTGGCGGCGCCTTCGGATTCGGTCTGAAGCGTAACGTTATCAATCTCTATAAGTTCGCAAGCGCGAACTACAAACCTGGAGATCGTATCTATTGTTTCGGCTTCAGCCGGGGCGCCTACACGATCCGGCTCGTTGCGAGCCTGATTGCAATCAAGGGACTTATTCCCCCCGGTCTGACGGGCGAAGCCTTCGATCTTCGCGCGCTCGACATGTACCGGGCATACCGGCAAGAACGCTTCAGAGGCATATTTCCTGCTCGTTTTATCGTTTGGACTTTGCGGCGGGCGCGGAACCTTTTCATCAGTATAAAGCGCAAGCTATCTGGCCAGCCGAAGCCGGATTATCGCGATGGAGTAAAGTCGAACGTAGAATTTCTGGGCGTTTGGGATACGGTTGCGGCTTATGGGCTGCCCGTCCACGAGATGGTTCGCGGGATTGACGTATTCTTGTGGCCGATTGCACCGACCGACCGGGTTCTGGCTCCCGAAATTCAACACGCCCGTCACGCGCTTTCGATCGATGACGAGAGAACTACGTTTCATCCGCTGTTGTGGACGGAAGTTCATCCGAAGAACACCCATAGCAGCAATACGCTGAAACAGGTTTGGTTTGCCGGCGTCCACTCCAACGTGGGCGGTGGCTATCCGGACGATAGCCTTTCCTACGTCCCGCTAGACTGGATGATGAGCGAGGCGGAGCAGCGCGGGCTCGTCTTTGCCAGTGGCACACGCAAAGACATCAACACGGCTGCAAAGAAAGCGAAGCTGAGGCTCAGGCTTGACGAGAACTCCGATCGCTCGCCCGTTGTCGCAAACGGCAAGATCTACGATTCACGACATGGGGTTGCGTCGTATTATCGCTTTGGGCCGCGGCCTATCGCGAGTCTTTGCGACGTTCACAGCAGATGGGATGGTCGAGACAACGTCAAAATCAATCAGCCGAAAATCCATCACACCGTGTTCGACAGGATCAGATCGGGAGGCGATCACTATGCTCCCATCGGCTTGCCGCACGACTATGCGGTGGTCATGGCAGACGGATCGGTTCGCAGCATGCAGGCCGCGAAAGTAGAAGACCCGTCGCAGGCCAAGAACCGGTTCAATAGTCAGGAGCACGTTTGGAATATCGTCTGGCTGCGGCGCGTACTGTACTTCATAACGCTTTTCTTCGTTATTTATATTCTAGCCAGACCCGTCATACCGGGCGAAGACGCCGTTCACGCGCTATTCCGTAGCATCAGCAGTTCGACCTTTCTGGCACCAATGTTCGCGATTTTCGAGCCTGTCGTCTCGGCGCTTCTGAATATTGTTTCGCTGATCGTTCCGGCCTTCGTAGCGGAATGGGTCGCGGCAATAGCGGAGGATCGTGGTCCATTCTTCGTCCAGATCATGCTGCTGGGGCTACTGCTTTCGCTCGGCTCGACTTTGAAACAGCAGACGAAGACGAGGATGCGGGCGCTGTGGGATCATCTGCACGCGCCGCCGAAGCGGGTAGTGAAATCGCGACCGCCGGCCGACATTCTCTACAAATTGCGCATGAGCGGGTGGTACAAGTGGCTTGTTCGCGCGATGAAACGGTGGATATTGCCGGTTGTTTTCGCGGCGTGTTTCTTTGTCATTCTCGCGTATGCCGGCTTCGTGGTTTACGGCCGCTCTTATACGACCTGGCAGCTCGTAAACGGAAATGTCTGCACTGCTTCAGGCGCGACGCAGCAGATCGGGACGGCAAACAGCAAGATCGATTTTACGACCAAGAAAGCTTGCAACGCGACACGTCTGCTCGTGAAGCAGGGTGAGCGTTATTGCATCCGGTTCGTAAGCAACACGACCTGGCGGGATGGCGAGACGGTAACGGGTCTCGAGGGAATTACTTTCTCGGAGGCGGGCTGGTATCAGCGGCTTGGCATCCCGCTGCGCCGTCTGGTCTTCGAGCCATATTTCCGTCCGATCGCGAGGATCGGGTCTTCTGGAGCGGATGAATACGCACTGGCGCCTCAATCCGCGCAGGCTGGCATTCCCAGCCTGGATAACCTGCATGTGGA
>CAZFPR010000133.1:2774-3899 GCA_964521045.1 uncultured Hyphomicrobiales bacterium
TTCGGGCGAGAACCAGCGGCGAACTGTTCTTGTTCGTCAACGATGTTCTATTGCCGCCGCCCTACGAAATCGACAAACTCTACTATAAAAACAACATGGGCACTGCGCTGGTCTATGTGAACAAGCTTGAGCGAAACGAGCGTTGCAATCCATTGACGGTGGAGGGCGATGCCAAGAACGAGATAAAAAAGGAAATACTCCAACGGCAGCAGTCTCAATAACAAAAAAGCCGCCCTTCGGGGCGGCTTTTTTAATTCTCGAAGAGGCGGGTACGGCTTACGCTTTCGCCGCTACCTTCACGCCTTTTTCGTTCAGGAAGCTTTGCAGTTCGCCGGCCTGAAACATTTCGCGAACGATGTCCGCGCCGCCGACGAACTCGCCCTTCACGTAGAGCTGCGGGATGGTCGGCCAGCTGGTGAAGTCCTTGATGCCCTGACGAAGCTCGGCGCTGTCGAGCACGTTGATGCCCTTATACGGCGCGCCGACATAGTCGAGGATCTGCACGACCTGACCGGAGAAACCGCATTGCGGGAACTGCGGCGTGCCTTTCATAAAAAGCACAATGTCGTTCGAGGTTACTTCGTTCTTGATGAAATCCTGAATGCTCATGTTTGATTTCTCTTGGCCGTCCGAATGTCCTGAATTCACCCTTCCGGGGTGCCTGTTTGTAGCGCGAGGGCGTGAAGCACGCCACCCATCTGTCCTTTGAGCGCTGCATAGACCATCTGATGCTGCTGCACGCGGCTCTTACCCTTGAAACTATTGGAGATAACCGTGGCGGCATAATGGTTGTTGTCGCCGGCCAGATCCCTGATCTCGACGGAAGCGTCGGGAAGCGCCTCTTTGATGAGGCGTTCGATTTCCGCGGCTTCCATTCCCATCGCCATTACTCCAGAGCGCGGGCTCTCAGCGCTTGCCCGCCATATAATCCGGCAACCAAGATTCGTGCCGGTTCTTCAATTGAGCCACGGATATTGGGCGTTCTCCGGGCAAGGTCAATTCCTCCCCGCCGGTAAGGCCCAGACGCATGACCGAAACGCCTGCCTGCTTTGCAGCCGCATCGATTTCCGGCAACGCCAGCGCCGGCGCGGTCACGACGTAGCGCGCCTGATCTTCGCCGAACCA
>CAZFPR010000133.1:3909-6702 GCA_964521045.1 uncultured Hyphomicrobiales bacterium
CCGAGGCCATCGCCATTTCCGCGATGGCGACGAGGAGCCCGCCGTCGGAGCAGTCGTGTACGGCGGTCACGCGGCCCTTGGCGATCAGGTCGCGTACGAGATCGCCTGCGCGCTTTTCGGCGGCAAGATCGACCGGCGGCGGCGCGCCTTCTTCGCGGCCGGCTATGGCCGCGAGATAAGCCGACTGGCCGAGCCAGCCCGTGGTATCGCCAAGCACGACGATCGCTTCGCCCGACGCCTTGAAGGCGAGCGTCGCCGAATTGTGGAAGTCGGAGAGCAGGCCGACGCCGCCGATGGTGGGCGTCGGCAAAATTCCGCGGCCCTGCGTCTCGTTGTAGAGCGAGACGTTGCCGGACACGACCGGGAAGTTCAGCGCCAGACACGCTTCCTTGATGCCGCGGATGCAGCCGACGAACTGGCCCATGATCTCGGGGCGTTCGGGATTGCCGAAATTCAGGTTGTCGGTGATCGCAAGCGGGGTCGCGCCGACCGCGGTGAGGTTGCGCCAGCATTCGGCGACCGTCTGCTTGCCGCCCTCGAAGGGATCGGCCTCGCAATAGCGCGGCGTCACGTCGGTCGAGATCGCGAGCGCCTTCGGGCCTTCCTGCACGCGCACGACCGCGGCGTCGCCGCCCGGACGCTGCACAGTATTATTCAGAATGAGATGATCGTATTGCTCCCAGACCCAGCGCTTGGAGCAGAGGTCGGGGGAGGCGACGAGCTTTTCCAGTGCTTCGCCAATCGAGAGCGGAGCGGGCACGGAGGCGGCCTCGATCACCGGGAGCTTCTTCGATTCCGTGAAGGGGCGATTGTACTCCGGCGCCTGATCGCCAAGCTCCTTGATCGGCAGGTTCGCCATTTCCTCGCCGTTGTGGCGGATGAGGAAGCGAAGCGTGTCGGTGGTATGGCCGATGATCGCGAAGTCGAGGCCCCACTTCTTGAAGATGGCTTCCGCCTCGGCTTCCTTGCCGGGCTTCAGCACCATCAGCATGCGCTCCTGGCTCTCCGACAGCATCATCTCGTAAGCCGTCATGGCGTCTTCGCGCACCGGCACTTTCTCGAGATCGAGCGTGATGCCGAGATCGCCCTTCGCGCCCATTTCGACCGCGGAGCAGGTGAGGCCGGCGGCACCCATGTCTTGAATGGCGACGACGCAGCCCTTGGCCATGATTTCGAGGCAGGCTTCGAGGAGAAGTTTTTCGGAGAACGGATCGCCTACCTGCACAGTCGGCCGCTTCTCTTCGGCGCCTTCGCCGAATTCGGCGGAAGCCATGGTGGCGCCATGAATGCCGTCGCGTCCCGTCTTCGAGCCGAGATAGACGACTGGCAATCCGACGCCGGTGGCCTTCGCGTAGAAAATCTTGTCGGTCTCCGCGATGCCGACCGCCATCGCGTTCACGAGAATGTTGCCGTCGTAGCGCGAATGGAATCCGACCGAGCCGCCGACGGTGGGAACGCCAAACGAGTTGCCGTAGCCGCCGATGCCCGCGACGACGCCGGATACGAGATGGCGCGTCCGCGGGTGATCCGGCGAGCCAAAGCGAAGCGCGTTCAGGCACGCGATGGGGCGCGCGCCCATGGTGAAGACGTCGCGCAGGATTCCGCCGACACCCGTCGCCGCCCCCTGATAGGGCTCGATGAAAGACGGATGGTTGTGGCTTTCCATCTTGAAGACGCAAGCGAGACCGTCGCCGATGTCGATGACACCCGCGTTTTCGCCGGGGCCCTGAATGACGATCTTGCCGGTGACGGGCAGCGTCTTCAGATGCACTTTTGACGATTTGTACGAGCAATGCTCGTTCCACATCGCCGAGAAGATGCCGAGTTCGGTGATCGAGGGCTCGCGGCCGATCAGTTTCAGAATCCGCTCGTACTCGTCGGGCTTCAGGCCATGTTCGGCGACGAGTTCGGGCGTAATCTTGACGGTGTTGGAAATATTCACGCCGCCTCCAGGACGGTCTTGATGCTTTCGAACAATCCGCGGCCATCCGTGGGACCGATGGCGGGATCGACGTGATTTTCAGGATGCGGCATCAGGCCGAGAACGTTCAGCTTCTCGGAGAGGATACCGGCGATGGCATTCGTCGCGCCGTTGTAATTCCAAGCAGGGTCGGTTTTTCCCGCGGGCGAGACATAGCGGAACAGCACGCGGCCATCGCCTTCGAGGCGCTTGATGGTTTCCTCGTCCGCCGTGTAGTTGCCTTCGCCGTGCGCGACCGGAATTTTCAGGACGTCGCCCGCGTTGTAGCGGCGGGAGTAGGGCGTGTCGGAGCGCTCGACGCGCAAGTAGACTTCCTTGCACATGAAGCGCAGCCGCGCGTTGCGCAACAGAACGCCCGGGAGAAGCTGGGACTCGCAAAGAATCTGAAAGCCGTTGCAGATGCCGAGCACGAGCCCGCCGCGCTCCGCATGCGCGCGCACCGCGTTCATGATCGGTGCGCGGGCGGCAATGGCCCCGCAGCGCAGGTAGTCGCCATAGGAAAATCCGCCCGGCAACACGACGAGATCGGTGTTCGCGGGCAACTCGCTGTCCGCGTGCCAGACGATATTCGCGGCCTTGCCCGAGATACGCTTGATCGCGCTTGCGACGTCGCCTTCGCGATTGGAGCCGGGGAAGAGAACGACGGCGGCGTTCATCAGAAAAATTTGTCCACTTTTCCTCTCCCCTCCGGGGAGAGGGTGCCGAGCCGCTCTAAGCGGCGAGGCGGGTGAGGGGGTTCTGTTTCTAGAGCGATCGAACCCCCTCACCCGGCTCGCTTCGCTCGCCACCCTCTCCCCGCCGGGGAGAGGAGG
>CAZFPR010000134.1:0-4032 GCA_964521045.1 uncultured Hyphomicrobiales bacterium
TAGTGAACTTCGTCGATGTCCCGGGCTTCATCATCGGGCCCGATGCCGAGAAGGCGGGTACGATCCGCTTCGGCGCGAAGGCGCTCGCTGCGATGTATCAGAGCGAAGTGCCGCAGTGCTCGATCATGGTTAGAAAGAGTTTCGGCGTCGCGGGCGCGGGCCACATGAATCACGCGCGCCTGCATTACCGCTACGCCTGGCCCTCGGGCGACTGGGGCTCGCTCCCCATCGAAGGCGGGATCGAAGCGGCCTATCGCGCGGAGCTTGAGGCGTCTTCCGATCCGAAGAAGCTGCTCACGGAGATCGAGGAACGTCTCAATCGTTTCCGCTCGCCGTTTCGTACTGCCGAGACCTTCATGGCCGAAGAGATCATCGACCCGCGCGACACGCGGCCGCTGCTTTGCGAGTTCGCCAATCTCTCGGCGAAACTCCGCAAGGCAGGCCCGCGCGCGGCAGCGATGCGCCCTTAACGATCTTGGCCCTGATCAGCGGAAGAACAGGAACGTCGCGACGATGAAGAGCGGCACCAGGATCAGCCCAGACCACAGCATGTAACCGAAGAAGCTCGGCATCTTCACGCCGCCGTTCCGCGCGATCGCATAGACCATGAAGTTCGGGGCGTTTCCGATATAGGTGTTCGCGCCCATGAACACCGCGCCCGCGGAGATCGCGGTCAGCGTCAACGCGCCTTTGGTCATGAGATGCTGCGGGTCGCCGCCGGCAAGCTCGAAGAAGACGAGATAGGTCGGCGCGTTATCGAGGAACGAGGAGAGCGCCCCGGTGAGCCAGAAATATGCGACGTTGTTCGCGCTGCCGTCCGGATTGGTGACGAGCGCAACGAGCGGTGCAAACGCGCCGTTCTTTCCCGCCTGCAACATCGCAAGCACCGGAATGATGGTGACGAAGATCGCCGCGAAAAGCTTCGCAACTTCCTGAATCGGCCCCCAGGAAAAGCCGTTCGCTTCGTGGCTCGCCTTCGGCGTGAAGCGAAGCGAGACGAGCGTCACCACGATCATGGTCACGTCGCGGAGAATGTTCTGGATCGCGACCTCGGTTCCGAGAATGGTGACGGTGCCGAGTTTCAGCCGCGCGCTGAGCAGGATCGCGGCAATGATCACGCCGATGAGGATGAAGTTGATGCCGCCTTTCACGCGGATCGGCCGATCCGGCGTGGGGTCCTTCTTCAGATGTCCCTCGCGCCGGTAAATGATCGTATCGAGGACGAAGAATCCGGCCAGCAATACGGCCGCGCAGAATGCCGTTTCAGGCAGCAAGTGCGTCGTGGTCCAGAAGAAATCCACGCCGCGCAGGAAGCCGAGGAACAGCGGCGGATCGCCGAGCGGCGTCAGCGAACCGCCGATGTTGGAGACGAGAAAGATGAAAAAGACGATGACATGAACATTGTGCTTGCGGTCGTCGTTCGCGCGCATGATCGGGCGGATCAGGACCATCGAGGCGCCGGTCGTGCCGATGATGCTCGCGAGGATCGTGCCGATTCCGAGAATCGCCGTGTTCGTCGCGGGCGAGCCGTGCAGGTTGCCCGAAACCACGACGCCGCCGGCAACGGTGAAGAGCGCGAGCAGCAGAAGGATGAAGGGGACATACTCCAGCAACGCCGTGTGGGAGAGCGCGTGGGTCGCAGGCGTAACACCAAAAACGAGTGCGAGCGGCACGACGACGAGGGCCGCCCAGAAGGCGGAAATCTTCCCGAAATGGTGTTCCCAGAAATGCGGGCCGAGTAGCGGGAAGAGTGCGATCGAAAGCAGGATGCCTGCAAAAGGCAGCGCCCAGGCGAGGCCGAGCGTGGCTCCGTTCATTTCCGCAGCGGTAGCCTGCTGCGCGCTCGCGGCGAGCAGCGCGATACCGAGCGTGGCTGCGCCAAGCTTGCGATTCAGTTTGTGCATTTTAGTCCCTCCCCCGAAGGCGCCTTATCTGTTGGCGCGAAGCCTAACCGCGATGAACGATGGCTACAACCTTCCGCCTTGCGGCACGCTGTCCTTGCAGGTGGACAACGTCGTCTAAACTGTTTGAATCGCGCGACAGGGAGGATCGGGAAATGAAATCGCCATTCGACATCGCAGGGAAGGTCGCGCTGATTACCGGGTCGAGCCGCGGCATAGGCCGTTCGATCGCGGAGACGATGGCCGGTCTCGGCGCCAGGGTCGTGGTCTCGTCCCGCAAGGCCGACGCCTGTGAAGAGGTTGCAAAAGCCATTCGCGCGGACGGCGGCGAGGCGACGGTCATCCCCTGCAACATCTCGCGCAAGAACGAAATCGAAGCGCTGGTCAAAGGCACCAAAGAAAAATACGGCCGCATCGACATTCTGGTCTGCAACGCCGCGGTCAATCCCGCTTACGGCCCGATGAGCGAAATCTCGGACGACGCCTTCGACAAGATCATGGGCTCGAACGTGAAGAGCAACATCTGGCTCTGCAATCTCGCGATTCCCGATATGGCGAAACAGGGTGGCGGCTCGATCATCATCGTCTCCTCGATCGGCGGTTTGCGCGCCTCGCCGATGATCGGCACCTACGGAATTTCGAAGGCCGCGGATTTCGCGCTCGCCCGCAATTACGCGCAGGAGTGGGGCCACAAGAATATCCGCGTGAACTGCATCGCACCGGGTCTCATCAAGACGGATTTCGCGAAAGCGCTCTGGGAGAACGAGCAGCTCCGCAAGGACCGCGAGAGCAAAACGCCGCTTCGGCGCTTGGGAGAGCCGCATGAACTCGGCGGCGTCGCTGCGTTCCTCGCGTCGCCTGCCGCGAGCTACATCACCGGCGAAGTGATTGTAGTGGATGGCGGTGTGACGATCGCGCCGTAAGTAAATTCAGTTGCGTGTCGTCCCGGCCAAGCGAGCAAAGCGAGCGCGAGCCGGGACCCATAGCCACCCGCATCTCGAATCGCGAAAGCCGATGGTTATGGGTCCCCGCTTTCGCGGGGACGACAATCTATTGTAGGCCGCCTTTTCTCGAATGAAGCGCTAACGAAATGCCCGGCACAAGGCCGGGCATGACGCATTTTATGTATTGGATCGAAACGATCAGCGCGTATTGCCGCCGGTTGCCATGTACTTCTTCAATTCCATCTTGGCGATGGTCTCGCGGTGCACTTCGTCCGGGCCGTCGGCAAGGCGCAGCGTGCGGTTGCCGGCCCAGGCTTTGGCGAGCGGAAAGTCGGGCGAGACGCCCGCGCCGCCATGCATCTGGATTGCACGGTCGATGACACGCTGGGTCATGTTCGGTGCCACGACCTTGATCATCGCGATTTCGGCGCGCGCTTCCTTATTTCCCAGTTCGTCCATCTTGTGCGCGGCATAGAGCGTCAAGAGACGCGCCTGGTCGATATCCATCCGCGATTCCGCGATCCAGTGCTTGTTCACACTGTGCTCGGCAAGCTTCTTGCCGAAAGCGGTGCGCGACACCGAACGCTGGCACATGAGTTCGAGGGCACGCTCCGCGGAGCCGATCGCGCGCATGCAGTGATGGATGCGGCCGGGTCCGAGACGGCCTTGCGCGATTTCAAAGCCGCGGCCTTCGCCGAGCAGAATGTTCGAAGCGGGCACGCGCACGTTCTCGAACACGACTTCCGCGTGGCCGTGCGGCGCGTCGTCATAGCCGAAGACGTTCAGGTGACGCAGCACCTTCACGCCCGGCGTTTCCATCGGCACGAGGATCATGGACTGGCGCTTGTGCGGATCCGCGTTCGGATCGGTCTGACCCATGAAGATCGAAATCTTGCAGCGATGGTCGTTCGCGCCCGACGTCCACCACTTGCGGCCGTTGATCACGTAGCTGTCGCCGTCCTTCTTGATCTCGGCGCGGATATTGGTGGCATCCGAGGATGCGACCGCGGGCTCCGTCATCGCGAAGCAGGAGCGGATTTTCCCGTCCATCAGCGGCTCGAGCCACTGCTTCTGGTGCTCCTTGGTGCCGTATTTCAGGATCACTTCCATGTTGCCGGTGTCCGGCGCGGAGCAGTTGAAGCTCTCCGGCCCGGTCGGCGAAAGGCCAATGATCTCGCAGATCTGTC
>CAZFPR010000134.1:4042-6640 GCA_964521045.1 uncultured Hyphomicrobiales bacterium
CAGTTCTTCCATGACCGGCGGACTCTTCCAGCGGTCGCCGCCCTCAGTGAGTTGGCGCGCATAAACCGGCTCCGCCGCATAGACGTGCTCGTCCATGAAGGCGGTGACTTTCTTTTTGAGTTCGGCCGCACGCGGCGACAGCGGAATGAACATTTTCTTTCTCTCCCTTATTCTTTTGCTTGTGCGGCGGGTTCGAAGCCGCCCATGTTTCCGAATTGCTCGAGATGATAGTCGGCATCGCCGAACTGGATGTCGATGGCGGTCGCCCGCTTGAACCAGTGACCGGTCTTCAGTTCCATCGTCATGCCGATGCCGCCATGAAGCTGGATCGCCTGCTCGCCGACGAATTGCGCGGAGCGGCCGATCTGGGTCTTCGCTGCCGACATCGTCTTGCGGCGGGTAACAGCGTTTTCCTCGTTGATCATCATGGTTGCGAGAAAGGCCATGCTTTTTGCCTGTTCGGCGGCGATGAGCATTTCCACGTTGCGGTGTTGAAGCACCTGGAACGAACCGATGTTGACGCCGAACTGCTTGCGCGTGCGCAGATAGTCGGTGGTGGCTTCCGTCAGCGCGGAAAATACGCCGACCGCTTCGCCGCAGAGTGCTGCGATGCCGTCATCGACGATCCGCTCGATAAGAGAATATGCGGCGCCCGGCTTGCCGATCACTTGATCTGCGTCAACGCTTACTCCGGAAAGTTGAATCTCCGCGGCCGTTAGTCCGTCCTGCGTGCGATAGCCGCGGCGCGTCACCCCGTTCGCTTTCGCATCGACGATGAAGAGTCCGAGGCCGTCCTTGTCGCGCTGGTTTCCGGAAACGCGTGCAGTGACGATGATGAAATCGGCCTGATCGCCGTTCAGCACCACGCTCTTCTGTCCGTCGAGCTTGAAGCCGTTACCGGCAGGCTTCGCGGCCGTCTTCACGTCGAAGAGATCGTAGCGCGACTGCCGTTCGGTATGCGCGAAGGCTCCGGTGATCTTCCCTTCGGCGATCTGCGGCAGATATTTGTTTTTCTGCGCCTCCGTGCCGAAGCGGCGGATAAAGCCGCCCGCGAGCACGACCGTCGGCAGATAAGGCTCGAGCGCGAGCGCGTTGCCGATCGCGCTCATGACGATCATGGTCTCGACCGGCCCACCGCCGATGCCGCCGTGTTCTTCGGAGAAAGGCAATCCGAGCAGGCCAAGCTCCGCATACTGCTTCCAGATTTCACGGCTCCAGCCGTCGCTGCCTGCCAGAATCTTCTTTCGTGTTTCGAAGTCGTACTTGTCGCCGAGCAGACCTTCGATGCTGTCCTTCAGGAGCTGCTGCTCTTCGGAAAACTCAAAATCCATACGCTTGTCTTTCTTTCCTCCGCCCCGGCCTTAGAGGCCGAGGATCGCTTTCGCGATGATGTTCTTCTGAATTTCGTTCGATCCGCCGTAGATCGAGACCTTGCGGTAGTTGAAATAGATCGGCGCCAGCGGGCCCGCGTAATCGGGCGCGACAGGAAGTTCGTTCGAACCGGCTACGTCGTCTTCGTCCGCGTAGGGCAGGGCGAACGGACCGACCACTTCGACGAGCAGTTCTGTGATGTTCTGTTGGATCTCCGAGCCTTTGATTTTCAGGATTGACGACGCCGGGTCAGGCTTGTTGTCGCGGCGCTTGCCTTCTGCGGCGACGACGCGCATCTGCGTCATCTCGAGCGCCTTCAGTTCGACCTCGACCGCGGAGATTTTCGCGCGGAACCGCGGGTCTTCCATCATCGGCTTGCCGCCGGATACTTCCAGCGAAGCAAGTTCCTTCAGGCGGCGGATGCGCTCCTTCGAAATACCGACGCGGGCGATACCCGTACGCTCGTTGCCCAAGAGGAACTTCGCGTAATCCCAGCCGCGGTTTTCCTGACCGACGAGATTTTCGTAAGGCACCTTCACGTTATCGAAGAAGACTTCGTTCACTTCCTTGCCGCCGTCGATCAATTGGATCGGGCGCACGGTGATGCCCGGCGTTTTCATGTCGCAAAGAATGAAGGAAATGCCTTCCTGCTTCTTCGCTTTCGAGTCGGTGCGCGCGAGCACGAAAATCCAGTCTGCATATTGCGCGAGCGTGGTCCAGGTCTTCTGGCCGTTGATCACCCACTGATCGCCTTCGCGCACGGCCTTCGTGGAGAGGCCCGCGAGATCGGAGCCGGCACCCGGCTCCGAGAAGCCCTGGCACCACCAGTCGTCGAGGTTCGCGATACGCGGCAGGAAGTGTTTCTTCTGCTCTTCGTTACCGAAGGTGTAGATCACCGGCCCGACCATGCTCACCGCGAACGGGAGCGGGTCCGGCGCAGGTGCGCGCTGCAACTCTTCGAGGAAAATATATTTCTGCACGGCGGTCCAGCCGGTGCCGCCGTATTGCTTCGGCCACTGATAAACCGCCCAGCCTTTCTTGTTCAGAATGCGCTGCCAGTCGACGATGTCGGCCTTCTCGAGCTTGCGGCCCTCGATCAGCTTCTTCTTCGTCCCGGCAGGAACATTCTTCTTGAAGAAGTCGCGTACTTCGTCGCGGAAGGCGATCTCTTCTTTGGTGAAATTCAGATCCATCTCGCGCTCCGCTCAGTTGATTTCGAACAGGCCC
>CAZFPR010000135.1:0-4934 GCA_964521045.1 uncultured Hyphomicrobiales bacterium
CGGACCCGGCACGTTCAGCGCCTATCGAGCAAGCCTGTTCGAGGCGAAGGGCGACTACGCCTCCGCCGCTGGGATCTACGAGAAATACCTCGCCAATCCGCCGAATGTTACGGCGCTGCATGCGTTGACCCGCCCAAGCGCGCTGCGTTCGCTGGCGTGGATCAAGTTTCGCGAGCGCGACGAGAAGCAGGCGCTTTCACTGATGGAGCAGGCGTTCAAGCTGCAAGGCAACGACGCCGGGGCGCAGGTCGGCATGGTCTACATGCTCGCGAATGTCGGCCGTCTCGACGATGCAATCGCATTGCTGGCGGCGTCCGAGCCGAAGATCAAGGAGCAGAACATCCGGAATGTTCTGCTCATGACGCGCGGGCATATGGAAATGGCGCGTGGCAAGAATGCCGATGCGGTAAAGCTGATCGGTGAGGCGCTCGCGACTTTCGGCAACGACTTCATGCCGCACTGGTTTCTACATCTTGCGAGACTGAGGGCGGGCGAGCCCGGAAATCCGAACATGGAGAAAATCGCGGCGGGCCTGAATCCGACCGTCTTTAACGGAAAACTCGCGCAATACATTCTCGGGAAAATCGACCGGCAGCAGCTCGATGCGGCGACGAAGCATCCGCTTCCCGGATATGAGCGGGGTCCGCGCTGCACGGCCGCTTTCGTCGCGGGGCAACTCGCGCTGCTTGCAAAAGATTCCGGCGCCGCGCGGCGCGAACTCACGGCTGCGCTGGAGTTATGCCACCCCGGCGGACAGAACTATACGATTGCGAAATACGATCTGGAGCGGCTGAAAAACTAGCGCGCGGGCCGGATCACGTAGAACTTGCGCCGGATGCTGACGCCGTAGGTCGTCTGCCGGTTTTCCATGAAGCGGCGGACGCCGCCGATCCATCGCCGTGCGTTGGCGAGATGGGTATCGTTCAGCGTTCCGTTCGCGGAGCGGTGCCGGCAGTCATCGAGCATCATCCTGCCGATCTCCGCCTGCTCGTGTGCGCCGCGCGCGATCTGGTGAATGACGGCGGCGGGAAGCTTCGCCTTGTAGAGCGCAAGAATCTCGGCATGAAGCCGCTCGAGGTCGAGGCCGAGCGTTTCGACGGGGCAGGGCGCGTCCGCCGGAGCCTGCGGATTTGTATCCTCGACCCGGGACGCTAGACTTTGCGCGGTATCCATTCTCCACTCCCTGGAGAATTTT
Organism: uncultured Hyphomicrobiales bacterium; assembly: GCA_964521045.1. Lineage (GTDB taxonomy): Bacteria > Pseudomonadota > Alphaproteobacteria > Rhizobiales > Xanthobacteraceae. The sequence continues at coordinate 1,196 of CAZFPR010000135.1, forward strand.
CTAACGATCGATCGGTAAAAGTCAAATCCCCGGAGTTCCCGAGAATATGCCCCAGCGCGCGAAGAATGCGCTCACCCCGCAGAGCGACGCCAAAGAGACCAAGGCGGAGACGAGCCGCGCGAAGATCCTCGATGTCGCGCAGAAGCTGTTCGCGCGGCGCGGCTTCGAGGGCGTTTCGATCCGCGATCTCGCGCAGGCGCTCGGGATGACGACGGCCTCGCTCTATTATCACTTCCCCTCGAAGGAAGAGATTTTCGTGGCCGTACACGGCCGCAGTCTCGAAGCCGTGCAGCGCGAGGTGATGGACGCGATCGCGGGATTGAAAGATCCGTGGGACCGGTTAGAGGCCGCGGCTGCTGCGCACTCGCGCAACTTCGCTTCGCCCGAGCGCTCGGGCGCGTCGATTGCGGCGGAGTATTACGAGGGCAGTCTTGCGCCTTTTCGCAAGATCATGGTGCCGCAGCGCGACGCCTACGAGCGGCTGATCGCGGTGCTGGTCGCCGATCTGCAATTGCCGAAGAATGTCGATGAGCGGCTGTTCCGTCTCCAGCTGCTCGGCGCGCTGAACTGGCTGCCGGTCTGGCACCGTCAGGGGCGAGGGCATTCTGCGGAAGAAGTTGCGCGGCAGTTCGTGCGCAATTTCCGGATGGGGCTGGACCCGGACTACAAGACAGCACGTGCACCGGCGAGAAAGAGCAAGGCAAAGCGATGACTTCGTATATCGATCCGACAAAAGAAATCTTCGCGCTGTTTCGCGAGAACAATCGCGAAGGGCCGATAGAGATGCTGAACCTCGTGCAGTTGCGCGCGACCGCGAAGTACGAGGACGGCAGGCAAGCGACCGGTGCGGAAGCCTATGCCGCTTACGGCCGAGAGAGCGGGCCTGTGTTCGCGCGCCTCGGCGGCAGGATCGTCTGGCAGGGCAAGTTCGAACTGATGCTGATCGGGCCGCAGAGCGAACGCTGGGATCATTGCTTCATCGCGCAGTATCCGAGCGTGCAGGCCTTCGTCGATATGATCCGCGATCCGGTTTATCGCGAAGCGGTGAAGCATCGTCAGGCCGCGGTCGAGGACAGCCGTTTGATCCGCTGCGCGCCAGCAAAGACCGGGAAGGGCTTTGGGGAGATGCCGGCGTAACTCCGGGTTTCTACGATGTCCGCAAACCATTGATGCCGTTGCGGTAATCGGCGCGGCGGGCACCGTCTTGCGCGTAAAGCTGCCGTAACGGACGCTTCTACTTATGTCCCGGCTTTGGTATTCGTCGGGCAAGCAAAAAAACCAAAAGCCGGAATTCCGGGAGGGAGTAAAGCCGTGGATAAAATTTGGCTCAAGAAATATCCGAAGGGCGTGCCGGCAGAAATCAATGCCGACGCATATACGTCGCTCGTCCAGGTGCTCGAAGAAAGCTTCGTCAAGTTTCGCGAGCGCAAGGCGTTCATCTCGATGGACAAGGCGCTGACCTACGGCGACGTCGATACGAACTCGACCGCGCTCGGCGCCTATCTGCAATCGCTCGGCCTGAAGAAGGGCGACCGCGTCGCCGTGATGATGCCGAACGTGCTGCAATATCCGGTCGCAATTTCCGCGATCCTGCGCGCGGGCTATACGGTCGTAAACGTGAACCCGCTTTATACGCCGCGCGAACTCGAGCACCAGCTCAACGACTCCGGCGCGTCTGCGATCATTATTCTCGAAAACTTCGCAAGCACGCTGGAAAAAGTACTCTCGAAGACCAAGAGCGTGAAGCACGTCATTCTCGCCAACATGGGCGACATGCTCGGCTTCAAGGGCACGATCGTGAACTTCGTCGTGCGCAAGGTGAAGAAGCTGGTGCCGGCTTACAGCCTGCCGACTGCGGTGCAGTTCAACGCCGCACTCTCGAAGGGCAAGGGCCTCTCGCTCACCAAGCAGCAGCTGGGTCCGCAGGACGTGGCCTTCCTGCAATATACCGGCGGCACGACCGGTGTTTCGAAGGGTGCAACACTCACCCACCGCAACGTGATCGCGAATATCTTGCAGAACGATGCGTGGCTGCAGCCGGTGCTCGAAAAAGAACCGAAGGTCGAGCAGCTGATGATTTTGACGGCGCTGCCGCTCTATCACATCTTCGCACTGACCGCGTGTTTCTTCCTTGGCGTGCGCGCTGGCGCGTGCTGTCTGCTGATCGCAAATCCGCGCGATCTGCCGGCACTGATCAAGGAACTGCAGAAATACAAGATCACGACCTTCCCGGCGGTGAACACGCTCTACAACGCGCTGCTCAACCACCCGGATTTCTCGAAGATCGACTTCAAGATGCTCAAAGTCGCAAACGGCGGCGGCATGGCGGTGCAGAAAGCGGTTGCCGACAAGTGGCTGGCCGCGACCGGCGCGCCGATCCTCGAAGGCTATGGCCTTTCGGAAACGGCGCCGGTGCTCACCTGTAATCCGGGCGACAACACCGCGTTCAACGGCTCGATCGGCTTGCCGGTCCCGTCAACGCTGATTTCGATCCGCGACGAGGAAGGCAAGGAAGTGCCGCTCGGCGAAGTCGGAGAGATCACCGCCAAGGGTCCGCAGGTAATGGCCGGGTACTGGCAGCGTCCGGAAGAGACCGCGAAGGTCATGACCTCGGACGGCTTCTTCCGTACCGGCGACATCGGGCGCATCGACCAGGACGGCTACGTCTATATCGTCGACCGCAAGAAGGACATGGTGAACGTCTCGGGCTTCAACGTGTATCCGAACGAAGTCGAAGGCGTGATGGCGATGCATCCGGGCGTGCTCGAATGCGCGGTCATCGGCGTGCCGGATGCGGCATCCGGCGAAGCCGTGAAGCTTTTCGTCGTGAAGAAGGATCCCAATCTCACCGAGAAGGATCTGATGAAGTTCGCGGCCGAGCAACTCACCGGCTACAAGAAGCCGAAATACATCGAATTCCGCTCCGATCTGCCGAAGACCAACGTCGGCAAGATCCTGCGGCGCGAGCTGCGCGATTCCGACCCGGCTGCAAAGGGTAAAGCCGCGTAAAACTCTCGCATCTGCGAAAGAAAACCGCCGGGAAGCGATTTCCCGGCGGTTTTCTTTTTACCGATTTCAATCCGTTACCCGCGTGACTCCTTCCCGCCGCAAAGATACCCCGCAATCGTGCGCTTCCCGTCAAACGGCCTTCACGCGGCCCCCGTACCTAGCCGCACATCAAACGGTGGAAAGCGGAGGAGGAAACCATGGGTAGCGTGATGTTCGAGTGCCCGGTAACCGGGCAGGCTGTCCCGACCGGACTGCGCGCAGACCGGAGGAAATTCTATTCTTCGCCGGTGTTTTTTGCCCGGAGTTACTGCCCGCACTGCGACCGCGATCACGAGTGGTTCGCGGGAGATGCCTGGGTCGAGGATAACGAGCGCCGTGTGCCGCGCTTCGAAGCGGTGCCGATCGCGGCCGAATGATCAGCCGTTCTGTTGCGGGCCGCTGCCGTCGTGCGGCGGCTCGTCGTCGGTCCACCAGCGGCGCATCGGCGGGTCTTCGGGGCGAATGCGGGGAATCTCGTAGAGGTTGCCTGCATCCCTGAAGGGACGATGGACCGGCTGGTTTACATCCGGGTTGCCGTTGCCGCGCTCGCCGTTTGGCGAGTTGTGGTTGCCGGTCTCGGTCTCGTAAGTGTCGCTCATCGTTTGCCTCATCAGTCACGCCCTCCGCCGGGAGTTCTCAGTTCCCGTGGCGTTGCCTGTTGCCAGCCACAATTTAAACCCACGGGTGCCTC
>CAZFPR010000135.1:4944-6589 GCA_964521045.1 uncultured Hyphomicrobiales bacterium
GTTCCAAGCCACTATCGCTTGATCGGCGGCTCCCCCTATTGCGCTTCTCACGCATACACATGCCGTCATAAGTTTCTGGACCCGTCCGCCGTTCCGTAGCTCCCGGCGATTTGAACTAAAATAGCCGGGCTATGGCTAAAAAACCGCCAACGGGAATGGCGGTTACTGGAACCCTGCGAGCGTTTTCGCCGCGCGAATGTACCGGCGCGGATCGATCGCATCGCCGTTCTGGCGCACTTCGAAATGCAGGTGAGGGGCGGTGGAGCGGCCGGTCGAGCCGATCTTGCCGATGGCCGCACCCGCCGGAACCTTCGCGCCTTCCTTGACGGTGATCGCGGAGAGATGGGCGTAGCGGGTCGAAAGACCGTTGCCGTGGTCGATCTCGACCATGAGACCGTAGGCCTTGTGGCGCTCCGCGGTCACGACGGTTCCGGCTGCCGCCGCAAGCACGCGGTCTCCGGTATCCCCGCGGATGTCCACGCCGGAGTGTACGGCGAGCCGCTTGATGAAGGGATCGACGCGCAGTCCGAAGCCGCTGGTGATTTCCGCGGGACCGTGCACCGGGAGCACTACGGGCAGGCCGTCGAGTTGTTTCGCAAGGCGCTCGTGCTCGGCGGTCGCAAGGCGAACGCGAAACACCTGCCGCATGTAGGCGTCTTCCGGCACTCCGTTGATGGGCACATAAGGCCCGCCCACCGCGGTCGCCCGTAGGGATGCGGCTGAGGGGCGGATGCCGAGTTCCGTGATCGCCTTTTTGACGCGCGCCGCGCGCTGGTCGAGATCGATCTCGATCGCGTTCAAGGCCTGCGCCTGTTGCGCGCTGAGTTTGGCAAGCGCGTGCGCGGCGGCGGCAATGTCGTGCTTGCTTTTAGCGCCGGTGCCGGCGGCAATGACAGGCTGACGCGGGACATTGATACGCGACTGCATGGACGCTCCGCGGTCGCGCGGCGGATCGACCAGGAACGTATCGGAAAGCGGGCGAGGCTTCTGCGCGTCCTGTTCTTTCTCGGTCGCAGGCTGGGATGCGGGCGGCAGGGTGTTGGCGGGAACCGAGCCGGTGATGTCGGGATTGCGGCTGAAGGATTGCGTGAGCGCCCCCAGGGCTTTCTGGCGCGCGTCGATCATGCGCTGGATGTTCGCGAGATCGGAAAGCTGCCGCTCGACCTTCTCCTGATCCACGAACTTGGAAGAGCGCAGCCGCTCGATTTCGGTGGTCAGCGCCGCGATCTGCGCGTCCTGCGCGCGCGAAGTCTCCGATTGCGTGAGCGCGATCCGCTGCACAACGCCGTCGCCGAAGACGAGAAAAACCGTAGCGACGCCGGACCAGACCGCAAACAGAACTGCCGCACAGAGCGCCGTCAGGTAAGCGCCGCGCGAAACGCCGGATGCGGCGGGCACCCCGTGATCGGGATGGCGCCTGCCGAAGCTGTCGCGTGCATAAGGATGATTGGAACCGTAGGAGGACTGATACGCCATTCCCAGCCTCGAGCCGGGACGAAACGCCGGCACATCGCAGGCAAGTGAAGCCTGTGCATGGTTAGCGCCGGGTTAACGAGGGCGGCTACAGTGCTTTTGCGGCCTCCAGCACCGCTTCTGCGTGGCCTTCGACTTTCACGTTCCGCCAGACCTTCCGGATCACGCCGCC
>CAZFPR010000136.1:0-6450 GCA_964521045.1 uncultured Hyphomicrobiales bacterium
CGCCACCCTCTCCCCGTAAACGGGGAGAGGGAATTCTTGTTACGACTTCAGGTGGATCATCCGCTCCACCGCGCGGCGGGCTTTCGCCGCGATGGCAGGATCGATTTCGACTTCCTCGCGGAGATAGACGAGGCTTTCGAGAATCTTCGGCAGCGTGATCCGCTTCATGTGCGGGCAGAGATTGCACGGCTTCACGAACTCCGTGTCCGGCGCTTCCTGCTGCACGTTGTCGGCCATCGAGCATTCGGTGACCATTACGACGCGCTTCGGCTTCTTCGTCTTCACATAATTCTGCAACGCCGAGGGCGAGCCGGTGAAGTCCGCTTCCGCGATGACATCGGGCGGGCATTCGGGGTGCGCGAGAATCTGCACCGACGGATCGGCTTCGCGATAGCGGCGCAGTTCCTCGCCCGTGAAGCGCTCGTGCACTTCGCAGTGGCCCTTCCAGGCGATGATCTTGACGGGCGTCTGGGTCGCAACCCAGCGCGCAAGGAATTCGTCGGGAATGCAGATCACGCGGTCGACGCCGAAGCTCTCCACCACCTGCACCGCGTTCGACGAGGTGCAGCAGATGTCGCTCTCCGCCTTCACGTCGGCGGAAGTGTTGACATAGGTCACGACCGGCACGCCGGGATAGCGCTCGCGCAGGAGACGCACGTCTTCGCCGGTGATCGACTGCGCGAGCGAGCAGCCCGCGCGCAGATCGGGGATCAGCACGGTCTTGTCCGGGTTGAGCAACTTCGAGGTCTCGGCCATGAAGTGCACGCCGCCCTGAATGATGATGTCGGCCTTCGACTTCGCGGCTTCCTTCGCAAGCTGCAAACTGTCGCCGACGACGTCGGCAACGCAGTTGTAGATTTCCGGTGTCTGGTAGTTGTGCGCCAGGAGCACCGCGTTGCGCTGCTTCTTCAGCTTGTTGATCGCGTAAACGTAAGGCGCGTGGAACGGCCACTCCACCGAAGGAATGATGTGCTTCACCTTCTCGTAGAGGTGCGCGGTCTCGCGCTCGACTTCTTTGTTCCACTCAAGCGAAGGCATGGGCAGCACGCCGAATTTCTTCGCGGCGGCGCCCGTCCCCGGGCGCGGCTCGACAATTTCGCCGCGCGCGACCGGCGGGGTCACGACTTCCACTTCGGGGCGGATGTTGCGGTCAATGATCGTTACCATTGGCGCCTCCCTGTCTCTCCTCTACGAGCCTATATGCTCTTTTTGAGCATATAGGGACACAGAAAAGACCGGCTGTTGCCGGGTACTTATTCTCATTTCGAGCAAATATATAACCCATCCCGGCCGGTTTTGCTAGTCCCCTCTCGACAGAACTTATGCGTGGCCTCGATAGCAGCGCAGCGCAAAACGATTTCCGCCTGCAAGGGTTCGCGTCTAGGTTTCGCACGCGCGAAGGCAGCCCGCGCCGCAGGTCGAGATTTGGCAGCCGGGGAAACCGTAATGTCCACGACGCCTGCTCCTGCCGTGCCAGCGCCGCTCGTCTCGTTCCTGAAGAACCCGCTGGTCATCGTTCTGTTCGGCTGCCTGATCGCGATCGTGACCTTCGGGCCGCGCTCCTCGTTTGGCTTCTTCCTGACGCCGATGTCGGCGCAATACGGCTGGGGGCGCGACGTGTTCGCGCTCGCTTTCGCGCTTCAGAATCTCCTGTGGGGTCTCGGTACGCCGTTTGCCGGCGCCATCGCCGACCGCTTCGGTACCGCGAAAGTGCTCGCCGCCGGCGCGGTGCTCTACTGCGCAGGCCTCGCGCTGAACATCACCGGCGGCGTCTTGATCGGCTTCGGGCTTTCGGCCTGCTCGTTCAACATTGTGCTCACGGCCTTCGGCAAGGTCGTGCCGGAAGAGTGGCGCGGCCTCGCCTTCGGCGCGGGCACCGCGGCCGGTTCGTTCGGGCAGTTTCTGTTTGCGCCGTTCGGCGTGGCGCTGATCCAAAACTATGGCTGGCAGTTCGCGCTGCTCGTGTTCGCGGCGCTCGTACTTCTCGTCATTCCGTTCTCGACTGCTCTCATGACCGCGAGCAACAAGGCGGCGGTGAACTCGCAGAACGCGACGCCCGCGCAGGCGCAAACGCTGCGCGAGGCGCTCGCCGAAGCCTTCGGCCACAAGTCTTATGTTCTCCTGGTCACCGGCTTCTTCACCTGCGGCTTCCAGCTCGCTTTCGTGACCGCGCACTTGCCGTCGTACCTCCTCGACCGCGGGCTCTCCGCGCAGGTCGGCGGCTGGACGCTCGCGCTGATCGGCCTCTTCAACATCGTCGGCTCGTTCGGTGCCGGCTGGCTCGGCAACAAGATTCCGAAGCGCTACATCCTGTCCGCGATCTATCTCACACGGGCAATTTCGATTGCGATCTTCGTTTCGATGCCGCCGAGCGTGGAGGCAACGCTCGCCTTCGCCGTGATCACCGGGATCACCTGGCTTTCCACCGTGCCGCCGACTTCGTCGCTCGTGCAGATCATGTTCGGAACGAAGTGGTTCGCAATGCTCTATGGCTTCGTGTTCTTCAGCCATCAGGTCGGCAGCTTCCTCGGCGTCTATCTCGGCGGCCTCGCCTTCGAAATCTACGGCTCGTACCAGATCATCTGGTGGCTCTCGGTATTCTTCGGTGTGCTCTCCGCGCTGATTAACTTGCCGATCGTCGAGAAGCCGGTCGTGCGGCTCGCCGCGAAACCCGCGTAAGCAGATGACCGAAGCCGCACGTACACTCGGCTGGCGCACGCCGCTCATCATCCTGCTCTGCGGCTGCCTGATCGCGCTGGTCGGCTTCGGGCCGCGCTCGACGCTCGGGCTGTTTCTCTCGCCGGTCACGCAGGAGAAAGGCTGGGGCCGCGACATCTACGCGCTCGCGCTTGCCTTGCAGATGTTGCTCTGGGGCGCGGCGCAACCTTTCGTCGGCGGCATTGCGGATAAATTCGGCGCGGTGCGCGTGATGTGGGTGGGCGCGGTGCTCTACGCGCTCGGCCTCGCCGGAATGGCCTACGCCACTTCGCAGGGCGCGCTGATCCTTTCCGCAGGCTTCCTGATCGGCTTCGGGCTGGCAGGCACCTCGTTCACCGTCGTGATCGGCGCGTTCGGAAAACTGCTGCCGGTAAGCTGGCGCTCGCTCTCCTTCGGCATCGGCACGGCGGCAAGCTCGTTCGGACAGTTCCTGTTTTCGCCGCTAGCGGTCGGGCTGAACCAGTCGCTGAACTGGCACACGACACTGCTCATCTTCGCGGCGATCGTGCTCGCGATCATGCCGCTGTCGCTTGCGCTCGCGCTTCCCCGCGACGGGAGAGCGAATACGAGCGATGGCCCGGTGCAATCCGTCAAGGAAGCACTGCGCGAGGCGCTTGGACACAAGAGCTATGTGCTCCTGATCCTCGGTTACTTCACTTGCGGGTTTCAGGTGTTCTTCATCACGATCCACCTGCCTGCCTATCTCGTGGACCGGGGCTTGAGCGCCGATATCGGCGCATGGACCATCGGGCTGATCGGATTGTTCAACATCATCGGCTCGATCTCGGCGGGCTATCTCGGCGACAGAATGCCGAAGCGCTACATACTCGCGGCGATCTACTTCCTCCGCTCGCTCGCGATCCTCGTTTTCATCATGGTGCCCGCCTCGCCGGCGACATCGATGATCTTCGGCGCGACCATCGGCTTGCTGTGGCTCTCCACCATTCCGCCGACGCAGGCGCTGGTTGCGCTTATGTTCGGGACGCGATGGCTCACAATGCTCGCCGGGCTTGCCTTCTTCAGCCATCAGGTCGGCGGCTTCCTCGGCGTCTGGCTCGGCGGCCTGCTTTACGAGAAGACGGGATCGTATGACGTGATCTGGTATCTCACGATCCTGCTCGGTTTCTTCGCGGCCGTGGTGAACCTGCCCATCGTCGAGAAGCCTGTCGCACGTCCGGTTGCGGCGGCGGCGTAAACCCGTCTAAAAATCCACCATGGGAAAATTCAAAGCCATCATCGTCCCTGAAAAGGGTCAACCCGCAGCACTCGGCGAATTCGACGAGAGCGCCCTCATGGACGGCGACGTCACGGTCGCGGTCGAATACTCCACCGTCAATTACAAGGACGGTCTCGCGATCACCGGCAAGGCACCGGTCGTGCGCCGCTTCCCGATGATCCCGGGCATCGACTTCGCGGGCAAGGTGGAAGCCTCCTCGCATCCCGGCTTCAAGGCGGGCGACAGCGTGGTGCTCAACGGCTGGGGCACCGGGGAAACGCATCTCGGCGCTTACGGCGTGAAGTCGCGCGTGAAAGGCGACTGGCTCGTGAAGCTGCCTTCCGGCATGACTTCGCGCGAAGCCATGGCGATCGGCACCGCGGGCTACACCGCGATGCTCTGCGTGATCGCGCTCGAGAAATACGGCATCAAGCCGGATCAGGGGCCGATCGTCGTGACGGGTGCCGCAGGCGGCGTCGGCTCGGTCGCAATCGCAATCCTCTCGAAGCTCGGCTTTACGGTTGCGGCGTCCACCGGCCGCGCAAGCGAGGCGGACTATCTGAAATCGCTCGGCGCCTCCGAGATCATCGACCGCGCGGAATTTTCGCAACCGGCAAAGCCGCTCGGCAAGGAACGCTTCGCTGGCGGCGTCGATTCCGTCGGCTCGCACACGCTCGCGAACGTGCTGTCCATGACGAAATACGGCGGCGCGGTCGCGGCCTGCGGTCTGGCGGCGGGCATGGACCTGCCGGCTTCGGTAGCACCCTTCATTCTGCGCGGCGTATCGCTGCTCGGCGTCGATTCGGTCATGTGCCCGCTCGTGCGGCGGCAGGAAGCATGGAAGCGTCTCGCCGCCGACCTCGACCGCAAGAAGCTCGAAGCCATGACGACCGAGATTCCGCTCGAGGGCGTTATGGAGGTCGCACCGAAGATTCTCGCCGGACAGGTGCGCGGCCGCACCGTGGTCAAGATCGGCTGACCCGGCGCGGTTGTGGTTTCCCTTGACAAGGCCCACCTGTTCCTGCGCTACCTATTGCCGAGGGGTGTTGGCGGGTTCCGTCAAATGATTCGCTTTAGCTTCCTTGCAATCGCAACGCTGCTCTTCGCGGGCTCCGCGTCGGCTGAAAGCCTGACCGCGAAGCAGGCGCGCACTTTCGTGGCGGGCAAGCTCTTTTCCTATAGCTGCTTCGACGGAACCACCGGGGTCGGCCGCATCAACAATGACGGCTCAGCCGCCGGCACGATCCGTATTCTCGGCAAAGACCCCACGCGTTACGTACGCCTTCCGGTCAACACACTCTACGAAAGCGGAGAGCAGATCTGCGCTTCCCTGAAAGGGTTGCCGTTCACGCCATGCTTCGTGCTGACCAAGACCAGCGCGCACAGCTTCCGCGGCGCCGTCTCCGGCATGGGTTTCATGTATTGCGATTTCGTCCGCGGCGGACGCCCCGCCCCGACCAAACGCTCGAGCGCAGCAAACTAGGCTCTCGCCCTGCCGTTCGCACCCGGCTTCAAATCCGAGCATTCGATCAACGAGCGCCGCTTGCCGATCTCGGCCGCGGTGTAATCCATGAATGCGCGCACGCGCGCCGTGTTCTTCAGATCGGGATGCGTCAAGAGCCAGAGACCCGCTTCGATCTCGGGATCCGGAAAGGCGACGCGCGCGAGACCCGGCGTTGCCGCTCCGATGAAGCAGGGAATGAGCGCCATGCCGCCGCCCGCCGCCACCGCCTCGGCCAGTCCGAGCACGGTGTTGAGCTTGTAGACGATGCGCTCCTGGCCGACATTGTCGAGCAGCCACTTGGTCGGCTTCGGGCCGCCGATGCCGTCGGAAAGACCGATCCAGTTGTAGCGGCGCGCATCGGCGACGTTGAAGTTCAGAGGCGCGTCGCCTTCCGCAGCAAAAATACCCCAGCGGATTCCGGCGAGCCTTCTGCCGATCAGGCTTTCCGGCGGCCGCTCGGTCGCGCGCAGCGCGATGTCCGCATCGCGGCGGGAAAGATTCAACGGCTCGTTGCTGACGACGATATCGAGATTGATTTCCGGATAGGTGCGGCGAAAGTTGACGAACACTTCGGACAGGAGATGGACGAGCAGCGTGTCGTTCGTGGTCACGCGCAGGTCGCCGGAGGGACGCAGGTCCTGTCCCGTGATCTTGCGCTCCAGATCGACGATCTCGTCGGCGATGCGGTTTGCGAGATCGACCATTTTCTCGCCGGCCGCCGTCGGCGCGTAGCCCGTGCGGCTCCGCTCGAACAGGCGGGCACCCATCGTTTTCTCGAGAGCACCAAGCCTGCGAAATACGGTCGAGTGATTGATACCAAGCGTATCTGCGGCGCCGGCCAGCGAGCGGGCCTCCGCGATAGCACGTACGAGACGAAATTCGTCCCAGGCGATCTCAGTCATACTGCATCCACGCAACGAATGAATTGCGCGTCCAGTATGGCTTTGCAGATTCGCAGCGGCTAGGCGCTACGCGATCACGGGTTCGTTACCGCTACCCCTTGTCGGGGTTC
>CAZFPR010000137.1:0-5452 GCA_964521045.1 uncultured Hyphomicrobiales bacterium
GCACGCGATCGAAGCCCGGGTCCAGCCACGCGCCGCTCCAGCCGAGAAACGCATTGTCCGGATCGTTGTGGTGCCGTGCGAGTTTCTCGTGAAGGCCACTCGTCTTGTACTCGGCGGTGATCTTGCGGATGGATTTCAGGTTGAATTCCTCGACGAAGAAATGCGGCTCGATCAGCACGAGGCCACGCACGCGATGGTCCTGCATGCTTCCGGCATAGCTTGCTGCAATCGTACCGCCGTCGCTATGTCCGACGAGAATACCGCGCCTGAAGCCGATCTTGTCGAGCAGCTTCGGCAACACTTCACGCGCTTCGCGCTGCATGAAGTCGAGCGGACGCGGCAGCTTCACGAGATCGGATTTCCCGTAGCCCGCACGCGAATAGGCGAAGACGCGAGTGTTTGTCGCCTTTGCAAGCGCCGCCGGAAAATCGCGCCAGATCGAAACGGAGCCGAGACCCTCGTGCAGCATGACAAGCACCGGCGCATCCTTCGGCGCGTCGCCGAACCACGCGCATTCGAGCTTCACGCCATCGATTTCGATGAAGTCCGTCATTTCAATTCCGCCGCCCTCGCCCCAGCGCATTGACGATTTCGCGTGCCGCGTTGTGGCCTGGTGCGCCGGTGACGCCGCCGCCCGGGTGCGTGCCGGAGCCGCACATATACAGACCGGGAATGGGCCCGCGATAATTCGCGTTGCCGAGCGCGGGACGCGCGGAGAACATCTGACCGAGATCGAGTGCGCCGTGAAAAATGTCGCCGCCGACAAGACCGAAGGTGCGCTCCAGATCGAGCGGAGAAAGGCTTTGGCGCGCGATCACGGATGTCTTGAAGTTCGGAGCGTAGCCGTTCACGGTTTCGATCATGAGGTCGGCAACCTCATCTCGATGATCGTCCCACGATTTTCCGCCGGGGAGTTCCGGCGCGACGTGCTGACAGAACAGGCTCGCGACGTGCCTGCCTTCCGGCGCGAGCGTATCGTCGAGTGTCGATGAAATCACCATCTCGACGATGGGCTCTCTCGACCAGCCGTGCATGCGCGCGTCGAAGTACGCCTGCTCCATGTAGCGCAGGCTTGGCGCGATGATGATGCCGGCGGTGTGATGATCGGCGAGCTGCTTTCCTGGCAGGCACTTGAAGTCTGGCAATTCCGAGAGCGCTACATTCATCCTGAACGTACCGGAGCCGACGCGCCAGCTTTCCATCCGCTTGCGGAAATCGGGAGGAAGCACGCCCGGATCCATCAGCTTCAGATAGAGCAGCTTCGGATTGAGATTGGATACGACGGCGCGGCCACGGAAAATCTTGCCGTCTTCGGTAACGGCCCCGGCCGCCTTCCCCTTCTCGATCAGGATTTCTTTCACCGGCGCGTTGAGACGAATTTCAACGCCGCTCCCGGCCGCGGATTTCGCCATGGCCTGCGTGATCGCACCCATGCCCCCGATGGCGTGACCCCAGACGCCCTTCTTGCCGTTCACCTCGCCGAAGCAATGATGCAGCAACACATAGGCGGAACCCGGCGTATAGGGGCTCGCGTAGTTTCCGACGATGCCGTCGAAGCCGTAGACTGCCTTGATCGGATCGCTCTCGAACCAGCCGTCGAGATAATCGCCCGCGGAGTTCGTGAAGAGATCGAGCAGTGCGCGCTGGCCGCTCAAGCCGAGCTTGCGCAGGCGATTGGCGAGCGCACCCGCGCGGATCAGTTCGGGAATGGCTGAGAGCGGATTGCCTTCGACGATGTTCGGTGGCGTTTGCAGAACCAGTTCGCGCAGCACATCCGCAACCAGATCGAGTTCTGCGGCATAGTCGTCGAGTTTGGCGGCATCCTTCGTCGAGAACTTCGCTACTTCTTCCGCCGTCCGGCCTGCGCCGGTTTTCAGATAACGGCCGTCCGGCAGCGGCAGGAAGTTCGAGACCTTGCGCTCGACGATCTTCAGGCCGTGGGCATGCAGGTCGAGGTCGCGGATCACCTTCGGATTGAGCAGGGAGACCGTGTAGGCGGCGACCGAGTTCCGGAAACCGGGGTGGAATTCCTCGGTAACGGCGGCTCCGCCAGCGACCGCGCGGCGCTCCAGCACCACGACCTTCAGGCCCGCTTTCGCGAGATAGGCCGCGCAGACAAGGCCGTTATGGCCGCCGCCGATGATCACGGCGTCATAGGGGGTATGATCGCTCAATATTCACCCGGTATTTGCATTTGCCGGCCTGAATAGGCCACAAAGCGCCCACATGTGAAACCCGCGCGCGGCCAATTCGGCTTGCTGCGCCCGAACCCTTCGAGAATGAGCGAAAACCCCACTCCCCGCGTGAGCTTCGTGTCGCTTGGCTGCCCCAAGGCGCTGGTCGATTCCGAACGCATCGTGACCCGGCTCCGCGCCGAAGGTTACGAGCTTTCGCGCGAACACGAAGGCGCGGATGTGGTGCTGGTCAATACTTGCGGCTTTCTCGACAGCGCCAAGGCGGAGAGCCTGGCCGCGATCGGCGACGCGCTTGCGAAGAACGGCAAAGTGATCGTCACCGGCTGCATGGGCGCGGAGCCAGAGAGCATCCGCGCGGTGCATCCCTCGGTGCTCGCGGTCACCGGCCCGCAGCAATATGAGGCGGTGGTGTCGGCGGTGCATGAAGCGGTGCCGCCGAAGCACGATCCGTTTCTCGATCTCGTGCCCGAGCAAGGCATCAAGCTCACGCCGCGCCATTACGCCTATTTGAAGATTTCCGAAGGCTGCAACAACCGCTGCACCTTCTGCATCATTCCGAAATTGCGCGGCGATCTCGTGAGCCGTCCCGCGGCAGATGTTTTGCGTGAAGCAGAGCGGCTCGTGAAAGCGGGCGTGAAGGAACTGCTCGTCATTTCGCAGGATACTTCGGCCTACGGCATCGACATCAAATTCGCAGAGAGCGAATTCCGCGACCGCGAAGTGCGCGCGAAATTCGTCGACCTCGCCCGCGAGCTTGGCGAGTTCGGCGCATGGGTGCGACTGCATTACGTCTATCCCTACCCGCATGTCGATGACGTGATGCCGCTGATGGCCGAAGGCAAAGTGCTGCCTTATCTCGACATTCCGATGCAGCACGGCAGCCCGAGCGTCCTGAAGCGCATGAAGCGCCCTGCCTCGCAGGAAAAGCAGCTCGCGCGGATCGCGAAATGGCGCGAGGAAGTGCCGAACCTCACGCTGCGCTCGACCTTCATCGTCGGCTTCCCGGGCGAGACCGATGAGGAATTCGCGGAACTGCTCGCTTTCCTCGAAGAAGCGCAGCTTGACCGCGTTGGCTGTTTCAAGTTCGAGCCGGTTCGCGGCGCGCCTGCGAACGAACTCGAAAATCCGGTCCCGGAAGAAGTGAAGTCGCAGCGCTACGCTCGCTTCATGGAAACGCAGCAGAAGATCAGCGCGAAACGGTTGCGCGCGAAGGTCGGCAGACGCGAGCCGGTCATCATCGACAGCGTTTCCGGAAACACCGCAATCGGCCGCACGCGCGGCGACGCGCCGGAGATCGACGGCGTCGTGCATGTAGCAAGCCGCCGCCCGCTGAAGGTCGGCGAGATCGCTACCGTGAAGATCGAGAGTGCGGAGGCCTACGACCTGCGCGGAACCGTCGCCGGATTCTGATCAGGTCCGGTAGGCCATCCGGAAGCCGCCCCAGTGCTTGCCGAGCACGCGGATCGGCGCCACGATTTCCCACATCATCACGATCTGCCCGCCGCCCATGTCGCGCGGATAATACTGGATCATGTAGGGCCGCGTGTTGCGCGCGGCCGAAAGACCCGCGCGGTCGTCGAACACACGCCTGTTGCGGCAGTTCGCAGTGTTCCACTCCGGCTCGCCCGGACGCTGCGGGAGGGAATACTTCTTGTTGTGGACCGGAAGATAGGCGTTGCGGTCGACCGCCGCGCAGAAAACCATACGGCTGTCGGTGGAAAGCAGCGGCTCCTGGATCGGCCACAGTTCCTGCTCGAGTGCTGCGACGTAGCCGGTTTCGAACTGCTGTGGGTTGGTGCCCGGGATCGGCTCGTACTGGTTGTTGAACATGACTTGCGCCGAGACCTTGCCGGTCTCGATCAGGCGCTCGATCGCGGCACCCACCTTATTCGCGGTAGTTACAGCAAGATCGATGAACTCACGATTGTCGTGCCGGATCTTGTCGAGTTTGCCCTTGAGTGCCGCCGCACATTCGGACGGCATGTCGAAGAATGCGCAGTGAATGCCGAGGTCGGTACGGTTGACGACGCGCGCCGCGATATTGCCGACACCCGGAATATCGACGTGGATGTTCTCGCCGACGCGCAGGCTCAAAGCATCCGTAGCCTTCAGGAGGACGCCGCCGTCGCCGAGATCGACGGTCTTCGTGCCGGCTTTCACGCCTGCCGCGGTGACGCTCACATCCCAATCGCAAGGCAAGCGGTCATGCCTGCGGCGGTCGCCGATCTCGGTCGCGCGAAGGAAAATACTCAGGCGCTTGCGCAGGCTGGCCGCAAGGTCGGCCGCGGTATGCGCGGACTGATCGATCTGGACGCTTTCCGTGCGAGCGCTTTCGGCAGCTTCGCGGATATTCTGCACGCGCTGCGTGACCGTGCCGATGAAATTCGAGTTGTCGGAGGCGTTCACGGAAAGCTCGGCCGTGGTCGCAACCTGCTGCTCAACTGAGGACGACACGCTCGCAAACAGCGGCCGGATTTCCTCGATGACCCGCGCGATCCTCGCGAGCATGGTCATCGATTCATCGGCGTCCTTGCGCAATGCATCGATCTTCGACGTGATCTCGGCAATCGCCTGCTGGGTTTCCGCCGACAGCGCCTTTACCTCGTTCGCGACAACCGCGAAGCCGCGCCCCGCATCGCCGGCGCGTGCCGCCTCGATTGAGGCGTTCAACGCCAACAGGTGCGTCTGTTTCGCGATCGTGGAAATGAAGGTGACGACCTTGCCGATCTCGGCAGACGAATTTTGCAGGCGCTCGACCTGCCGCCCGGTCGCGCCGGCCGCTTCACTCGCCTCGCCTGCCAGATCATTCGCCTTGTGAATCTGGCTCGAGATCAGGGTCGAGGATTGCGCAAGCTGCTCCGTCGCCGTCGCGAAGGCATTGACGTTGGATTCGGCGACAGCGACCTGCTCGGAGAGATCGGTGGCAGAGGCGTTGATCGCTTCCAGCGAGCCGCTCGCGCTGCTGACGCCTTCATGCACGTTCTTCGCGGCGTCTCCGACCTTGAGCATAAGCACGCCAAGGTCCGCCTCGAGCAGGTCGAGGGACTCGCGGACGCGGCTCAACGCATCATCGTTGCCAGCAGACCCCACGGTCTGCTCGCTGCCTGCTACGGTGTTCCCGCCGTCAACAGTTCTCAGTATCGCGTGCGCCACGACTCAGCGTTTCCTATCCCCATGTGAAGATAGGCTGATTCGCGTTTAGCACATTGGCCTTTTGGACTAGCGCAATGAAAAATTGCCGGTTTTCAAGGCAACAG
>CAZFPR010000137.1:5462-6242 GCA_964521045.1 uncultured Hyphomicrobiales bacterium
GTGCCCGCTCGGCTTCCTTTAGAGGGTACGTCTGGTTGATCTGGATCTTCACCTTGCCCTTCTCGATGACCTTCATCAGGTCCTTCGCGCCCGCTTCGAGTTCTTTCCGGGTGGCGAAGTAGTGGGCCATGGTTGGGCGGGAGACGATGAGCGAACCCTTGGTTGCGAGGATGCCGAGGTTCACGCCGTCGACGGGGCCGGAGGCGTTGCCGTAGGTAGCCAGCATGCCGCGCGGCTTGAGGCTGTCCAACGAGCTCATGAAGGTCGATTTGCCGACACCGTCATAGACGACGTCGCACTTCTTGCCCTTCGTGATTTCGGCGACACGCTTCGCGACGTCCTCGTCGCGGTAGAGGATCACGTGGTGGGCGCCGTTCTTCTTCGCGAGAACGGCCTTATCCTTCGAACCCACGGTTGCAATCACGGTCGCGCCGAGCGCACGCGCCCACTGGGTCAGAATCTGACCCACGCCGCCTGCTGCGGCATGCACCAGCACGGTGTGGCCCTTCTTCACCTTGAAAAGCGAGCGCAGCAGATACTGCGCGGTCAGTCCCTTCAGCATCATCGCGGCGGCGGCCTTGTCGCTTACTTTCTTCGGCAGTTTGATGAGCTTGTCGGCCGGGACGTTCCGCTCGCTCGCATAAGAGCCCGGCACGGTGCCGTAGGCGACGCGGTCGCCTTTCTTCAGGCCCTTTACGCCCTTGCCGAGCGAAAGCACCACGCCGGCGCCTTCGTTGCCGGGCGTGAACGGGTAAGCGGCTGGCTTGTAGAGGCCGGTGC
>CAZFPR010000138.1:0-4756 GCA_964521045.1 uncultured Hyphomicrobiales bacterium
ATCTACGGCACCGCCTGGCCCGACCAGAAGCAGCTCGACGATTACATTCACCGTCTCGAAGAGGCGGAGAAGCGCGATCACCGCAAGCTCGGCCGCGAGATGGATCTCTTCCATTTCCAGGAAGAAGGTCCGGGCGTCGTGTTCTGGCACGCGAAGGGCTGGTCGCTGTTCCAGTCGATCGTTTCTTACATGCGCAGGCGGCTTCGCGGTGACTATGACGAAGTGAATGCGCCGCAGATGCTTGACAAATCGCTCTGGGAAACTTCGGGCCACTGGGACTGGTATCGCGAAAACATGTTCGCGGCGCAGTCGGCCGGCGACGATGCGGAAGACAAGCGCTGGTTCGCGATCAAGCCGATGAATTGCCCGGGTCATGTGCAGA
This sequence comes from uncultured Hyphomicrobiales bacterium, assembly GCA_964521045.1. Taxonomy (GTDB): domain Bacteria; phylum Pseudomonadota; class Alphaproteobacteria; order Rhizobiales; family Xanthobacteraceae. The sequence continues at coordinate 383 of CAZFPR010000138.1, forward strand.
TTTTCAAGCACGGGCTCAAGAGCTATCGCGATCTTCCCATTCGCTTGGCCGAGTTCGGCGTGGTGCACCGCTACGAGCCTTCCGGCGCGATGCACGGGCTTCTTCGCGTGCGCGGCTTCACGCAGGACGACGCGCATGTCTTCTGCACCGAAGATCAGCTTGCCGCCGAGTGCCTGAAGATCAACGATCTCATTCTGTCGACCTATGACGATTTCGGTTTCACCGGCGAACTCACAGTGAAGCTCTCGACGCGCCCCGAGAAGCGCGTCGGCGCGGATGCATCGTGGGATCACGCGGAAAGCGTGATGGAGAAGGTCTTGAAGCAGATCGCCGATCAGTCGAACGGGCGCATCAAGACTGCGATCAATCCGGGCGAGGGCGCGTTCTACGGGCCGAAGTTCGAATACGTCTTGCGCGACGCCATCGGCCGCGACTGGCAATGCGGCACCACGCAGGTGGACTTCAACCTGCCGGAGCGTTTCGGCGCGTTCTATATCGATGCCGACGGCGGCAAGAAGACGCCGGTCATGGTGCATCGCGCGATCTGCGGTTCGCTCGAGCGCTTCACCGGCATTCTGATCGAGCATCACACCGGGCATTTTCCGCTGTGGCTCGCTCCCGTGCAGATCAAGGTCTGCACGATCACTTCGGATGCCGACGCCTATGCGAACGACGTGATGAAGGCCGCATTCAAGCTGGGCCTGCGGGCGGAGATCGATCTCCGGAACGAGAAGATCAACTACAAGGTGCGCGAGCACTCGCTCGCGAAAATCCCGGTGTTGCTCGTAGTCGGCAAGAAGGAGGCGGAGGAACGCACGGTTTCGATCCGCCGCCTCGGCTCGCAAAATCAGACTTCGATGCCGCTCGACGCCGCGCTCGCGGCCCTCGTCGCCGAAGCGCTGCCGCCGGATCTCAAGCGCGAGAAGGACGACGAGGCGGCTTAAACCGACTGTGCCTGAATACCGTAGTTTTCTGCACCGCGAGCGAATGTTAGCCTTCGCGCGGGAGAGGAAACAGTGGCTTTCCGGTTTCGGTTGTCGAAGCGCATCTTGCCGGGTGTGCGTCTGAATCTGAGTAAGAGCGGAGCTTCGGTTTCGCTCGGCCGACGCGGCTTTTGGTACACGATAGGGCAAAAAGGAACCCGGACTACTGTTGGGATTCCCGGAACTGGGTTGTCGTGGACGGAGTACAATTCATACGATCCGCGACAGGGGTCTCCGGGTCAGAGCGTGGCTCGTGAGCGACACGAACAGCTTGATGTCGAGGCGCCTATAGATAGTGCTCCTCTAAAAAACATAGGTGCTAAATCTACGAGTGATATTGCGCCTCTAGTAGAACTCGTAACGTCGCGAGCGCGCTTCTCACGTTTCTACTTGTTCGTCAGCATATTAGCTCTTTTCCTCGGAATTTTTTCTGAGAATCGTGAATGGTTGATTTTTGCAATAGTAGTTGGAGTGATCGGAATACCTATCGCGCTAGTCGTAGACTACTTCCGTCGGACAATCCGAGTTACCTACGATCTGGATGAGGTGCAGCGGTCCTCGTTCCCAGAACTCGTCAATGCGTTTGAGGTCATTCGACAATCAAAACGTGTTTGGCATATTCCAAGTCAGCAGAACACGTCAGACTGGAAACGCAATGCTGGCGCTAACAGTCTAGTAAAGCGCAATAGAATTTCCCCCGGATTGCGACGGCCAGCCGGAGTTCGTGCCAACCTTAAGGTTCCTACAATCAGCGTGGGTGCGCAGCGTATTCAGTTCAGCCCCGATTCGGTTTTCGTCTCATCTGGAAAGTCGGTTGCCGTACTGAGCTATGAAGACGTGCAAATCAGCGGGTCGCTTATAAACTTTGTTGAGAGTGATTGGGTTTCATCTGATGCTGTCGTAAGCGGGCATACTTGGCGGTTCGCAAACAAGAACGGCGGTCCCGACCGCCGCTTTCTGAATAACAAGGAACTTCCGGTTTGCTCATATGTCGAGATTAATTTCCGTTCGGCAGGCGGCCTAAACGAACGAATAATGTTGTCGAGTCCTTCTTCTATAGAATTTGGACGCGCAGTTGAGAGATATTCGGCTTCTGAAATTGCGGGGCCGTCAATCTATAAGGTTGTTCAATTTGCACCCACTGCACCATCCGTTGTCGCAGCTTTGTGTGGGGTTCTAGTTGCATTTGGTCTTGGTTTCGTGACGGCCGGCGATGTGAAATTGCAGAATGCTGTAACGAACTTCCTAAGTGGAAGTAGCGAAACCAAAGTTGCTCCAAAAAGTATAGAAATATCACCGACCCCAGCGCCGGCTGTATATAGTCCTCCAAAAAAGACGCCGCCAAAAAAGCGTGCGAACCCTCCTAGCGATCCTTGGCGAGAGGTACGGTAGTTTTCTATCTAGTGCCGACGGATCTGAAGCGCGAGAAGGACGACGAGGCGGTGTAAAGCCATCCTTTTGCATTCGTCGTCCCCGCGAAAGCGGGGACCCATAACCCCTGCATTCCAGATTCGCGAAGACAGGGGTTATGGGTCCCGGCTCGCGCTCGGCTTTGCCTCGCTTGGCCGGGACGACGAAGTGGAGATGCTTACCTCGCCGCCGGCGCCTGCTGCGGCGTCTGCGCCTGATTTTCGGCGCGCGCCAGCACTTCGACTTCGCGGTCGCGGCCGGCCACCACCTTGAAATTCGCCTGATAGGTTTTGCCGTCGTGGCGTGCGACCGCGGTGTATTCGCCGTCGGCAAGCACGATCGACGGAAACGCGCCGATGAATTCCTTGATGGAGTCGCCGCCGGGCGTCAGCACCGACCATGAAGTATTGGCGAGCGCCTCGCCGCCGGTTGCGTGCACCAGACGCAGCGTGATCTGTGCCGCGCGGTGATGCACGGTGGCGTCCGTCAGGCGGCCCGCTTCGATGCGTACATCCGCGGTAATCGTCGAGTTGCCTTCGCCGTAGGTCGACTGGATGTAGTAGCTGCCGGCCGGAAGCAGCACGACGTCTCCGGGCACGACGCCGCGGATCACCGGCGGGCGTTCGTTGCGCGCGGTGCGCTTCTTCTTGCCGTCGCCCGAGGCGCGCTGGAGGAAGTTTCCTTCGTAGACGTCGAAGCGGAGTTTCGACGACGCAATCTCTGCATCGGCGACGCGGCCGCGGAGCCGCAGCCCGCCTGCTGCGACGATCACGGTCTCGCGGCGGTTTTCGGTGACCTCGACGCGCTGCGCGAAGCTCGCAATGCCGTAGGCGACGTGCACGACGTACTTGCCGGGTGGCAGCGAGAAGGTCGGCGAGGCTTCCTGCGACTCGGAGACGAGGAACAGCGGCTGCTCGGTGCCCGGGCGCTCGACGAAAATGCGCCAATGCAGCGCGCGGGTCACGTTCTGGCCTTCCGCCGCATAGCGCGCGGTGAGGTTCAGGGACACGCGCTGCGGCGCGGTTGCAGGCGGGGTTTCTTTCGGCGTTTCTTTCGCGGCCGGGCGCTGCGCGGGCGGCGGGGTCTGTTGCTGCTGCGGGGCCGGCGGCGGGACGAGTGGCGTCGGCGGGCCTTGCGGGGCCGGCGGATTGGGAATGTTCCCCGGAGGCGTCGGCGGCGTGTTCGGCCCCTGGAAGGGGAACCACTGCGCCGGAGACGCGCCGGCGCCGGCGAGCAGCATCATGAGGGCCGCTAGAGGCGCGCGGATGCGGGACAAGCACGTCATGGCGTTCTTTTAGCCCCGGGGTCCTTGAATGCAAATCGGGCTGGCCAGCCTTGCCCGGCAATCCTTGGGAATGGAGCGCCAGCCATGCTACCGCTCCCGGGCTTTTTCGAGACCGGAAACAGAATGCCCGAAGCCCTGGAACTGCTCAAAACACGCACCTCGCCCAAAGCGCAGGATCTGATCGAGCCCGCGCCGAACGAAACGCAGCTCAACGAGATTCTCACGATCGCCGCGCGCGTCCCGGATCACGGCATGATGAAGCCCTGGCGCTTCGTCGTGATGCCCAAGGCGACGCGCGGGCCCATCGTGGAGAAAATCACCGCGAACTTCCGCGCCGGAAATCCGAACGCGAGCGATGCCGAAGTGGAGAAGCAGAGGGCCCGCTTCGGCGGCAGCCCGCTGATCGTGACGGTGGTCGCAAAGATTTCGCCGAACCCGAAGGTGCCGGATGTCGAGCAACTGCTCTCGGCGGGTGCTGCCTGCATGAATTTGCTGAATGCCGCACATGCGCTCGGCTTCGCTGCGAACTGGCTCACCGGATGGGCCGCGTTCGACAAGTCGAGCGCGGAAGTGTTCGGCCTTGCCGCGAACGAGCAGATCGTCGGCTTCATTCATATCGGCACGGCGAAGGGCGAACTCTTTCAGCGTCCGCGTCCCGACATGGCGCAGATCGTGAGCAGGCTCTGATGTTCTACG
>CAZFPR010000138.1:4766-6175 GCA_964521045.1 uncultured Hyphomicrobiales bacterium
GAGCCGATCAAGCGCAATCACGGGCTGCCGCACGATCCGTTCAAGGCGATCGTGGCCCCGCGGCCGATCGGATGGATCAGCTCGGTGGACAAAGCCGGCCATGTGAATCTCGCGCCCTACAGTTTCTTCAACGGGGTCGCGACGTTTCCGCCGATGGTGATGTTCTCGAGCGACGGCTTCAAGGATTCAGTGCGGAACGTCAGCGAGACCATGGAGTTCGTCTGCAATCTCGCGACCTGGGATCTGCGCGAGGCGATGAACAGGAGTTCGGAGAGCGTGCCGCACGAGGTGAACGAGTTCGAGCTTGCCGGGCTGACGCAGGCGCCTTCGAAACTGGTTTCGCCGCCGCGCGTCGCGGAAAGCCCTTGCGTGCTCGAATGCAAGGCGACCCAGATCGTCCAGATGAAGGGACCGAAGGGCGAGCCCCGCGACAACTATGTCGTGTTCGGCGAAGTCGTCGGCGTGCACATCGATGAGAAATACATCGAGAATGGTATTCTCAATGCGGCGGCGATGAAGCCGATCGCGCGCCTCGGCTACCGCGACTATTCGGTCGTCACCGAACTGTTTCAGATGGTGCGGCCGGATGAGTTGAGGCGGCGCTAGCGTATCACTCAAATCCTCAAGGTGAGGAGCGCGAGCACCCATCTCGGGTTTATCCGAGATGGGCATTTTTATTTTCCAAGTCGGCTATGCCGACTTGGATGCGAGCGCGTCTCGAACCATGAGCACCTCATCCTTCGAGACGCGTTCCTTCGGAACGCTCCTCAGGATGAGGATTGATGTTTGTGGTTATGGGTCCCCGCCTTCGCGGGGACGACATCAAGTATTTTTGACCCGCGCAAGCAGCCGCAGCGCGCGCTTCAAATGTGGCTGGTCGTACATCTGGCCGTCGAGCGAGATCACGCCGGCGTTGCCTGCCGCCGCGAAGGCGCCGATCAGCCGTTTTGCCTGCGCAATCGACTCCGCGCTCGGCGTGTAAATCTCGTTGATCACCGGCACCTGATCGGGATGGATCGCCATCTTGCCGGTGAAGCCGTCGCGGCGGCCTTCCAGCGTTTCGCGCCGCAAGCCCGCTTCGTCGCGGAAGTTCGGATAGATGGAATCGATCGGCGCGACACCGGCTGCGACCGCCGCGATCAGGCATTGCGCGCGGGCGAGGCGATAGGGATCGGTGTAGTCGCCGCGCTCGTTGCGGTTGGTCTCCGCACCGAGATCTGCGGATAAATCCTCCGCGCCCCAGGTCATGCCGTCGAGCCGCTCGCTCGCGCCGCGATAGTTGCCGAGCCCGAAGAGGGCCTCGGCACTTTCGGTGACCAGCACGAGAATGCGGGTGGTGCCTTCCTCGGTGTCGTGCAGCGCCTCTCGCGCGGTGATCTTGGCGTCGAGATGGGTGACGTCGCCGCCGT
>CAZFPR010000139.1:0-275 GCA_964521045.1 uncultured Hyphomicrobiales bacterium
TCGGCGCGAACCCGCGGAAAGAAGCTACTGTGATCAACGCGCGCATCCGTAAGGGCTGGCTCCAGGGTAACTTCAAGATCGGCGTGATCGGCGAACAGGCCGATCTTACATACGATTACGCCTATCTCGGTGCAGGTCCTGAAACGCTCGCGGAGTTTACGAAACACAAGAAAGCGCAACTCAAGAACCAGATCTGGCTGATCGGCCAGGGTGCGCTCGCGCGGAACGACGGCGAGGCGATCCTCTCCATGTTCGCGAAGTCCGTGCATTCGGTC
>CAZFPR010000139.1:285-1299 GCA_964521045.1 uncultured Hyphomicrobiales bacterium
TGTTAAGTCTATCGATAAATTCTTTTTTGAATTGCATGATGGTTTTTAAGAAATAATGTTTTTAGTGTTAATTTCACTTTGGTGGTGTATACTAAGAAAGCCATGAAATAAATAGAGGGTGTCTCAAAAGGTTCTAAAGTCAGTTCGAGCGAAGTCGAGAACGATGCGTTCGTCGTCTACATCGGCACGCATGGCGACCGTGGCGCGCATCGTGCCGACGTCATCCTGCCGGCTGCTGCCTACACCGAAAAGTCCGGCATCTTCGTCAACACCGAGGGCCGTCCGCAGATGGCGAAACGCGCGGCGTTCGCGCCCGGTGACGCCCGCGAAGACTGGGCGATCCTGCGCGCGCTATCCGATGCGATCGGTCACAAGCTGCCGTGGGATTCGCTGCCGCAACTGCGTCAGCAGATGTTTGCGGCGCACCCGCATCTCGCGAAGCTCGACCAGATCGTTCCGGCCGATGCTTCCGCTCTTGCGAAGCTTTCCAAGCTTAGTGGTGAAGCGAAGAAGGCGGCGTTCAAGTCTCCGGTAACCGACTTCTATCTGACCAATCCCATCGCGCGCGCCTCCGCCATCATGGCGGAATGCTCGCGGCTCGCCGCGGGCAAGCTCCCGCAGGCTGCGGAGTAACGCGCGATGAACTGGATCGATTTCTGGTGGAATACGCTCTGGCCGATCGTGATCATCATCGCGCAGAGCGTGCTCTTGCTCGTGGCGCTCCTGATCTTCATCGCCTACATCCTGCTCGCCGACCGCAAGATCTGGGCGGCGGTGCAGATGCGCCGTGGCCCGAACGTGGTTGGGCCGTTCGGCCTGCTGCAATCTTTCGCCGATCTTCTGAAGTTCGTGCTGAAGGAGCCGATCATTCCTGCCGGCGCGAACAAGGGCGTGTTCCTGCTGGCGCCGCTCGTCACCTGCGTGCTTGCACTCGCAGCTTGGGCAGTGATCCCGGTACATCCGGGCTGGTCGATTGCCGAGATCAATGTCGGCATTCTCTATATCTTCGCGATC
>CAZFPR010000139.1:1309-6068 GCA_964521045.1 uncultured Hyphomicrobiales bacterium
ATCTCGTCGCTAATGGTCTACGGCGTCATCATGGCGGGATGGGCTTCGAACTCGAAGTATCCGTTCCTCGCCGCACTCCGCTCGGCTGCGCAGATGGTGTCCTACGAAGTCTCGATCGGCTTCGTCATCATCACCGTGTTGCTGTGCGCGGGCTCGCTGAATCTTACCAAGATCGTCGAGGCGCAGAACGGCCCTTGGGGCATGTTGCAGTGGTACTGGTTGCCGCTTCTTCCGATGTTCGTCGTGTTCTTCGTGTCCGCGCTCGCTGAAACCAACCGCCCGCCGTTCGATCTTGTCGAGGCGGAGTCCGAACTCGTCGCCGGATTCATGGTCGAGTATTCCTCGACGCCGTATCTCCTGTTCATGCTCGGCGAGTACGTGGCAATCATGACCATGTGCGCGATGGGCACGATCCTGTTCCTCGGCGGCTGGCTGCCGCCGTTCCCGGTGGCACCCTTCACCTGGGTCCCGGGCGTGATCTGGTTCGTCCTGAAGCTCTGCTTCATGTTCTTCCTGTTCGCGATGGCGAAGGCCATGGTGCCGCGCTATCGCTACGACCAGTTGATGCGTCTCGGCTGGAAGGTGTTCCTGCCGCTTTCGCTTGCGATGGTCGTTATCGTCGCCGCTGTTCTTCACTTCACGGGATGGGCACCGAAATGAAACTCGACCGCGCCGCCCGCCAGATTTTCCTCTGGGAGTTTGTCTCGGCATTCTTCCTCACGATGCGTTATTTCTTCGCGAAGAAGTCGACGCTGAACTATCCCTTCGAGAAGGGTTATCTCTCGCCGCGCTTCCGCGGCGAACATGCGCTGCGCCGCTATCCGAACGGCGAGGAACGCTGCATCGCCTGCAAACTCTGCGAAGCGATCTGCCCCGCGCAGGCCATCACCATCGAAGCGGGTCCGCGCCGCAACGACGGCACGCGCCGCACCACGCGCTACGACATCGACATGGTGAAGTGCATCTATTGCGGGTTGTGCCAGGAAGCGTGCCCGGTCGATGCCATCGTCGAAGGGCCGAACTTCGAATTCGCGACCGAGACGCGCGAAGAACTCTATTACGATAAGGAGCGGTTGCTTGCGAACGGCGACCGCTGGGAGCGCGAGATAGCGAAGAATATTTCGCTCGACGCGCCGTACCGGTGATCGCGATGACCGTTCCGGCATTCTTCTTTTATCTGTTCTCCTCGATCGCGGTAGCCTCCGCCTTCATGGTGATTGCGGGCCGCAATCCCGTGCACTCCGTGTTGTGGCTGATCCTGACCTTCGTGAACGCCGCGGGGCTGTTCCTTCTGATCGGCGCCGAATTCCTCGCGATGATCCTGATCGTCGTCTATGTCGGCGCTGTCGCGGTTCTCTTTCTCTTCGTCGTGATGATGCTCGATGTCGATTTCGCGGAACTGCGCGAGGGCTTCCTCCAGTATCTGCCGATCGGCGCGCTGGTCGGTCTCGTGTTTCTCGTTGAACTCGTTCTGGTGGTCGGAAGCTGGGTCGTCGGCGCGGGCATTGCCGGCAGCATCACGCAGCCGATTCCGAACCCGGCGCAGGTGACGAACACCGAAGCCATCGGCCGCGTGCTCTATACGACCTATGTCCATTACTTCCAGCTTTCCGGCCTCGTGCTTCTGGTCGCGATGATCGGCGCGATCGTGCTCACGCTGCATCATCGCGTGAACGTCAAGCGCCAGAACGTCTCCGCGCAGAACGCGCGCACGCGCGAAACCGCGATCGAGGTCGTGAAGGTCAAGCCGGGGAAGGGGCTCTGATCATGGTCGTAGGGCTCTCGCATTATCTCGTGGTCGCGGCGATCCTGTTCACGCTCGGCACGCTCGGCATCTTCCTGAACCGGAAGAACGTGATCGTCATCCTGATGTCGATCGAATTGATCCTGCTTGCGGTCAACATCAACCTGGTCGCGTTCTCGGCCTTCCTCGGCGACATCGTCGGGCAGATTTTTGCGCTTCTCGTGCTTACGGTCGCGGCGGCTGAAGCTGCGATCGGCCTTGCGATCCTCGTCGTGTTCTTCAGAAACCGCGGCTCGATCGCGGTCGAAGACATCAATGCAATGAAGGGCTGATGCAATAAATGACGATGTATCACTTCATTGTTTTCCTGCCGCTCGCAGGCGCCCTGATCGCAGGCCTGTTCGGCCGCGTCATCGGCGCGCGCGCATCCGAGATCGTGACGACGGCTTTCCTGATGATCGCCGCGGGCCTCTCGTGGGTCGCGTTCTTCGATGTAGGGTATTTCGGCAAAGACCTTCGCGTTCCGCTGTTCACCTGGATTTCGGCAGGCGACCTTAAGGTCGAGTGGGCGCTTCGCGTCGATACGCTGACGGCCGTGATGCTGATCGTCGTGAACAGCGTCTCCGCGCTCGTGCATCTCTATTCGATCGGCTACATGCACGAAGACCCGCACCGCCCGCGCTTCTTCGCTTATCTTTCGCTTTTTACGTTTGCGATGCTCGCGCTGGTCACCGCCGACAACCTCGTGCAGTTGTTCTTCGGCTGGGAAGGCGTGGGTCTGGCAAGCTATCTCCTGATCGGTTTCTGGTACCAGAAGCCGGAAGCGAACGCGGCCGCGATCAAGGCTTTCGTCGTGAACCGCGTCGGCGATTTCGGCTTCGCGCTCGGCATCTTCGCCGTGTTCGCGATGGTGGGTGCGGTCGGCTTCGAGACTATTTTCGCCGAAGCGAAATCGCTCACCGGCAAGACCATCCACATCTTCGGCGGCAACTTCGACGCGCTGACCGTGATCTGCCTTCTGCTGTTCGTTGGCGCGATGGGCAAGTCCGCGCAATTCCTGCTGCACACCTGGCTGCCGGACGCGATGGAAGGCCCGACGCCGGTCTCGGCACTCATTCACGCGGCGACCATGGTGACCGCAGGCGTGTTCATGGTCGCGCGCCTGTCGCCGCTCTTTGAACTCGCGCCGACGGCACTCGCGGTAGTAACGCTGTTCGGAGCGACGACTGCGTTCTTCGCCGCGACCGTGGGTCTCGTGCAGAACGACATCAAGCGCGTGGTTGCCTATTCGACCTGTTCGCAGCTTGGCTACATGTTCGTCGCGATGGGCGTTGGCGCCTATTCGGTCGGCATGTTCCACCTCTTTACGCATGCCGCTTTCAAGGCGCTGCTCTTCCTCGGCGCGGGCTCGGTGATCCATGCGATGCATCACGAGCAGGACATGCGGAACATGGGCGGGCTCTGGAAGAAGATCCCGTTCACCTACGCGATGATGGTGGTCGGCACGATCGCACTGACCGGCTTCCCGTTCACCGCAGGTTATTATTCGAAGGACGCGATCATCGAAGCGGCTTATGCAGGCCACAATGCGTTCGCGGCTTACGCGTTCTATATGACCGTGATCGCCGCGGCGCTGACATCGTTCTATTCGTGGCGCCTGATCTTCCTGACCTTCCACGGCAAGACGCGCGCGGATCACCACACCTACGACCACGCGCACGAGTCCCCGCTCACGATGACGATCCCGCTTGCGATCCTGTCTGTCGGTGCGCTGGTGCTCGGCTTCGGCTTCAAGGGCGGCTTCTTGTACGAAGAAGGCGTGAAGGCGTTCTTCCGGAATTCGCTGTTCTCGCACGACAACTGGCACATCCTGCACGCGATGCACGAAGTGCCCGGCTGGGTGCCGTGGCTGCCGACGGTGATGATGGCTGGCGGCTTCGCGGTGTCGTACTGGTTCTATATCGCGCGGCCGGATATTCCGGCGGCGCTCGCGAAGAGTCAGGACGTTCTGTACCGCTTCTTACTCAACAAGTGGTACTTCGACGAAATCTACGAGTTCGTCTTTGTTCGCCCGGCGAAATGGATTGGCCGCTTCCTCTGGAAGAAGGGTGACGGCTGGCTGATCGACGGCTTCGGACCTGATGGCGTCTCGGCGCGCGTACTCGATGTCACGCGCAATGTGGTGCGGCTCCAGACCGGCTATCTCTATCACTATGCATTCGTGATGCTGATCGGCGTTGCCGCGCTCATCACCTGGTTCCTGTTCAGAGGAGCCGCGTGATGGCGACCTGGCCCATTCTTTCCGTCACGACGTTTCTGCCGCTGGTCGGCGCGGTCTTCATTCTGTTGCTGCGCGGTGACGACGAGGCGGCCAAGCGCAATGCCCGCTGGGTCGCGCTCTGGACGACGGTCATTACTTTCATCGTCTCCATCTTCCTGATCACCGGCTTCGACAAGGGCAGCCCGGGCTTCCAGTTTGTCGAAGATCATCCGTGGCTTGGCGGAAGCATCCGCTACAAGCTCGGCGTCGACGGCATTTCGTTGCCGTTCGTGATCCTGACCACCTTCCTGATGCCGATTACGATCATCGCTAGCTGGCATGTCGAGAAGCGCGTCAAGGAATACATGGTGCTGTTCCTGCTGCTCGAGACGCTGATGGTCGGCACCTTCTCGGCGCTCGATATCGTTCTCTTCTACGTCTTCTTCGAAGGCGGCCTGATCCCGATGTTCCTGATCATCGGTGTCTGGGGCGGCGCGCGCCGCGTCTATGCGAGCTTCAAGTTTTTCCTCTACACGCTCGCGGGCTCCGTGCTGATGCTGCTCGCGATCATGGCGATGTATTATCAGGCCGGCACAACCGACATCGTGAAGCTGCTCACGCACGGCTTCCCGCGCGAAATGCAGACCTGGCTATGGCTTGCCTTCTTCGCGTCGTTCGCCGTCAAGCTGCCGATGTGGCCGGTGCACACCTGGCTGCCGGACGCGCACGTCGAAGCGCCGACCGCGGGCTCGGTG
>CAZFPR010000140.1:0-1477 GCA_964521045.1 uncultured Hyphomicrobiales bacterium
CCGTGCGGCTCTTGAAAGCGACACTCTATGAACTGGGCGAGTGCAAGCGGATGCTGGATGCGAGCAGGAAGGGCGGCGCCTAACGCGGCAGTAGTTCCGCCTTCGGCTCGATTTTCTTCGAGAGCAGTTTCCCGGTCTTGCGGTCGAAGGTCCAGCGGCCGGCGAGCTGGTAGACTTCCATCTGCAATCCGTCGTTCTCGAACACGAATTTGTAGCAGGCGATGAAGCCGTAGCGCTTCGCGCGCTCGTCGTGGAAAGCGGGCTCGACGCGGCTGTTATCGATGTGTCCGTCGAATGGCAGCATCTTCGTGGCCGTGGAAACCTGCTTCGCGGACGGGACATCGAAATTCGCCAGATCGTATTTGCGGGCTACCGCGCCGATCGTGTTGCCGAAGAAGTTCTCGCAATTCGTCCTGCGTTCCAGGAGGTCGGCGAACAAAAGCTCCATCGACAAAATTTTGGCGTGGCGGGATGTCGTGTTGTTGAAGTGCAGGCGCAGGTCGCCGCTCGCGGTGAAATAGGGAAGCTCGGCCTTGATTTCCGGTCCCGGTGAAATCGTGACCGTGATCTCGCCGCCGCGCTGGGCGGAGGCCTGCGCGGGAAAGAACGCCAGAACGAACAGGAGAGCTGCGAACAGGGCGTACATAAAAATGCGGGCGAGTGGTTGGCTCGCCCGCAGTTGTGCACCATCGCGTGCCGGAAAACTACGCTCCGGTGCCTCCACGCGCCGGAATATTTTCGTGTCTCAGCGGTAGGGCATTTCCTTCGAACCGCCGCCGCCCATCGCCGGGATGTTCCAGAACATGAGGAAGCCTGCGGCTGCGATCGCGATGCGTTTGGAAATGCGGCCGGCTGCGCGCATCGCGGAGGTTCTGGCTTCGCGGCGTTCCGCAAGGGCTTCGCGCGCATAGTGACGAACGTCGATAGCGCCTTCCGGGGTACGTTTGGGATCGAAAGTCTGGATTTGCATGGCCGTCTCCATCGGTTTTGATGAGACGAAACTGCCAGCGGACTTGATCGCGGGCTTTCAGGTTACCTTGCCTTTTCCTTGGGATTCGCTTGAATTCCTCTGGAAGCCGGAGGGCGGCGCTAGCGTGTTGTTTCAATTTGGTAATTTTACGCTCGATACCGCCCGCCGGGAACTGCGCGATGGGCAGACCGAGGTTCCGGCCGAGCCGCAGGTGTTCGATCTGCTCGAATTCCTGATCCGCCGCCGCGACGAGGTCGTGAGCCGCGACGACCTGATCGAGCATGTCTGGAAGGGGCGCATCGTTTCGGAATCGGCGATGGCCTCGCGCATCAACGCGGCGCGCGCCGCCATCGGCGACAACGGCACGGACCAGCGTCTCATCAAGACGATCGCGCGCAAGGGCATTCGTTTCGTCGGCGAAGTTCGCGAGAATGGTGACGCCGCGCAGGCAGGCGGTGGAGCGCCCGCAAAGGCAAAGCAGCAGGACATTACGTTCGTCAGCGCTTC
>CAZFPR010000140.1:1487-6056 GCA_964521045.1 uncultured Hyphomicrobiales bacterium
CAGCTCCGGGTTGCGGGCGACGCCGTCCTTCACCTGCTGGAAGACCTCGCGATTCAGGTCGTCAATCTCGCGATCGGCCGTTCCGGGCAGGGCCCCGTGCTGCTGAAGACCGCGAACTGGCTCAACCATCTTGAATTCGACTGGCAGAGTCCGATCTGGTCGCCGCTGTTCTCGCGTCTCGCGGAGCGGCTTTGCCTCGTGCGCTATGACGGCCGCGGCAGCGGGCTCGCCGACCGCGAGGTCGAGGACATATCGTTCGGCGGCTTCATGCGCGACCTCAATGCCGTGGCAGGCACCATCGAAAGCGAGCGGTTTGCGTTGCTCGGCCTGTCGCAGGGCGTTGCCGCGGCCATCGCCTATGCGGTCGAACATCCCGAGCGGGTCTCGAAGCTCGTTCTATATGGCGGCTATGCGCGGGGACGAAATAAAAGCGGAGACGCGAGCGACCGCGAGAAAGGGCAGGCGTTGCTCGCACTGATGCGGCAGGGCTGGGGTTCGGAAGGCTCTGCCTTCATGCGCGCGTTCAGCTCGATCTATCTGCCGAACGGCACCGCCGAACAGATCAAATGGTTTTCCGAGATGCAGCGCATGGCGACCACCGGCGAGCTTGCCGCGCGGCTGCGGGTCGCCTGCGACGATATCGATGTCGGGGATATGCTCTCGAAGGTACAGGTGCCGACCCTCGTGATCCATGCGCGGCAGGACAATGTCGTGCCTTACGCGCAAGGCCGCGCGATCGCAGCGGCCATTCCCGGCGCGAAGTTCGTGACGCTCGAGACGGAAAACCATGTGCCGCTGCCGGGCGATCCGGCGTGGGAGAAGCTGCTCAGCGAAGTTCTGGGTTTCGTTATCGAAACGTAGCGGCGGAAGACTCGGCGGGGCTCTCGTTCTTCGCAAAGCGCAGCACAAGATAGCCGAGCACGCCCGCGACTAGCGAGCCTGCGAGAATGCCGAACTTGGCGCGGTCCTGGAACGCGGGATCCCCGAAGGCGAGCAACGCGATGAAGAGGCTCATCGTGAAGCCGATGCCGCAGAGCAGGGACACGCCGAAAATCTGCTGCTTGCTCGCGGCTACCGGCAGGTCGGCCCAATCCATTTTCACGAGCAGCCAGACCGTTCCGAGAATGCCCACGACCTTGCCGAGCACGAGCCCGAGCGCGATCCCGAGAATGAGCGGGTCCTTGAACAGCGCGAGCGATGCGCCGGCGAAGGAAACGCCGGCATTCGCAAAGCCGAATACCGGCACCACGAAGAATGCGACCGGGATGTGCAGTTTGTGTTCGAGGCGGTGCAGCGGCGATGCTGCGTCGGATGCCTCGGGCTTCGCCGGCGTCAGGCGGATCGGAATGAACATCGCGAGGATCACGCCTGCGAGTGTCGCGTGCACGCCAGACTTCAGGATGCAGAACCAGAGCAGCAGGCCGAGCACAAGGTAAGGAACGAGGCTGTTTACCTTCCGCCGGTGCAGAAGATAGAGCATCGCGACGATCGCAGCGGAGGCTGCAAGATACAGGAATGCAAGCTCGGCGGTGTAAAAGAGCGCGATGATGACGACGGCCCCTAAGTCGTCGATGATAGCGAGTTCCGCGAGAAACTCCTTCGGCGACGCCGGAGCACGACGCGCCAGCCCCGCCCGCCGCCCGACCGCGAGAAACACCTTCAGCGATGCGGGTGCACGCGGGCCCAGCAGCGACAGCACACCGAGTGCGAAGGCGATATCGGTCGCAGCCGGAATGGCCCAGCCGCGCAGCGCAACGGGGTCGCTGCTGTTGAACGCGAAATAGACGAGCGCGGGCCCCGCCATGCCGCCGAGTGCGGCGAAGCCAGGAAGAACGCGGCGGCTCCAGGTCGATAGATGGCCGTCCATCATCTCGCGTTTGATCTCGAGACCGACCAGCAGGAAGAACACCGCCATCAGCGCGTCGTTGATCCAGTGCAAGACGCTGAGCGGGCCGAGATAGGATTTGAGCGCGGAGAAATAATGCGGCGCGAGCTGCGAGTTTGCGACCACGATCGCAAGTGCTGCGACCGCCATCAGAAGCATGCCGCCGGATGCTTCGTTGTCGAGGAAGCGTCGGAGAGTGGAGTTAATTCGCCCGCGGCGCGCGTTCCCTGTCATCACCTCTTTGTAGCGGCTCGTGCAGGTGATGCACCGCGACCTATCGGCGCTGAAAAGAAATGGTCGGAGCGGCGGGATTTGAACCCACGACCCCTAGTCCCCCAGACTTCTGCCCGATGTCTTTTTAAGAAGCAATTGCAGTTGGTTAGGAATTTGCTGGCCCGAATTTGGCCTGAAGTTCGCTTATTTCGCCCGATCTCACGCTATTTCACCTTGTTTCGGCAATGAAGGTCTTTCGGGCCAAGGTTCATCAGGCCAAGTGAGCGCTAAGCTAATTCGCTTCGTATAGTCGATTAGGGTGTCGGAGTAGTTTCGATACCAGTGAAACTCCTTCACTAAATCCTTGCCCTTTAGCGAAAGTGCTCTCGGGTTACCTGTGAAGTGAGATGCAGAGATTTTAAAAAGTTGTCCGGTGCCAAAGCCCAATTCCATTTCAACAGGCGCATGAATTGCATCGTTTCTGCGATTTGCGAGTTCGTTCGTTCGATCAATTATCCAATTTATCTCTGCCTGCGCGTTAGGCCATTTCTCTAAATAGTTGTCGGAGACGGCTACCGCGTCTTTCAAAATATGTCGTTGCGCAAGATCACTTCTGACGGCGTGCCAAACGGCGTAAGCGACATTCTGGTTCGTGCCAGTCGCACAAGAAAATAAATAGGCGAGCGCTTCGTGCAATTGATTCCATGAATGCGCGACTTCGCCGAGTGCTTGAATATATGGCTGCCAAGATTCTTCGATCTTTTTTTCAATTATATCCATGGCACTCTCGATCAATTACCAGCCACTAAATCGACCCGTTACACAGATTGGGAGTCCAAGCCCTACCAACATAACGACGGTGAAGACTTGCCACCCCGGCATTCCAAGATGCTGAGCGATAAGTCCCAAAGCACCGCCGACCATTAGCCCGCCCAATCCGCGAGCTCCCATACTTGGCCCCATTGTCATCGTCCTCCGATTTGAGAGAGCGATGTTGGCATCACCGAAAGCTTTCTGCGAAGTGCAGCGAGTAGCGCACTAGTCCAGCAGACTAGTGCGCTAACAAGGAGCGCAAGATCGCAAGTAAAAAGAACGAAGCGAGATTTTTGGCCCGATTTGGGCCCGAAATATCGGGGAATCCCCCGATATTTCCCGAAATAATTCGCGTTTCGTTCTAAAAAGTGCTGCGCAAAAAACTAGCGTAAGTAACTGTTTTAATGAAGGAATTAGATGGTCGGAGCGGCGGGATTTGAACCCACGACCCCTAGTCCCCCAGACTAGTGCGCTAACCGGGCTGCGCCACGCTCCGACAGGGCGCGGACTATAGTGATCCGCTCCTTGCGCTGCAACGACGGTTCCGCTGCCGCGCGGGGGTTCTTCTCTACTGATTTGCGCTGGATTTCAACACGATAACGGCTTGCAGCGATGGCGCCGCCCCACAGCAATCCGGCGAGCAGCCAGAAATGCCGCCAGTGGTCGGTGTCGATGATCGCGCCTTCGGCTGCGACCGCAATGAAGGTGGCCCAGACCGCAAGCAGCACCGGCCGCCATGGCGTGGCCCGGAGCGCGCCCTTGATGCCGGCCCACAGCGTCATCGTGACGAACAGGATGTAAGTGAGGCCGCTCGTCCAGCCGCCGGTCATGAAGGCGTTGAGATAGACGTTGTGCGGATCCTCGGGAAAGATTTTCGCGAACTGAAAAGGTCCGAGGCCCCACGGCGTATCGAGCGCGAGCAGGAAGCCGAGCGCATGGCGGCCGAAGCGTCCGAGCTGGCCCATGTCGTAACTCTGGTCGAACGACGCACGCTCCGAGAACAAGGTGCCGACGCCCTGCATCGAAAGCAGCGCGACCAGCAGCAGACCCAGTGCAAGCAGACCCGCAAGCGTTGCTGCGACGATACGGGCGCGCTCGCGCGGATCGTTGCTCACGACAAACAGAAGGCCGACGAAGATCGCCGCCGATCCCGCGAAGTGACCCCATGCGCCGCGCGAGAAGGAAAGCAGGACCGCGACCGCGATCAGCGATACTTGTGTGCCGCCGATCACGAGATCCTTCAGGCGGAAACTAAGCGCGCGGCGGATTGCGAGCAGCGCAGGCAGGACCAGAAATGGGCCGAGCACGTTGGGGTCGTTGAAGGTCGCCTTCGCGCGGCCATAGAGCAGGAACGTATCCGCGCCCGGCAGCGCGCGGAAATAGGCGAGGATCGCGATCAGCGAAGCGATCATTGCGGCGGTCATGTAGCCGCGCAGGAGAAAATCGAGACGGCGTCCGGTGTCTTCCGCGATCACGCAGGCGAAGAATAGCGTGGTCGCTGCCAGAAACCACGAGACCGCCACCCACAGCGCCGTCTTGTTTTCGCTCACCACCGGGATGACCGCGATCGTAAGCCCGAAGCAATAGACGACGAGGAGGGCGAGCAGCGGAATGTGCCCGCGCCGGAGCGCGAGCCCGCTTGCGAAGAAGACGAAGAT
>CAZFPR010000141.1:0-6055 GCA_964521045.1 uncultured Hyphomicrobiales bacterium
GGCGGTCTTGCCGGTCTGGCGGTCGCCGATGATGAGCTCGCGCTGGCCGCGGCCGATCGGGATGAGCGCGTCGATGGCCTTGAGGCCCGTCGCCATCGGTTCATGCACCGACTTTCTCGGGATGATGCCGGGCGCCTTCACGTCCACGCGGGCGCGCTTGGAAGACTTGATCGGGCCCTTGCCGTCGATCGGATTGCCGAGCGCGTCGACGACGCGGCCGAGCAATTCCTTGCCGACCGGAACGTCCACGATCGCGCGGGTGCGCTTGACGGTCTGGCCTTCCTTGATGTCGCGGTCGGAGCCGAAGATCACGATACCGACGTTGTCGCTCTCCAGGTTGAGCGCCATGCCGCGGATGCCGTTTTCGAACTCGACCATTTCGCCGGCCTGCACGTTATCGAGGCCGTAGACGCGGGCGATACCGTCACCGACGGAAAGCACCTGTCCTACTTCGGTCACCTCGGCGGCTTCGCCGAAGTTCTTGATCTGCTCTTTCAGGATTGCCGAAATTTCGGCGGCGCGGATGTCCATCAGCGGACCTCTTTCATCGCGTTACGAATGGAGTTGAGTTTAGTTTTCAGTGACGCATCGATCATGCGGGAGCCGATCTTCACTTTGACGCCGCCGAGGATCGAGGGATCGATTTTGACGTCGAGTTCGACGTTCTTTTTGCCGGAAGCGGCGATCGCTTCCTTGACGGCGGCGAGATGCTTTTCGTCTAGCTTCTCGGCGACGGTCACTTCGGCGCGGGTTTCGCCGCGCGCTTTTGCGACCAGCGTGTTGAAACCGGAGATCATCTGACCGACCGCGAACAGGCGGCGGTTCGAAGCAACCGTCGAAATGAATTTGCCAGCGAGACCGCCGATCTTCGCTTTCGCAAGCACCGCCTCGATTGCCTTGGTCTGCTCTTCGGCCGTGTAGACCGGGCTGCGGACGAGGCGGACGAGATCCGCGCTCTCGTTCAGAAGCGCCGAAAAGCGATCGAGATCGCCCTTCACCGCGTCGATGGATTTCGCTTCCTGCGCCAGCTCGAAAAGAGCGGTCGCGTAGCGCCCGGCCATGCCGGAAATGATGGGTTCGTTGGCCGCCATCTCTGGTCTGTTCTTTGTCGTCCCGTTCCAAGCGTCCGGCACCGCGGCGGCGGTCCCGTAAATGCCTGGAATTCAAGTGGGAATTCCGATTGTCGCGTGCAGTCCGGAATGCCCCCGAAAGCCCCGCGAAATCGGGGGTTTGCTATCACGCAGGCCTGTCTTTACGCAATGTTTTCCCCTGTCCGATTTGCCGCATCCTGGCCCGAAAAAGTGCCTTTTCCGGCATGTCCGAATGAGACTTTCCGGTAGCGCCCCCGGAATGCAACGCTGCGCGCGGGAACCACCGATGATTCCACCTGAATCCCGCGTCCAGATGGGAGGCCCCGAAAGGGACTTCCTGTTCAAACCCGCGCTCATCTCCGCTCTGAAGCGCGGATATGGCCTTGCCGACCTGCGGAGCGACGCCATTGCCGGTCTGACCGTCGCGGTGGTGGCGCTGCCCTTATCCATGGCGCTGGCCATCGCATCGGGCGTTCCGCCGGAGCGGGGGCTCTACACCGCAATTATCGGGGGGTTCCTGATTTCGCTCCTTGGCGGGAGCCGCTTCCAGATCGGCGGTCCCGCCGGAGCCTTCATCGTACTCGTCTCCGCGACCGTGGAGCGGCATAGCTACGAAGGTCTGGTGCTGGCCACGGCGATGGCGGGCCTCATCATGCTCGCGCTCGGGCTCTCGCGGCTCGGCAGCTACATTCGCCACATCCCCTTCACCGTAACGGTCGGCTTTACCGCCGGAATCGCGCTCATCATTTTTGCGAGCCAGTTGCGGGACCTCCTTGGAATCGAGCTTGCCAAGGAACCCGGTCCCCTCGGGGCCAAGCTCGCAGCAATCGGCGGCGCGATCGGCACGATCAGGCCCGCTGCGGTCGCGATTGCGCTCGGCTGCATCGCGGCGATCTGGCTGATACGGCGCTTCCGTCCGAAATGGCCGAGCTTTCTGATCGTGGTGGTCGCGAGCGCTGCCGCGGCGGCACTCCTGCAACTCGATATCGCGACCATCGGCTCGCGCTTCGGCGCAGTACCGAACTCGCTTCCCGCGCCGACACTGCCGGCCTTCGGCTGGGAGAAGGTGAAGGCGGTTCTGCCGGACGCCATCGCAATCGCGCTTCTCGGCTCGATCGAGTCGCTGCTGTCCGCTGTCGTTGCCGACCGCATGAGCGGACAGAAGCATCGTCCGAACGGCGAACTGGTCGCGCAAGGCATTGCGAACGTCGCTTCGGTTTCCTTCGGCGGCATTCCCGTCACCGGCACGATCGCGCGCACGGCGACGAACGTACGCGCCGGCGCGAAAAGCCCGATCTCGGGCATGCTGCATGCGATCTATCTCCTGATCTTCATGCTGATCGCGGCGTCGCTTGCAGTTTACATCCCGCTCGCGGCACTTGCCGCCGTGCTGACGGTGGTCGCATGGAACATGGCCGAGCGGCACGAGTTCTGGGCGATCCTGAAAAACAACTGGGCCGACGCGCTCGTGCTGCTCGTGACGTTCCTGCTCACGGCGTTCGAGGATCTCGTTGTCGCCATCGCAGCCGGCGTCGTGTTGTCGTTCCTGTTGCGCGCCTATCGCCTCTGGCGGCAGAGCAAGGCTTAAAGAAAACTCTGCGGATCGACGTCGATCTCGACGCGCAGACTGCCGCGCGGCGGCGGGGCCGCTTCCAGCCACTCGCGGACATATTTCGAAAGCTCGAAGTTGCGCGGCGAGGAAACCAGCAATCGCCAGCGATGCCGCCCGCGGATCATCGAGAGCGGCGCTTCCGCGGGCCCGAGCAATCGTACGTCGTCAGAGAGCGGCGCGTGTGCCGCAAGTTTCCGCGCATGCGCTTCTGCGGCGGGGCCCTCCTTCGCAGAGACGATAATCGCGACCATGCGCCCGAACGGCGGCAGCCCCGCTTCCTCGCGCGCGGCGATCTCGCTGTCGTAGAAGGCGTCGCGGTCGCCCGCCAAGAGCGCCTTCATCACCGGGTGCTCGGGCTGATAGGTCTGCAACAGTCCGCGGCCGCCCGCGCTTTCGCGGCCCGCGCGGCCCACGACCTGATGCAAGAGCTGAAACGTGCGCTCCGCCGCGCGCGGATCGCCGTAGTTCAGCCCGAGATCGGCGTCGATGATGCCGACCAGCGCAAGACCCGGAAAATGGTGTCCCTTGGCGACAAGTTGCGTTCCGATCACGATGTCGACGTCTCGGTTCGTGACGGCTTCGAGTTCGGCGCGCAGCCGCTCGACGCCGCCAGACATATCGCTTGAAAGCACGAGCGTACGCGCTTCGGGAAATGCCGTCCTGATTTCTTCTTCGAGACGTTCTACACCCGGCCCGATCGGCACGAAGGAGTCCGCCGTTTCGCATTTCGGGCAGTGCTGCGGAGGCGGCATGTCGAAGCCGCAATGATGACAGACGAGCCGCTTCCTATAGCGATGCTCGACGAGCCAGGTGTCGCAGTTCACGCAGCGCATCCTGAGGCCGCAGGAACGGCAGAGCGTGAGTGGCGCGTAGCCGCGCCGGTTGAGGAACAGGAGCGCTTGCTCGCCGCGCGCGACCGTCTCCTTGATCGCAGTCTCGAGCCGCGGCGAAATCCAGCGGCCTTTGCGGGGGCCTTCCTTCTTCAGGTCGATGGCTTCGAGTTGCGGAACTTCCGTGCCGCTGAACCGCTCGGAAAGCTGCAAGCGTTTGTAGCGTCCGCGGCGTGCGTTGTTCTCGGTTTCGATCGAAGGCGTTGCCGAGGTCAGCACGACGGAAGCCTGCGCGAGCGAACCTCGCACCACCGCCATGTCGCGTGCGTGATAGTGCACGCCATCTTCCTGCTTGTAGGCAGGATCGTGCTCTTCATCGACGACGATGAGGGCGAGGTCTTTGAACGGCAGGAACAATGCCGAACGCGCGCCCGCGACCGCACTGATCTCGCCTTTCGCAATACCTTCCCAGGTACGCGCGCGCCTGCGCGGTGCGATTGCCGAATGCCATTCGGCGGGACGATTGCCAAAGCGTTCCGCGAAGCGGTCGAGAAAGCGCGTGGTCAGTGCGATTTCGGGAAGCAGAATCAGCGCCTGCCTGCCCTGCTTGATCGCTTCTGCGACCGCCTCGAAATAGACTTCGGTTTTTCCCGACCCGGTGACGCCATCGAGCAGGCTTACGGAGAATTTTCTCGTCCGAAGCGCTTCGCGTAGTTCCTTCGCTGCACGCGCCTGCGCGGGATTAAGTGCCGGTGCGGAAAATTCCGGATCGGGCGGCAGCGCGATCGGCTCCAGCGGAAGCGCGACGGTTTCCAGCGCGCCCTGATCGATCAGGCCGTCGATTACGCCGGGAGACACGCCCGCTTCTTCCGCGGCCTCCGATTTCGAACGCAAGAGACCGTTGTCCAGGAGCGACAACACGCGCGCGCGCGCTTCCGTCATTCTCTCGGGCTTCAGGCCCGTGACACGAACGCCGACTTTTTCGCGCGCCGCTCCCAGCTCCGCACTCCGCCGCAGCGCCATGCGCAGCACCATCCCGCGCGGCGCAAGCGTGTAGTCCGCGATCCAGTCGATCAGCTTCACGAGTTCGAGCGGAAGCGGAGGCGCATCCGCTTTCCCGATGATCTCTTTCAGCTTCGCTTTCGCGGGCGCTTCGCCGAAGCCCGGCCATACCACGCCGGTCTCCTCGCGATTACCGAGCGGCACGTGCACGATTTCGCCGGCCGCAAGCGGCTCCGCGGCCCTGTAAGAATAAGGCCGGTCCACCGCGAGCGGCACGAGCACATCGACGATCTGTTCGGCCCGTTCTTTTGCGGCCATGATTCCTGCGGGTTTGCGGGGCTTAAGTGGAAGTTAAGCGGAGCGGGCGACAAACTGGATTCCATGTCAAGCCGCGAGAAGCCTTTAGATAGGGACGCCCGCAATTCCGCGGAAGTCCGGCTCTATTCCGTCGCCGCGAAAGACGTGCAGGCGGAGCTTTCGCGCTGGCTCGCATTCATCGCCACCGAGCGCCGCCTCTCGCCGAAGACCTGCGAGGCCTATGCGCGCGATGTCGGCTTCTTTCTCTCCTTCCTGACCGGACATCTCGGACACGCGCCGAAGCTCTCCGATCTTTCGAGGCTTGCGCCTGCCGACATCCGCTCCTTTCTCGCGCATCGCCGCGGCAACGGCGTTGAGGCACGTACATTGCAGCGTTCGCTCGCGGCGGCGCGTTCGTTTGCGCGCTATCTCGAACGCGAAGGACGCGGGAAATCAGACGCACTTTCCGCCGTGCGCGCCCCGAAGGTCGCAAAAACCCTGCCTCGACCGCTGGATGCAGCTTCCGCACTCGCGCTCGCCGATCCCGCGACCCGCGCTTACGAGGAGCGCGAGCCGTGGGTGCTCGCGCGCGATGCGGCGGTGCTCTCGCTGCTTTACGGTGCCGGACTTCGTATCGCCGAAGCGCTTTCGCTCACGCGCGGTGACATTCCCGAGCCCGGCAAAGCGGACAGCATCACCGTCACCGGCAAGGGCAACAAAGCGCGGATGGTGCCGCTGATCCCGCAGATTGCGCAGGCGATCGCGGATTACATTGCGATCTGCCCGATCGATCTCGCGTCTGACGAGCCGGTATTTCGCGGAGAAAAAGGCGGGCCGCTGTCCCCGCGCATCGTGCAGCTTGCGATGGAACGGATGCGCGGTGCGCTCGGTCTTCCCGATAGTGCTACGCCGCATGCATTGCGTCATTCCTTCGCGACGCATTTGCTCGCGCGCGGCGGCGATCTCCGGTCGATTCAGGAATTGCTCGGCCACGCCTCGCTCACGACCACGCAGATCTACACGCAGGTTGATACGACGCATTTGCTGGAAGCCTACCGCGCAGCGCACCCGCGGGCGCGGTAACCGCAAACTCCTCGTCGTCCCCGCGAAAGCGGGGACCCATAACCCCGGCATACGAAACTAACTAAAACGGGGGCTATGGATCCCGGCTCGCGCTCGGCTTCGCCTCGCTTGGCCGGGACGACAGCGTCAATCACATATGA
>CAZFPR010000142.1:0-5984 GCA_964521045.1 uncultured Hyphomicrobiales bacterium
GCACGAACGTCAGGTCCGCTCCATCTGGCCGTTTAGCTGGCGTTCATCTAAGCGCCTTTCGGACGCCACATAGCGCGCGGAAAATTGTATCGTTCCGTTCGGCAGGCGGCGTATGATACCGTCAGCGGCAGAAGCAAAAAGAGAGTTCAGGACATGAAGTCCATCGTGAAGAGTTCAATCGCGGCAGCCGTGATCGTGCTCGGCGCCTCGATCGCGGCGGAAGCCCGTCCCGTGCTGGTGACCGCCGATCTCAACGTGCGTACCGGCCCCGGCACGCAGCATCCTTCGGTCGGCGTCATTCGCGGCGGTTCGACCGCGGAAGTCGGACGCTGTTTCCAGGGCTGGTGCGAAATCGCATGGGGCGGCCTGCGCGGTTTCTCGAGCCAGGCCTATCTCGACGGGTTCGGCCCGCCGCCGGCGCCGACTTATGTTGCGCCGCCGCCGCCGGCCTATTACGGACCCCGGCCCTATTATAATCCCTACTATTACAACCCCTACCGTCCGTGGCGCCGCCACAGGGGCTGGTAGGCACAACGAACCCTCTCTTTGAAAGCGCCGCGCAACTTGCGCGGCGCTTTTGTTTTCCTCGGCCAATGCTAGTCTTACCCTATTAGAACTACGTCATTCGGGGGAGTGTCGTGATCCGCGTCTACCGGTGCTGGCTCAAAGCCGCGTTTGCCGCCTCGATTTTATTTCTGACCGCCCTGCCCAATCCCGCCTTCGCCGACGACTACGACGATTGCGCGAAACTCGACGGACGCGCGGCGATCGACGCCTGCTCGCGCGGCATCACCTCAGGACGATTCCAGGGACGCGATCTCGCGGCGCTCTATTACAACCGGGGCATTCTGCATGACGAGCCGCAGAAGAAACTCGACGACTATACGCAGGCCATTCGCATCGATCCGCAATACGCCAGCGCCTACTACAATCGCGGCCTCACCTTCCGGAAAATGAACCGGCTCGACGATGCGCTCGCCGACTATTCCGCCGCGCTGCGCATCGAGCAGAAGCACGACATCTACAACAACCGCGGCGTCGCCTACGAAAAGAAGGGCGACATCGAAAAGGCGATTGCCGATTACGCCAGCGCAATCCGGCTCAAACCGGATTACTCGATGGCCTATTACAACCGCGGCAACGCCTATTCGGATCAGGGCAAGAGTGACCTCGCGTTGCAGGACTATGCCAATGCGATCCGTTTCAATGCCAAGTACATCGACGCCTATTTCAATCGCGGGCTGCTGTTCAAGAAAATGGGGCGGAAGGAAGAGGCGATCGCCGACTTCAGGGAAGTTCTGAAGCTCGATCCCGCCGACAAGGATGCAATCGAAGAACTCCGCGAACTCGGCGCGGGTCCCTAGACGGAAACGCAGCTTCACCGCACGCGAAACATCGAGACATTCATCAACGATATTCGGTTCATTTCGGGAGACAACACATGCACAGCGCCCGCCGGACTTCATCGAAAGCATTTGTCGCGGCCGCATTCCTGCTTCTCGGCACATTCGTCATGCCATCGGCGCCGCAGGCTCAGGGCAGTCGGATATGGGACGACTGTCAGGGCCTAGGCGGAATCTCGGCTGACGATGCGATCAACGCCTGTACGAACCTGATCCGCGGCAATGGTGAGACGACCGAAAACCGCGCCATCGCCTATTACAACCGCGCGATCCATTACGACCGCATCAAAAAACCGGACATTGCGATCCAAGATTACGATGAATCGCTGCGGCTCAACCCGCGATACGCCTCCGCCTATTACAACCGGGGCAACATCTACCGGAACAAGAAAGATCACAGCAAAGCGATCTCGGACTACGATCAGGCGCTGCGGTTCAATCCCCAGCACGCGAACGCCTACAACAACCGCGGAAACTCCCATAAGGACCTCGGGAATCTTCAGCAGGCGATCTCGGACTACAGCTCTGCGGTTCGCATCAAGCCCGACCATTCGGATGCCTGGTACAATCGCGGACTGACGTATCTGGATCAGAACAACAAGGAACGCGCGATCGCGGATTTCCGCGAGGCTATTCGCGTCAATCCCGGCGACGAGGACGCACGCAACGAGTTGAAAAGGCTTGGCGTGACGCAGTAGCCGTTTCTCAGCGCTTCAGCCAGTTCCGATCCGAGACTGCAATTCGGACAGCCGAGACACTATTTATGAAGTCTGTTTCAAGAGCGGTCTGTTCCATCGCCTTACTCATAGCTGCGCTGATTCTGGCGAGGGTCGATATCGCTGTAGCGCAGGATTTCGCTGACGATTGCAGAGGCAAGCCACCGGCGGACGCGATTGCAGCCTGCAACCGCTGGATACAAAGAAGTCCTCGCGATCCGAAAGCCCACTTATTTAGTGGCATCAAACATTTTCTTCTTGAGGAATACGATCGTGCACTCGCCGATTACACCGCAACGATCAAGCTCGATCCGAAAGAAGACTGGGCGTTTAATGGCCGCGGGCGCATCTATACGATCCGGGGGCAATATGACCTTGCGATTGCAGAATTCGACGCCGCAATAAAGGTTGCCCCGAAAAGAGCTGCTCCGTACCTCACCAACCGAGGGCTCGCCTTTATCGGTAAGGGCAATATTGACCGGGCAATCCGCGATTTCGGCGAAGCCCGCAAACTCGGAATCGATCCATTCTACCTCTACCGCCGCGGCTTGGCCCATTTTAGCGACGCAGCCTACAGCGCTGCGGCAGCCGACCTTATCGAATCCATACAAGACGCCCGCTCACTGAGACTCGATGTAGATGGTTTCGCCGTAGTTGCCCTTTTTCTGGCTCGCACTCGGGCGGGCGATTCAAGCGCGCGAAATGAGCTGCAGAATGCAGCGTCCGAATTGAAGATTCGCGACTCTACAACTACGCTGGTGAGAATGTATCTGGAGCAAATGTCGCCGGATCAAGCATTGAGCAGAGCGCCAAAGGATGGCGTTTGCGCCACCCGATTTTTTGTTGCGCACTGGCACCTGTTACGAGGCGAGCGAGACCGCGCGGCCGAGCTATTGAAGATTGTCGATTCAGGATGCGCACGCCACGATTACGGATATGATGCACGCGCCGAACTAACGCGTATGGGCCTCTGATACGCCACCAGCTTTAAGCCAGCTTCCGATCCGCTCCACCGCTTCGTGCATTTCCTGCTCGAATTGTGCTTGGCAGACGCTGTATTTTCCTGAACGCGATCAAAGCCCTCGCATGTGCTACTCGCGCCCTCCTCTCCATTGGTGTTAGACTTTCCAGTCGGCAGCGCCGAAGACGGAACAAAAAAATGTATTTTCATTTGCGCAAATTCAAAAGCTATTTCAGCACTTTTTCATTTATTGCCGCTTGGATGGCCGTAAGCAGCATATCCGCTTTTGCACAAGACGAGATGAGGTGCAGAGAAAAGGATGGTGATCTGGGTATCGCGGCATGCACACGTGCAATCCAAAGAAATCCGCGGGATGCAAATTTGTACTATTTTCGCGGCATTCGCCATGAAAACAAGGGCGACTTCGATCGAGCGCTCGCCGACTACACCAGCGCTATAAAGCGGGATCCCAAACATGAGTCGGCATTCGAGAATCGAGGGAACATCTACTTGTATCAAAAGCGGGAGTATGACCGTGCCATTGCTGACTTTGACCAAGCCATAAAAATTGAGCCGAATATTGCATCTGCGTTTTCATCTCGCGGCGCGGCGTATGCTGAAAAAAACGACATCGATCGTGCTGTTCAGGACTATAGCGAGTCCATTCGTCTCACCCCCATCGAACCGTTCCCATGGTATCGTCGCGGGTTAATATATTTTAGCAAGACCGATTACCAAGCAGCGGCAAGAGATTTTGAAAGCTCCATTAAAGAATCGCGGAGCGCAACACTTTCTCCGAACCCGTTAGTTGTTTGCTCGCTTTATCTGGCGCGCTTGCGTAGCAGCGACCAGAATGCAAGGAGAGAATTAGAGACCAACGCCGCAGCCTTGAGACAAGGCGAATGGGGGACTCTGATTGCCAGAATGTATCTGGGCCTTGCGACGCCGGATCAGGTCTTAAGCAATGCTCCAATAAAAGAAGCTTGCAGGGCACAATTCTACGTTGCGCATTGGCATCAGCTCCGGAACGACAAGGATCGCGCAGTTGAGCTTTTCACAGCAGTCGCGAAAGAATGTACGCTTGGTTCTTACGGCTATGAAGCCAAGGCAGAACTGGCACGGATCGTAAGATGAACTGAACTGTCGTTTAGGTCGTTTTGGTTACAGACGATGAGCATGATGACGATGACAGCGACAGCACCTAAGGACTCGAAGAATGGTGCCACGCCAACGGCATGAATGCTCCGGCCTGCGACTAAATTCAGAATGCACCGAACATACAGACATCGACACTAAATGAACCAACTGCGCAGGCAGTCCGCCCGCCAACTGTGAACGATCCGGCAATACCCAAGGTTCGCCCTCCGTCAATAAATTATCCAAAGGCGCCAACGGTGCGCCCGTCGACGATCAGCACACCAAACGTAAGATAACCGGTGTTCGGCTGGTTAGCCGCGCCTCAGCCAGCTACCGATCCGCTCCACCGCTTCGTGCACTTCCGAGGCGACTGTCGTTCGTGAAGCGCGCGACGTTCGCATAGAGATAGAACGCGCCGTCGGCGGGCAGGAAACTGTCGAGCCCGGCCTTCGGCAATCCGTCGATCAGGATGCGGCGGTTCTCTTCGTAGCCGCGCTTGATCGCGTCCATTTCCGCGCGTCCGTCGAAGGCGGCTTCGGCTGCGATCTGCGAGAGGGTCGGCACCGAGATCGCAAGATTCTGTTGCAGCCGCTCCACCGCACGGACGAACGCTTCCGGCACCACCATCCAGCCCACCCGCCAGCCGGTCATGCAGAAGTATTTCGAAAACGAATTGATGACGAAGACGTCGTCCGAAAATTTCGCGGCGGTCTCGCCGAAGAAGGCATAGTCGAGCCCGTGATAGATCTCGTCGGAGATGAAGCGGATGCCGGCATCCGCGCAGGCTTCGATCAGTTCCTGCAATTGCTCCGGCGGGATCATGGTGCCGGTCGGGTTCGCGGGAGACGCCACGATCACGCCAGCGAGCGGCTTCTTCGCGTGTTCGGCAAGAAGCGCTTCGCGGGTGATCGCCCAGCGGTCGCGTTCCGAAATTTCGATCTCCACCGGCTCGCAGCCGAGCGCGCGCAGAATGTTGCGGTAGGGCGGATAGCCCGGCGATGCCATCGCGACCCGGTCGCCCGGCTCGAACAGCGACAGGAAAGAGAGGATGAATGCGCCGGAGGATCCGGTCGTCACCACGATCCGCGCGGGATCGACCTCGAGCTTGTGCTGCTCGCTGTAGTAGCGCGCAATCCGATTGCGGAGCGGCGGAATCCCGAGGGCCGTGGTGTAGCCGATGCGGCCGGTATCGAGCGCCGCTTTCGCTGCTGCAATGGCGGTAGCCGGCGCGTTTGCAGCGGGCTGCCCAACCTCCATGTGAATCACGCGCCCACCCGCCGCTTCGATGCGGGCGGCGTGCTCCATCACGTCCATCACCATGAAGGGCGGCACGTTGCTGCGCGCGGACGGCTGAAGCAGCGCCCTCGCCTTGCCCAGGCGCCCAATTCCCGCGCCGCTTTGCCGTTCCTGCCGCATATGCCCCGCTATCGCCCAGATTTACGCGTTCCGTTGACGTTGACCCGCCGGTTCCGCGACACTATTTCCGTATTCCGGCTTCCCGAATGGAATGCTTTGAACCCAACGATGTACGCACGCGAGATTGCTAGCAGGCCGGCCCGGGCCCTGCCAGCACCCACAGGATTTGATGGACTACGGCGCGGCACGGCTGCGGTTGTGGCCGCGGCCATGCTGTTCGTGCACACGGGCGGGGCGCTTGCGCAGCAGGGCAGCCTGCCGGTGCTGCGCGACGCCGAATCCGAGGAACTGCTGCGCGACTACATGCGTCCGCTGCTGAAGGCCGCCGGCCTCTCGCAGCAGAAGATCGAA
>CAZFPR010000143.1:0-2187 GCA_964521045.1 uncultured Hyphomicrobiales bacterium
AGCGCAAGGAAGAAGAGCGCCGCGCCCAGGCGGAAGAAGCCAAGCGCAAGAAGGAAGAAGAGAAGGCCGCCGCCGAGGAGGCCAAACGCAAGCGTGATGAGGAGCGGCTGGCCGGCGCCGACGACAAGATGAAGACGGAAATCGCCGCCGACGCCGCCTGTGCGATCGGAACCGACATGGTGAGCTTCGCCCGCGACCGGAAATTCCTCGGCATCTATCGCGGCGGAAAATACGAACCGCTCAACTAAGAACCGGCGGCTAGAGTCTCGGCAACGCGCCGTGTCCCTTCACGATGATCGGGCCGGTCGGTTTGCCCGTCGGCGAGCCGCCTTCGGGTTCGAGCGTGATCTCGTAAAGCTGCTGCTGCGCCGTCGGCAGGTCCGAGCGATGGAACAGCGCGTGCCGCGTCCGTTCGATCAGGCCGACCGAAACCGGTCCCGTCTTCGCATCCGGCAGCGTCCAGACCTGGAGCGTGTGACCCTTCGGCACCGGGAAATCGTGAATCGGGATCACGCTGATCCTGCCGTCGTGGAAGACTTCGGCGATCATGCCCGGAACGCCATCCGGCGTGAGCATGACGGCGACGATCTGCGGCTGCGGCGTCGCGCGGCCCGCGAGCAGTCCTACGGAAATTGCGAGCAAGAGGCTCGCGAGCGCGCCGGCAAAACTCGCGCCGCGCCAGAAGCCGAGACTGCTCCATACGCGCTGCGCAAAGCTCTCGTCTGCTCCACGCGCCTGATACCTCGCGCCCAGTTGCGCCTCGATCTTCTGCCAGAGCGCCGCCGGCACGTCCTTCGGACGAATTCCGCGGTCGAGATCGGCGAACCGTTCCTGCCAGTCGGCGACATGTGTGCGCAGCGAGGCCTCGCGCGCCATACGGCGCTCGAAAGTATCGCGCTCCGTGCCGTCAAGCACGCCGAGCACGTATTCGCCTGCGAGCAGCAGATCCTCGTTCGGGTCGTGCGGGCTCATGCCATGCACTCCCGGAGCGCGATCAGGCTGCGCCGCAGCCACGACTTCGTGGTGCCGAGCGGCACCTTCAGCTGCGCCGCGATCTCGCCGTGCGAAAGTCCCTCGACGAAGGCGAGCAGCACGCCCTGCCTGCGGCGAGGCTCCAGTTCTTCGAGACACCGCTTGAGCGCGCTGTTGTTCGCAAGCCGCTCGTAGGCGTTCTCGTAATCCGCGCCGGCATCGACCGCAGCGTTAAGCGCGTCTTCCTCGGTCGGCAGTTCGCGGCTGGTGTCGCGCAGCATGTTGAGCGCGCGGTTGCGCACGATCTGGAACAGCCAGGCCCGGCCCGAGCCGATGCTAGGGTCGAAACGCGAAGCGTTACGCCAGACCGCGACGAACGCCTCCTGCACGACTTCCTCGGCGAGTTCCCTGCGCTTCACGATGCGCGTGGCGACACCGATCATGGCGCCCGCCTCGCGGCGATAGATTTCCTGCAACGCGGCGCGGTCGCCGCGCCCGCAGGCAACGATAAGGGATGAGTGATCGTCTCTGTTTTCGCTCACGAGCGAAGTTCCAATCCGTTGTGCAGGCAGGGCGGGACCCGCGGCAAGCCAGATGGCAGCCGCTTTATCGCTTGTAGCCCACGTTCCAGCCGCCGCACCAGCGCGCATCTCTTTCTCCGTTCGTCGCGGTAACCCGCGGAACTACGGATCCGATGCAGTCCGGACAAATTTTCCTCGGGCGCATCCATAGGCTGGCGTGCCGTGTTTCCACGGTGAGAGCTCTCGGTCGTCCCCCAACCCCGAACTACCCCAAGGAAGAACCCCATGATTATTCGCAAGAGCCTCATTGCGGCGGCGCTCATGACCGGCGGAGCATTTTTTGCCTCGCAGGCCTCCGCGCAAACCATCGTCGCGCTTTCGAACAACACGCTGTCCATGATCGACGCGAAATCGATGAAGGCGTCGGGAACCGTGAAGATTTCCGGCGGCACCGTGATCGGCATCGACGTCCGTCCGGCCGACGGCATGCTCTATGGCGTGACCTCGAACGGCTGGATCGTCACGATCGATCCGAAAACCGGCAAGCTCACCCAGAAGGCCGAAATGTCGGTTAAGCTGAAGAACACCGCCAACGCCACCATCGATTTCAATCCGGCCGCGGATCGCCTTCGCGTGATCTCGCCGGACGGCACGAACCTCCGCGTCAACGTCGACGACGGCAAGGTGACGACCG
>CAZFPR010000143.1:2197-5974 GCA_964521045.1 uncultured Hyphomicrobiales bacterium
GGCACCCTCAAGTTCGCCGACAACGACATGCACAAGGGCGAAAAGCCGAACGTCGTGGCCGGCGCTTACACGAATAGCGTCAAGGGCACCAAGGAAACGGTTCTCTACGATATCGACGCGACCATCGGCGCGCTCTTGCGTCAGGTGCCGCCGAATGACGGCGTGCTGAACGCGGTCGGCAAGCTCGGCTTCAAGATCAGCGGTCCTGTCGCCTTCAACATCGTCGCAAAGGGCGAAGGCCAGAACGATGCGTGGCTCGCCAATGGCGGCAATCTTTACAAGGTCGATCTCGCCTCAGGCAAAGCGACACCGGCAGGAAAACTTCCGGCCGCCGTCACCGACATCGCCTACATGAACTGAAGTTTCTGAACTTCCTCCCCAGAGGAACTAACTGGCCGCGGGGTCATCCCCACCCATCCCCGATCCTGCGGCCGGTTCTTTTTTTCGCTATTTCCGCGCGCCCTGCCTGAACAGAAGATCGAACGCGGCCTTGTCCTTGGTGGCGTCGATCACTTCCGATGGATCGGGCTTGATCGCCATGCCGCGCACGACCGCAGGTCGCGCCAGCACGCGCTTCCTCCACGCGCTCACATTCGGAAACTCGCTCGGGTCCTGTCCTTGCCGCTCCCACGGCCGGACCCAGCCGATGCAGGCCATGTCGGCGATCGAGTAATCACCGCATATATATTTCCGGCCCTGCAACCGTTTCTCGAGCACGCCGTAAAGCCTGCGGCATTCGTTCGTGTAACGCTCGATCGCGTAGGGAATTTTCTCCGGCGCATAGAGCCGGAAGTGATGCGCCTGCCCCGCCATGGGGCCGAGCCCGGCCATCTGCCAGAACAGCCACTCCTCGGCCTCGATGCGCTTGCGCTCCTCCTTCGGATAGAACTTGCCGGTCTTGCGCCCGAGATATTGCAGGATCGCGCCGGATTCGAAGACGGAGACCGGCCTGCCGCCGGGACCGTCCGGATCGACGATCGCGGGCATCCGGTTGTTCGGCGCGATCTTCAGGAATTCGGGTTTGAACTGGTCGCCTTTGCCGATGTTCACGAAGTGCACTTTGTAAGGCAGCGCGCATTCTTCGAGCATGATCGAAATCTTCCAGCCGTTCGGCGTAGCCCAGTAGTAAAGATCGATCGGCTTCTGTTTCGGGCGCACTGTTTTTCGCGAAGGCTTCGCGGCTTTGCGCGCCGTCTTGCTTTCGCCTTTCTTCTTTGCATTTCGCGCCATTTCGAGTCTCCCTGTATTCAGCATCCGTTCAGGCCGCTGCGGCGATCTTGGTTAAGCCGCCGCTCGGGAAGCGGCAACAGACGGGACGGCAATGCTGCCCCCCATGTTTCCGGCGGTAGAATCGGGTGTATGCTTCCCTCACCCTGATTTGGGAGCGGAACCCATGTTGTTTAGATTGATCCTTGCACTCGCGTTCGCGGGCTTTCTCGGAGCGGTGACGCTGCCGGGCTATACGATTGCGCAGACCACGCAGACCGAAGAAAAGAAAGAGACCAAGAAAAAGACCACCAAGACCAAGGAAGAAAAAGACGAGACCAAGAACGAGACCAAGAAGAAGTCGGCAAAATCCAAGGAAGAAAAAGACGAAACCAAGAAGAAGTCCGAGAAGGAAAAAAAAGAGAAGAAGCTCACGCCTGCGCAGCAGCGCATGAAGGATTGCGGCGCGAAGTGGCAGGAGCACAAGAAGGAAACCGGCGAGAAGACGAAAGACCAGTACAACTCCTTCTTGAAGAAGTGCCTGAAGAAGGACGCCTGATCTTCCCTGAAAATACGAAAGGCATCCGGCTAGTGGCCGGATGCCTTTTTCTTTGGAGCGCGCGCGTGAGCGGCGCCCGGCCGGAGTGAAGGTCTAGGCGCGCGAAGCCGCGGGGATCACGTCGGCAGGCTTGCCGTAGCCCGGCAGCGCCTCGATCCGCGCCTTCCAGGCGGAGATGCCCGGATACTTCGAGACATCGAACTTGCCGTCGGCGGCATAGAAAATGCCCGAATAGACCGAGATGTCGGCAATCGTCGGCCGCCCTAGCGCAAGCCATTCGTTCTTCGAAAGATGGCTTTCGAGCGCGGCAAGCCCCGCTTCGGCTTCCTGACGATAGGCTTCGACGACCGCGGGCTCCGCCTTGCGGAAGCCGAGCGTGTAGGCGCGCGAGCGGAACAGCCCCGGGCAAAGCCGGTCGAAATCCCAGTACATCCACTCGTGAATGTGCGCGCGTTCCATCGCGTTCTTGCCGCCGAACTTTCCGGTCTTCTCCGCAAGATACTCGAGGATCGCGCTCGACTGGATGATCGTGTCGCCGCCGTCCTGAATGCACGGCACCTGCCCGAAACGGCTTTTCGCCTTGTATTCGGGTTTCTGCCCGCCGCCGTTCGGAAGATCGACGATCTCGAAGGCGAACGGCTCGCTCATCAGCGCGAGCGCGAGGCCGACGCGATAGGACGGGCCGGAACGCGGATGGGCATAAAGGGTAATCTTGGACATACGAATTGTTTCCTCGTGTGGACTGTTTTTGCAGCAAGATTAGAAGAAGCCGCAGACTTGTCGAGTGCGGCGCAACGCGAACAGTCATGCAAAAACGAAACGGCCGGCGGTGACGCCGGCCGGCTTTCTCAGATACCGAGCTTCTTCTTGAGAATATCGTTCACGGCCTGCGGATTCGCCTTGCCGCCGGAGGCCTTGATGACCTGACCGACGAACCAGCCGAGCATGGTGGGCTTCGCCTTCACCTGCTCCACCTTGTCAGGATTGCCCGCAATGATTTCATCGACGACCTTCTCGATCGCGCCGGTATCCGTCACCTGCTTCATGCCGCGCTTCTCGACCACCTCGCGCGGGTCACCGCCCTCTTCCCAGACGATCTCGAAGAGGTCTTTCGCAATCTTGCCTGAGATGGTGCCGTCGGCGATCAGGTCTACGATCGCGCCGAGCTGCGCAGCCGAGATCGGGCTCTGCTCGATGGTCTTGTCTTCCTTGTTCAGGCGTCCGAAAAATTCGTTGATCGTGAAATTTGCCGCCGCCTTCGGGTCGCGGCCCTTCGCAACTTCCTCGAAGAAAGCCGCCGTCTCGCGTTCGGCGATCAAGACGCCCGCGTCGTAGGGCGAAAGACCGAACTCCTTCACGAAGCGCGCTTTCTTTTCGTCCGGCAACTCAGGCAGTTCGGCTTTCAGTTTCGCGACAAACGCGTCGTCGAATTCAAGCGGCAGAAGATCCGGGTCCGGGAAATAGCGATAGTCGTGCGCCTCTTCCTTGGAGCGCATCGAGCGCGTCTCGCCCTTGGCGTTGTCGAACAGCCGCGTTTCCTGATCGATCTTGCCGCCGTCTTCGAGAATATCGATCTGGCGCCGCGCCTCGTATTCGATCGCCTGGCCGATGAAGCGCACCGAGTTCACGTTCTTGATTTCGCAACGCGTGCCGAGCGCGGCGCCGGGCTTGCGCACCGAGACGTTCACGTCCGCGCGCAGATTGCCCTTCTCCATGTCGCCGTCGCAGGTGCCGAGATAACGCAAAATCGTGCGCAGCTTCGTGACATAGGCTTTCGCCTCGTCGGACGAACGCAGATCGGGCTTCGATACGATTTCCATCAGCGCAACGCCGGAGCGATTCAGATCGACATAAGACATCGAAGGGTGCTGGTCGTGCACCGACTTGCCCGCGTCCTGTTCGAGATGCAGCCGCTCGATGCCGACTTCGAACGAAGAGCCGTCCTGCATATCGACCGTGACGACGCCCTCGCCGACTACCGGATGCTTGAACTGGCTGATCTGATAGCCATG
>CAZFPR010000144.1:0-5967 GCA_964521045.1 uncultured Hyphomicrobiales bacterium
CGGCTACCGCTTTGTGCGATGCCGGTAAACGAATGACGCAAAGCAGCATTGGGCCTATATAGGCTTGGCAGGTGCCGGTGGCCGGGGTCCAATACAGGGACAGCGCCGCTGAAAAAGTCAGCAAAACAAGGCGAATGGTGAGGAGCAGGAAATGGCGGACGGAGTGGTCATTGTCGGAGCAGCGCGTACCCCGGTCGGAGCCTTCAACGGCACGCTCGCAGGAATGCCGGCACACGAACTCGGCAAGGTTGCAATTCAGGCCGCGCTGAAGCGCGCAGGCGTGGAACCCGGCCAGGTTTCGGAACTCATTTTCGGTCAGGTACTGACCGCGGCGCAGGGCATGAACCCGGCGCGTCAGGCCTCGAAAGCCGCGGGCCTGCCGAACGAGACGCCCGCGTGGCTCGTGAACCAAGTGTGCGGTTCGGGTCTGCGTACCGTCGCGCTCGGCTTCCAGTCGATCATGAATGGAGACAGCGAGGTCGTCGTTGCAGGCGGTCAGGAGTCGATGTCGAACTCGGCGCACGCGGCGCATCTGCGCGCGGGCCATCGCATGGGTGACGTGAAATTCATCGACACCATGATCAAGGACGGCCTCTGGGACGTCTTCAACGGCTATCACATGGGCGGCACCGCCGAGAACGTCGCGAAGCAGTGGCAGATCACGCGCCAGCAGCAGGACGAATTCGCGGTCGCTTCCCAGAACAAGGCCGAGGCTGCGAAGAAGGCCGGCAAGTTCAAGGACGAAATCGCGACTGTCACCATCGCTTCGAAGAAGGGCGACATCGTATTCGATACCGACGAATATATCCGCGACGGCGCGACCCTCGATGCCATGACTAAGCTGAAGCCTGCCTTCGACAAGGAAGGCACGGTCACGGCGGCGAACGCTTCCGGCATCAACGATGGCGCGGCTGCGCTCGTGCTCATGCGCGAGAGCGAAGCGAAGAATCAGAACAAGAAAATTCTCGCCCGCATCGCCTCCTGGGCGCAGGCCGGCGTCGATCCGGCAGTCATGGGCACGGGCCCGATCCCGGCGTCGCGTGCCGCGCTGAAAAAGGCAGGCTGGAACGTGCAAGACCTCGATCTGGTCGAAGCCAACGAAGCCTTTGCGGCGCAGGCCTGTGCCGTGAACCGCGACATGGGCTGGGACCCGTCCAAGGTGAACGTGAACGGGGGCGCGATCGCGATCGGTCATCCGATCGGAGCCTCCGGTGCGCGCGTGCTCGTAACCCTTCTGCATGAGATGGAACGCCGCGGCGCGAAGAAGGGCCTTTCCACGCTCTGCATCGGCGGCGGTATGGGTATTGCTCTGTGCGTGGAACGTCAGTGACACGCAGCCAATAGGAAGGCGTGGAACGTCAGTGAGACGCACCAACTAAAGAGTCGTCGAGCGAAACTGAAATCTATTTGACGAAAACTCCCGGACGCGTGGAAATCGCGTCCGGGAAATGAGATCCGGCGGGAAGGCCGGACGATACACAGGGGAAGGAAATGGCTCGAGTTGCGTTGGTTTCCGGCGGCACCCGCGGGATCGGGGCTGCCATCGCGAAAGCGCTGAAGGCGGCTGGCTACAAGGTTGCGGCGAACTACGCCGGCAATGACGAAGCGGCAGCGAAGTTCAAAGGCGAGACGGGCATCAACGTCTACAAGTGGGATGTGAGTTCGTTCGACGCCTGCGCCGAAGGCATTAAAAAGGTCGAAGCCGATCTCGGGCCGGTCGATGTTCTCGTAAACAACGCAGGCATCACGCGCGACGCCATGCTTCACCGCATGACGGTGGAGCAGTGGAATCAGGTCATCACCACCAACCTGAACTCTCTTTTCAACATGTGCCGTCCTGTCATCGAAGGCATGCGCACGCGCAAGTTCGGCCGCATCATCAACATCTCGTCGATCAACGGCCAGAAGGGCCAGATGGGCCAGACGAATTATTCGGCGGCCAAGGCCGGCGACATCGGCTTTACCAAGGCGCTGGCGCAGGAATCGGCCAAGGCCGGCATTACCGTGAACGCGATCTGCCCCGGCTACATCAACACCGAGATGGTGCAGGCCGTGCCGAAGGAAGTGCTCGAGAAGAATATTCTTCCGGCCATTCCAGTCGGGCGTTTAGGCGAGCCGGAAGAGATCGCGCGTTGTGTGGTGTTTCTGGCTTCCGACGATGCCGGGTTCATCACGGGTTCCACGATGACCGTGAACGGCGCGCAGTATATTACGTAACGCCCACCCCTAAAGCCCTCGCCTTGGCGAGGGGCGAGCGATAGCGAGCGGGTGGGAAGAAAATAGAAATGGAATCATTATCCACGCAAACGGCGGCGACGCTTACCGGCCTCGCCGCCGTTTTCATGTGGTCGTTCCTGTCGCTTCTGACGGTGGCGAGCGGGACGATGCCGCCGTTTCAACTGGCCGCGATCACGTTTGCGATCGGCGGCTTCATCGGGATGGCGAGCTGGCCGTTTCGCGCTGGAGCGGCGCGTTCGTTGAAACAGCCGCTTCTCGTATGGCTGCTCGGCGTCGGCGGACTGTTCGGCTATCATGCGCTCTACTTCGCGGCCCTTCGTCTCGCGCCGCCTGCGGAAGCGCAGCTTTTCAACTACCTCTGGCCGCTGCTCATCGTGCTGTTCTCGGCCTTGCTGCCGGATGAAAAACTGAAATCGCATCACGTCCTGGGCGTTCTGTTTGGTCTTGCCGGAACGCTGGTGCTGATCGCGGGCATGCGCGGCGTCGATATCAAGCGGGAATTCATCGTCGGCTATGCCTGCGCGCTCGGTGCTGCGCTTGCCTGGTCCAGCTATTCGGTATTGTCGCGGCCTTTCAGGAATGTCCCGAGCGATGCCGTCGCGGGGTTCTGCCTTGCGACGTCGGCGCTTTCGCTGGTCTGTCATCTCGCTTTCGAGCAGACGGTGTGGCCGTCATCGGCGATGCAGTGGTTTGCTGTTCTCGTGCTCGGAATCTTTCCGCTCGGACTTGCGTTCTACGCCTGGGATCGCGGCGTGAAGTTCGGCGACATCCGCGCGCTTGGTGCCGCATCCTATGCCGCGCCGCTACTGTCTACAATCTTTCTTGTCGTTGCAGGATATGCGGAGCCGAGCTGGTCGCTCGGACTTGCAGCCGTGCTGATTTCGTTCGGCGGCGTGGTCGCGGCAAAGGAAATGTTCGTGAAGCCTAGGTCGGCGAACCGGGACTCCAATCTTTCTTAGCCAGTTCGAAGCCTGCGAATTCGAACCCGGGCGCGACGGTGCAGCCGACCAGCGTCCATTCGCCGAGGCTTTCCGCTGCCTGCCAGTTGCCCTGCGGAATCACGAATTGCGGCTGCTGGCCGTTCTCGAGGTCGTTGCCGAGTATGACGGACGAGGGCGGCGTGCGGTCGCTTGCGGCATATTGCAGGACGAGCGGGCTGCCTGCGTAGAAGTGCCAGACTTCCGCCGCGTCCACGCGATGCCAGTGCGAACGTTCGCCTTTCGCAAGCAGGAAATAGATCAGCGTCGAAGCCGATCGCCCGTCGATTTGGCGCATGTCACGGAAGGTTTCGCGGAAATGCCCGCCTTCGGGATGCGGCTGCAAATTCAGTAGCCGTATGATCTCCAAAGCCGGCTTCCGCTCGATGCTCACTGGAAGGTATTCTTGAGCTCGCGGAGCTTCGTGAATACCGCCGCGGGATCGCCGCCGCTCATGCCGACCGTTTCCTGCACCGCAGGATCGTCGGCGCGCAGGAACGGATTGGTTTGAATCTCTTCTTCCATCGTGGAAGGAACGGTCGGCTGGCCTTTCGCGCGCATTTCCTCGATCTGTTTGAGCCGCGCTTTCAGCTGCATGTTTCTGGGGTCGACCGTGACCGAGAACTTAGCGTTTGAAAGCGTGTATTCGTGGCCGCAATAGATCTTCGTATCCGGCGGCAGATCGCGCAGCTTCAGGAGCGATTGCCAGAGCACTTCCGCCGGGTGCTCGAACGGCCGTCCGCAACCCAGCGCGAACAGCGTGTCGCCTGCAAAAAGCAGCGCTTCTTTCGGGAAGTGATAAACGATGTGCCCGGCGGTATGGCCCGGCGTGTCGATGACGTTCGCACGCAGCGGGCCGACTTCCGCGACATCGAGATGCCCGAGTTTCACGGAGATGTCGGGTATCTTGTCGGCTTCCGCGCGCGGGCCATAGACGGGGACCGGGAACTTCGCGCGGATCGCCTTGATGCCCTGCACATGATCCGGATGGTGATGCGTGATCAGAATATGCGTGAGCTTCCAGCCTTCCTTGTCGAGAGCGCTGAGAATGGGTACTGCTTCCGGCGCGTCGATGAGCGCGGTTGTCTTGCTCACCGGCTCGTGCACGAGAACGGCATAATTGTCGCTCAGGCACGGAATGAGCCGTACTTCGACCGCCATGACTTGCTCCGCATTTCGATTCGAATGGAACGTAGTCGCCCGCTATCTGCGCCGCAAGTAACGCTTTCGGCTCCGGCAGGGCGAGGTTAGTCTGCAACCAGTCCTTGCGGAGCGAGCATGTTCCTCGACGTCGTAGACTTGCGTTCCTTTTATGCGCAGCCGCTCGGTACGGTGACGCGCCGTCTGCTCGGCCGCGCTATCCGCGCACGCTGGCCTGATGCGCGCGGACAATCGATCCTCGGGCTCGGTTATGCCACGCCTTATCTTGGGATCTTTCGCGAAGAAGGCGAACGCACCTTCGCCTTCATGCCCGCCGCGCAAGGCGTCGTGAAGTGGCCGACCGCGGCGCCTACGCTTTCCTCGCTCGTATTCGAGACTTCGCTGCCGCTGCGCGATGCGACGATCGATCGCGTGCTTGCGGTGCATGCGCTTGAGATGACGCCGCATGGAGCGGACATGCTGCGCGAGGTCTGGCGCGTGCTTGCGCCGGGCGGCAAGCTTCTCCTGATCGTTCCGAACCGCGCCGGCCCCTGGGCGCGAATGGATTCCACGCCCTTCGGCCACGGCCAGCCGTTTTCGCGTTCGCAACTCGTATCGCTCCTGCGCGAGGCGCTGTTCACGCCGGTCGGCTGGCATGAAGCGCTCTGGATGCCGCCCTTCCAGCGCAAGTGGCTGTTGCGTTCCGCGCCCGCATGGGAGCGCCTCGGCGTCAGCATGTCGCTGCCGTTCTACGGCCTGCACATCGTGGAGGCGACGAAGCAGGTTTGGCGGCCGGTGCAGGTGAAAAAAACGCGGGAGATCCGGGTGTTCGCGCCCGGAAGCGCGCCAGGAACGGCGCCGGCCTGAGCGCTCAGCCCTTGGGCTCAGCCTTTGCGCGAAAGCAGGAATACGGCCTGCTCGCCGAACAGATTCCAGAACCACCACGGCGCATCGAAGCGCACGCGCACGCCGCTCGGGCCGAAGGCGACTGCACGCTCGATCTTTACTTCGAGTTCGCGCGTCAGATCGACGAAATCGCGGATGGTACAGAAGTGAATGTTCGGCGTGTCGTACCAGCTCACCGGCAGGTTTCTCGTGACCGGCATGCGTCCGTACCAGACCAGCTGCCCGCGGATACGCCAGTGGCCGAAATTCGGAAACGACACGATCACGCGCTTGCCGATCCTGAGCATCTGCTCGAGCACCCAGCGCGGACGGCGGGTGGCCTGCAACGTTTGCGACAGGATCACATAGTCGAACGTGTTGTCCGGATAATCGACAAGATCGGTGTCGGCGTCGCCCTGAATCACGGCGAGGCCTTTGGCGACGCATTCGTTCACGCCGTCGCGCGAAATTTCGATGCCGCGGCCGTCGACGTCGCGGGTCTCGGACAGTAGCTGTAGCAACTCGCCGTCGCCGCAGCCGACGTCAAGCACGCGCGAACCGGGCTCCACCATGTTGGCGACCACTACGAGATCGACGCGCGGCGCTTTCGGAACGGCGTGTGCGGTGAACGCGCCGGGACTGGTGCTTGTCAGCATTTTTATTTCGGTGGTTTCACGCCGCGCTTTTTCGCGGCCGCGTCGAGGAAGGCGCGTACGATCGCGAACAG
>CAZFPR010000145.1:0-5962 GCA_964521045.1 uncultured Hyphomicrobiales bacterium
CTGGCAGGGCCTCGCGCTGGTGTCAGGCGCGATGGCACTGTCGCTCGTGGGCCTCGTTGACGATCTGCGGCCGCTTCGCCCGCAGATGAAGTTCCTGCTGCAGCTCGTGGTGGCGAGCGCGGTGGTGGCCGGATTGCTCCGTTTTCCCGACCAGATCCTTGCCCATGCCGAACTTCTGGGGCAGTTCGCCAGCCAGGACGGGCGGGTCGGCCCGGCGCTCGCCGAAGTGGAGGACGAGGACGTCGGGGTAGCTGGTACTGGCGAACAGAAAGGGCTCGCCCACCAGACTCAGCAAGGCGGAGAACCCGGCACTGCCCGCCCCGCTCGCGGGCGGGTGTTCGACGGCGGTACTCATTTCGACCCCTTGAACTCGTCGGCCTTCTCGTCTTCGCCGATTCCGGTCGTCACGACAAAGCCGCCGATGTAATCAGGTACTTTCGTTTCCGCCGGCGCCACAAAATCCGACATCGCGATATTGGGACGTGTATCGTCGCGGCGAAGCATCTGCTGGCGCAACGTATGGAAGGTCGCGATCTTTTCCTTGCGGGTATCGTCCTTGTAAACGACGATATCGTCACCGGCCGCATTGGCGGGCCAGAAACCGATCACGGAACGCGCTTCGAACCACTTCTCCTTCACGATACGGTCGAGCAGCGCCAGCGCATCCTTGTAAAGTGCGCGCGCAGCTTCGCCCTGCTTCGGATCGTCAAGAATGGCCGGGAACCGTCCGCTCAATTCCCACGACTGGAAGAAAGGCGTCCAGTCGATCAGCGGAACGAGTTCCGCGAGATCGTATTGCACGAACTCTTTGGTGCCGAGGAATGCAGGCTTATGGGTTTGCCCGCCATCGAACTCGAGCTTGAGCTTGTTCTTGCGCGCGTCTTCGATGGAAAGCCTGCGCGTATCCTGATTGCCGCGCGCATGCGCTTCGGCAACCTTTTCATATTCCTTGCGCACGGCGGCAAGTTCGATCACGCGCGTGTCGGGATTGATGAGCTTCGACACCACGCCGACCGCGCGGCTCGCATCGAGCACATGCACCGCCTGGCTGCGGCGATAGTTCGGGGAAATCTTCACCGCCGTATGCACGCGGCTCGTGGTGGCGCCGCCGATGAGCAACGGCAGGTCGAAGCCCTCGCGCTCGAGTTCGCTCGCAACATGGCACATCTCGTCCAGCGACGGCGTAATCAGTCCCGAAAGCCCGATGATGTTGCAGTTCTCTTTCTTCGCGGTCTCCAGAATTTTCGCCGCCGGCACCATCACGCCGAGATCGACGATCTCGTAGTTGTTGCACTGAAGCACGACGCCGACGATGTTCTTACCAATGTCGTGCACGTCGCCTTTCACGGTCGCGAGCAGGATTTTGCCGTTGGTCTTCGCCGCTTCTCCGGAGCGCAGGCGCTCCTCTTCCATGAACGGAAAGAGATAGGCGACCGCCTGCTTCATCACGCGGGCGGATTTGACGACCTGCGGCAGGAACATCTTGCCCGCACCGAACAGGTCTCCGACCACGTTCATGCCCGACATCAACGGACCTTCGATGACGTGCAGCGGCCTCTCTGCGTTCTTGCGCGCTTCTTCCGTGTCGGCCTCGATGAATTCGGTGATGCCGTTGACGAGCGCGTGTTCGATGCGTTTCTCGACCGGCCTGGTCCGCCACTCGAGATCGACTTCCTTCTTCTCTGCGCCGGCACCTTTGTATTTTTCCGCGAGCGCCAGGAGCCGCTCGGTCGAATCTGCACGGCGGTTCAGCACCACGTCTTCGCAGGCCTCGCGCAACTCCGCGGGAAGATCGTCATAGATCGCGAGCTGCCCCGCGTTGACGATGCCCATGTCCATGCCGGCCTTGATCGCGTGATAGAGAAACACCGCGTGCATCGCCTGCCGCACCGGCTCGTTGCCGCGGAACGAGAACGAGAGGTTCGAAACGCCGCCAGAGATATGCGCGTGCGGAAGTTTCTGGCGGATGATGCGAGTCGCGTCGATGAACGCGGTGCCATAGCCCGCGTGCTCCTCGATGCCGGTCGCGACCGCGAAGATGTTCGGATCGAAGATGATGTCTTCCGGCGGAAAGCCGACTTCGTCGACGAGGATGCGATAGGCCCGCGAGCAGATCTCGACCTTGCGCTCGACGGTGTCGGCCTGACCCTGTTCGTCGAACGCCATGACGACGACCGCCGCGCCATAGCTGCGCACGAGATGCGCATGGTGGCGGAAGGCGTCTTCGCCTTCCTTCATCGAAATCGAATTGACGATGCCCTTGCCCTGCACGCATTTCAGGCCCGCCTCGATCACCGACCACTTCGAGCTATCGACCATGATCGGCACTTTGGCGATGTCAGGCTCGGATGCGATGAGGTTCAGGAATTCGACCATCGCCTTCTCGGAATCGAGCAGACCCTCGTCCATGTTGACGTCGATGACCTGTGCGCCGCTTTCGACCTGCTCGCGCGCGACCGCGAGCGCTTCGTCGAGCTTGCCTTCGGTAATCAGCTTCCGGAATTTCGCCGACCCCGTGACGTTGGTGCGCTCGCCGACGTTCACGAACGGAATTTCCGGCGTCAGCTCGAACGGCTCCAGGCCGGAGAGACGCAGGCGCGCGGGCAATTCGGGAATGGTGCGCGGCTTCTTGTTCGCCGTCACCGTGCAGATCGCCTGAATATGATCCGGCGTGGTGCCGCAGCAGCCGCCGACGATGTTCACAAGGCCGGCACTCGCAAACTCCTCGAGCATGCCGGCCATGAATTCCGGGCTCTCGTCATAGAGACCGAATTCGTTCGGCAGACCCGCGTT
The DNA here is from genome assembly GCA_964521045.1 of uncultured Hyphomicrobiales bacterium. GTDB lineage: Bacteria > Pseudomonadota > Alphaproteobacteria > Rhizobiales > Xanthobacteraceae. The sequence continues at coordinate 2,794 of CAZFPR010000145.1, forward strand.
CGGATAGGCGCAGACCAGCGTATCCGCGACCTTCGCGATTTCCGCGATATGCGCGCGCATTTCCTTGGCGCCGAGCGCGCAATTGAGGCCCACCGAGAACGGCCGCGCATGCGCAACCGAATTCCAGAACGCGGTCGGCGTCTGGCCGGAAAGCGTGCGGCCCGAACGGTCGGTAATCGTGCCGGAGATCATGACCGGCAGCCGCTCGCCGCGCTCTTTGAACATTTTCTCGATCGCGAAGATCGCAGCCTTGGCGTTCAGCGTATCGAAGATCGTTTCGACGAGGATGATGTCCGCGCCGCCTTCGACGAGTGCCTTGGTCTGCTCGTAGTAAGCGTCTGCGAGTTCGTCGAACGAAGTCGCGCGATAGCCCGGATTGGAAACGTCCGGCGAAATCGAAGCGGTGCGGTTGGTCGGGCCTAATGCGCCCGCGACATAGCGCTTGCGCCCGTCTTCCTTCTCGACGATCGCCGCCGCTTCCTTCGCGAGCTTCGCCGCCTCGAAGTTGAGATCGTAAACCAACTCTTCCATGCCGTAATCGGCCTGCGCGATGCGCGTGGAAGAAAAGGTGTTGGTCGAGCAGATATCCGCGCCCGCGCGGAAGTATTTGAGTGAAATTTCGCGTATCGCGTCGGGCTTCGAAAGGTTCAGAATGTCGTTGTTGCCGCGAACTTCGCGATTCCACGCATCGAACCGCGCGCCGCGATAGCCGGCTTCATCCAGATTCAGCGCCTGGATCATCGTGCCCCAGGCGCCGTCGAGCACAAGAATGCGCTCCTTCGCGAGCGTACGAAGCTCTTTCTCGGCCGCCGACATCTGCAACTTCACTTCACTCATTTACCTAATTCCAATTACGCGGCAGCGGCGCCCGCTTCCGGGCGAATGCCGAGCAGATGACAGATAGCGAACACGAGTTCCGAACGATTCAACGTATAGAAGTGAAACTCGTTCACGCCGCGCTGGCGGAGATCGTTGACCTGCTCGGCGGCAACGGTCGCGGCAACCAGCTTGCGCGTCTCGGCATCGTTCTCGAGACCGGCGAAGCGCTCGGCGAGCGCTTGCGGTACATGCGTGCCGCACGGCTCGGCGAACTTCTTCACTTGCGCAAAATTAAGTACCGGAAGAATGCCCGGCACGATCGGAATATCGATGCCCTTCGAACGCACGCGATCGAGATAACGGAAATAAAGATCGTTGCCGAAGAAGAACTGCGTGATCGCACGGGTCGCGCCCGCGTCGACCTTGCGCTTCAGGAGCTCGATCTCGGCGTCCACGCTCGCGCTGTCCGGATGCTTCTCGGGATAGGCCGAAACCGAAATTTCGAAATTGCCGATCTTCTTGATTCCCGCGATCAGTTCGGGGCTGCCTTCATAGCCGCCAGGATGCGGCACATATTTCGTACCGGCGCCGGTCACCGGATCGCCGCGTAGCGCCACGATGTGGCGCACGCCCTCGTTCCAGTAGCCTTGCACGACTTCGTCGGTCTCGGCTTTGGTCGCGCCGACGCAGGTGAGATGAGCCGCCGGCGTGAGCGACGTCTCGCGCAGCATGCGGGCAATCGTGCCGTGCGTGCGTTCGCGCGTGGAGCCGCCCGCGCCGTAGGTGACCGAGACGAAACGCGGCTTCAGCGGCGCAAGCCGCGCGATCGAAGCCCACAGCGTCTTTTCCATCTCCTCGGTCTTCGGCGGGAAAAACTCGAACGAGACCTGAATATCGCTACCCATCACGCAACTTCCCTTCCCTCTCCCGCAAGCTGAATGCGCGGGTCGCGGGCGACCCAGACCGAAACCGTCAGTGCGCTGTCGCTCTTCTTTTCGGGCGCAAGCGCCCGGTGCCGGTCGAAATCGAGCCCGGCATCCTTCAGCCACTGCTCGACCACATCCGGCGCGAAGCCGAGACGGCGATGCGCGTGTTCGTCGCGCAGGAATTCGAGCTGATGCGGTGCGAAGTCGACGACCACGAGACGGCCGGAGGGGCGCAGCACGCGCGCGGCCTCGCGCAGCGCACGCGCGCCGTCGTCGAGATAATGCAGCACCTGATGCATCACGATCGCATCAAAGGAGTCGCGCGGGAACGGCAGATTGTAGAGATCGCCCTGCCGCACCGAGCAGTTCTTCAGCCCGGCCTTGTCGAGATTGGCGCGGGCAAATTGCAGCATCTCCGGATTGAGGTCGATGCCGACGCCGCGGGAAATCTCCGCTCCGAACAATTCGAGAATGCGGCCGGTGCCGGTACCGAGATCGAGGAGCGCGTCGATCGGCTTCCCCGCGAGCGCTTCGCGCACCGCGGCTTCCACCGCGACATCGGAAACGTGCAGTTTGCGCAACTCGTCCCAGCGGGCCGCATGCTTGCGGAAATAACTTTGCGCCGCCTGCTGACGGCTGGCGCGCACCTGCGCGAGCCGTTCGCGGTCGCGCTCGAAAATCGGATCGGTGGGATCGGCGAGCGCAAGGATCGCGTCGGCAAGCGGCGCGCCGGCGCCCTCGGGGGCCCGGCGATAAAATGCCCATGACGCCTCGCGAAAGCGCTCGACGATCCCGGCTTCGGCAAGCAGCCGCAGATGGCGCGAGATGCGCGGCTGCGATTGTCCGAGAATGTCGGTGAGGTCCGAGACGGTCAGTTCCGCCTGGTCGAGCAGCGCCAAGAGCCGCAGGCGCGTGTCCTCTGCGGCAGCCTTCAGGCCGCCGAGCAAAGCTTCGAAACCGGACGGTGCTTTCCTTCGAACCACGGACAAATCCCTACGGGCATGGGCAAAAGCCCATCGCCCACCATATAAGGATATCTTTATGTGATTAAACAGGGTCGCGCAAGACGCCCGGCTCACAAGCACGTAACTGTCTACCGGGCCTGTATTTTCAGGCTACCGTCACTCTTCTAGATTGCCCCGATGAGCCTTGCCGCCACCCTTTCGATTCCCCAAGCCGCGGTTTCCCTCCCTCCGAAGGAGCGGGACCTGCGGCTCGATTTTTTTCGCGGCCGGCAAAAATACAGACTGCACAGATGCGATCAGGTGAATCTGTTACCGCTGCTTCACAACTGCGGCATAGATCGAAGCCTTTTTGTCGCAACCCACGTAGGCGGGCATCGAGTTTGCGCTGGCAACGTTCAAGTAGTTCGCCCAGTTCGGCATCGTCTACAGGAAAAGTATGAGCGGTTTCTTTCTGCCAGT
>CAZFPR010000146.1:0-5889 GCA_964521045.1 uncultured Hyphomicrobiales bacterium
GCCGCAAGCCCGACGGCCTCCTCGAGCCGCGCCTGCGGATCGCGGAAGACCGCGCCCGCCTCCTTGCCGCGCGCAGTCACCGGCACCACGACCACGACCCTCGTCGCGTCGCGCGTACCCGTCTCGCCTGCCGCCGGGTTATCCGGCTGCCGCGATTTCCTGCGTTTCGGTTTTGCGGGCTCCAACTAGAGCTTGTCTCCGGCGGCGATGCTGTCGTCCGTGCCTTCGAACAAGGATATGGGTGCGCCAGGCATGATCGTCGAGATCGCATGCTTGTAGACGAGCTGCCCGTGTCCGTCCCTTCGCAGCAAAACGCAGAAGTTGTCGAACCACGTCACCACGCCCTGCAACTTCACGCCGTTTACGAGAAAGATCGTGAGCGGGGTTTTGTTCTTCCTGACGAAATTGAGAAAAGTATCCTGGAGATTCTGGTTTCTTTCCGCCGCCATGGGGATTTTCCTTCTTGGTTCGGGCGAGCGATTTGTGGGATGGCCCCTTCCGGCCACCCTGCCCGGACATTTTGTGTCCGTATTGACTATTAGATGCACGTTCCTGCCGCCGCGCAAGATTGTACCGTCACAACTTGGCGATTGTTTCTTGTAGTTATTTCAACGCCTTACGTTATGGAGCGGCCTATTTCCGCCTTCCGGTAGAACGCTTCTCGCAGCCGGATCGTAAGCGGACCCGGACTGCCAGACCCGACCGCACTGCCGTCAATGCGGACCACAGGCATCACCGTTTGGGTAGCCGAAGTGAGGAAAGCTTCGTCCGCAGCACGTACCTCTTCCACGGTAAAGGCTCGTGTGTCCACTTTGATCTGAAGGTCCGCCGCGAGCTCCTTCACCACCGTCATGGTGATCCCGGTAAGGATACGATTGGAGCTCTCCCGCGTACGAAGAACGCCGTCCTTCACGATCCACGCATTCGAGGACGCGCCTTCGGTTACGAACCCTTCTTCATCCACGAACCAGGCATCCTTTGCTCCCGCCTCCTTCGCGGCCTGACGCGCGAGCACATTCGGCAGAAGTCCTATCGTTTTGATGTCGACGCGGCCCCAGCGATCGTCCGATACCGTGATGACGGAAATTCCCGTTCTCGCGCTTGCCTCAATTTTTGCGCGGTCGAGCGCACGCACCGTCACGACGAGCGCCGCTTTAGGCGGCCTCTCCGGGAAGCCATGATCCCGCCGCACCACGCCGCGCGTGATCTGCACGTAAACGAGACCGTCCCTTACCCGATTGCGGCGGACGGTTTCCGCGACCACGAAACGAAGCGCGTCACTCGAGAGCGGCGGCACAATGCGCAACGCGGCCAGCGAACGCGACAGCCGCTCCAAATGACGGCGCTCATCCACGAGCGCTCCATCCCGGATCTCGCAGACTTCGTATACCCCGTCGCCGAGCTGATAGCCGCGATCCTCAACGTGAACGCGAGCCTCTCCAAACGGAAGGTATCGTCCGTTCACGTATGCGATGCGCGACATATGCGGAGAGCCGGCCTAGCGGTCCCGCTCGTCGATCCCGAGCGCCTTCAGCTTGCGGTGCAAGGCTGAACGCTCCATCCCGACGAACTCGGCGGTGCGCGAGATATTCCCGCTGAAGCGGTTGATCTGCGCGACCAGATATTCCCGCTCGAACACTTCGCGGGCGTCCCTGAGCGGAAGGCTCATCAACTGCTCGCCGCCGTTGCCGTTCGGCATGCTCGGCACCAGCGAACCGACGTCGGGCGGAAGCAGGTTGGCCGTGATCGTGCTGTGGGCGTCGCCGCCCGCGAGGATGAGCAAACGCTCGACGTTGTTGCGAAGCTGCCGCACGTTCCCCGGCCAGTCATGGGATTGGAGCACCGCGAGCGCGTCTTCGCCGATCGTCCGTTTCGACAGGCCGGTCGTCACGGAAATCTGCTCGAGAAAGTGCTGCACGAGTTCGGGAATATCCTCGCGGCGCTCCGCGAGCGGCGGCACCCGGATCGGCACCACGCTCAGGCGGTGGAACAGATCTTCCCGGAAGCGGCCATCCGCGATCTCCTGCTCGATGTCGCGCCCCGTCGAGGAAATGACGCGCACGTCGACCTGCACCCTCACGTTTCCTTTCAGCCGCTGAAAGGTCTGCTCGGTGAGCACGCGCAGAATCCGGTTCTGCGTCTCTTTGGGCATGTCGGCGATCTCGTCGATGAACAGCGTACCGCCGTCGGCCTCCTCGAGCGCGCCGACCTTGCGCGGCTGTTCGCCGTCGCCCTCGGTGCCGAAAAGCTCAAGCTCCATGCGCTCCGGCGTAATGGCCGCCGCATTGATGACGACGAAAGGACCGTGCGCGCGGGCCGAGGCATTGTGGATCATCCGCGCGGTAAGTTCCTTGCCGCAACCCGAAGGTCCCACGATCAGGATCCGGCTGTTGGTCGGTGCAACCCGCTCGATCGTCTGGCGCAGCGAATTCATCGCGGCGGACTGTCCGACCAGCGTTTGCGCGTGCGGGGTCAGTTGCTTCAGCGAGTTCACCTCGCGGCGCAGCCGCAAGGTTTCAATCGCGCGGCTTGCGATCACGACCAGCCGGTCGGCGTTGAACGGCTTTTCGATGAAGTCGTATGCGCCCTGCTTGATCGCGGCGACCGCGGTCTCGATATTCCCGTGACCCGAGATCATCACGACCGGCAATTCGGGATGATCGGCTTTAATCACATCAAGGAGCGCGAGGCCATCGAGCCGGCTGCCTTCGAGCCAGATGTCGAGCAGCACAAGCTGCGGGCGCCGGGTCTCGATCGCCGTCAATGCATCGTCGGCGCTACCCGCCGTGCGGACGACATAGCCTTCGTCCTCCAGAATGCCCGCGACCAGATCGCGAATGTCCGCTTCGTCATCGACTACAAGGATATCGTTCGCCATCTTCAGCTCACTGCGTCCTGTTTGTTGCTTTCAGCCGCGTTGACCGCGGCATTGGTTCCGTTTGCTGCAAGCGTCAGCCTGATCCAGGCGCCGCGCCCGCCCGCGAAATCGGCCGGCGCATCGTTCAGTTCGATACGCCCGCCGTGTTCCTCGAAAATCTTGCCGACGATCGCGAGGCCGAGCCCGGTCCCCTTCTCGCGGGTGGTGACGTAGGGCTCGAGCAGGCGGTCCCGGTTTTCCTTCGGTAGCCCGGGTCCGTTGTCGATCACGTCGATGGCGATGATGCCGCCTTCGCGGGTGGCGCGGACCAGAATGCGGCCCTTCTCCCGTTCGTCCTGCGGCAAGGCCTCGATCGCCTCGCCCGCGTTCTTCAGAATGTTCGTCAGCGCCTGCGAGATCAGCCGCCGGTCGAAGCGCGCCGTCATGACGCCTTGCGGAAGTTCGGTCTCGAATTTGATGTTCTGATGGCCGACCCGTTGCAGAAACACGGCCTGACGGATCGTTTCCGCGAGGTCCTGCGATTCCACGACGGGCTTGGGCATTCGCGCGAAAGACGAAAACTCATCGACCATGCGGCCGATGTCTCCGACCTGCCGGATGATCGTCTCGGTGCACTGTTCGAAGATCTCGCGATCCTGAATCAATGTCTTTCCGTATTTGCGCTTCAAGCGCTCGGCGGAAAGCTGGATCGGCGTCAGCGGATTCTTGATCTCGTGTGCGATACGTCGCGCAATATCGGCCCAGGCGGAACTCCGCTGCGCTGTCACGAGTTCGGTAATATCGTCGAGCGTAATCACGTAGCCGTGCTCGGTTTCGTCGGCCTGCTCGGTCGTCACTCGTACGTTGAAGGTACGCTCGCGGCCCCCGCGCGACATCGAGATGGTACCGTTCACACGTTGGCTGTCGGCAAAGGCCTCGCGGATAAGACCGGCAATCTCGGGCAGGACTTCGGCTGCATCCTTGCCGGTCATCTGGCCTTCCCGGACGCCAAGCAGCCGCTCCGCGGAGCGGTTAATGATGGTGATCTTGCCGGCCGCATCGAGGCCGATAACCCCGGCGCCGACACCGGCCAGCACGGCTTCCGAGAAGCGGCGGCGCTCATCGATCTGGTCGCGCGCCCGTACCAGGTCGGAGTTCTGCGCACGCAGCTCCGATGTCATTTTGTTGAAGCTCTCACCGAGATTGGCAAGATCGCCTTCGGACTGGCGAACCGGTACCTGCACATAGAGGTTGCCGGAAGCGACGAGATCGGCGGCGGTAATCAGGCGGCGGATCGGGGCTACGAGACGGTTCGCGAAGTTCAGGCCGATCCATACCGAGGAGAGCAACAGGATCATCGCGATCACCGCATACATCAGCGCGAATGCGATCTGCACGCCGAAACGCCTTTGCTCGAGCCCGCGATACTCGAGCAGGTTGGCTTCCGTCTGCCGGAGATACTGGATCACGCGCGGGTCGATCGGCCGCGCGACGAAGAGAAAAGTGTCCTCGAAATTGATGATCGGAATAATCGCCGCAACATAGTCCGCCGACGGCGAAACATACACGATCGGCTGTTGCGCAGTCGCTTCCGCGACCTTGATGTTCTGCGGGATCAGGAACTCGCGCCCGACATTGATGTCGGCTTTTTCGAGCACGGTGAGGTCCGAGCGTATCAGCACGGCGCTTGGTACGCCGCGCACCTGCGCCTGAAACGTCAGAACCTGCCGGAATTTCGTACGATCGGTGTCGTAGAGTTCTTTCATCCGCGTCAGGTCGCTCGCCATCGCGACGAGATCCTGCCGGATGTTCAGGCCATGTTCGCGTACATAGGTCTCGGCGACCGTAAGCGCGTTGCCGATGATGGCGCGCGTGCGTTGCGAGAACCATCGGTCGAGGCCGCGGTCGAGCGTGATGCTAGCAATCACCGCAACGAGAATGGCGGGCACGACGGCGACGATGCCGAACAGAAGCACGATGCGGCCATGCAGGCGGGCGCCGGCCCTGCCCCTGCGTTGCGCGCGGATGACGTTGATGACTTCCCACGCGACGACGACGAACAGAACCGCGACCATGGCCGCGTTCGCGAGCAGCACCGTCACGACCACATTATGGGTCGGAGAAATCCGCGTCATGCCGGTCAGGATGAGGAAGGTGACCAGCGCCGAAAGCAGCGACATCACCACCATGAACGGCGCGAAGTAGCTCGTCAGCCGTCGCGGCGGTTTCGGGAACGGAGCCGACTGGGCCGGCAGCGCGCTATCGGTCGGGGCGATTGTGTCGGTCATGCATTGCGATCAGGACCGGACCACCCGGCGGCCTGATGCATACTAACAACACTGGTGCAAAAATGTGACAGACCTGGGCAGCCGATTTGAGTGGCCAGCAAGGGAAACTGGGCGGATTCCGGCGTTTTAGCGGGTCGAACGGATCACCTGGATATCGAGATCCCTGATCTTCTTCCGCAAGGTGTTCCGGTTCACCCCCAGAAGCTCGGCGGCCTTGATCTGGTTGCCGCGGGTCGCCGCGAGTGCTGCCGAGATCAGCGGCGTCTCAACCTCGCGCAGGATGCGGTGATAGAGGCCCGGCGGCGGCAGGTTGTCGCCGAAGCCGCCGAAGTATTTCGACAGATGGCGTTCGGTTGAGGCGCTGAGCGACTCGTCTTTCGCGCTCGCCTCCGGCGACGGCTCGGCGGCCGGCTGCGCCAGTTCTGAATCGATGATCGCGAGCGAAATAACTTCCTGCGGATAGAGTGCCGAGAGACGGCGCACGAGATTTTCGAGTTCGCGCACGTTGCCCGGCCAGCGATACCGTCGCAGCCGTTCGAGCGCTGCGTTCTCGATCTGCTTCTGCGGCAAGCCTTCGCGCGCGGCTAGCGTGAAGAAGTGCCGGATCAGGTCGGGGACGTCTTCCGTACGCTCGCGCAACGGCGGCAGCCGGAGCGGCACGACATTGAGGCGGTAGAACAGGTCTTCGCGGAACAGGCCCTGCTGGATCAGGATCCGCAGATCCTTGTTGGTAGCCGCGATGAT